>MNDE01000037.1 GCA_001914785.1 Acidobacteria bacterium 13_2_20CM_57_17 | reverse complement strand
GCCGATTCTTTTTGTCCGCAACTGGATTACTCCGGCCTTGCCGTGCTGTTCGATGGCTTGCCGCGCGTTGCCCACCAGATTCATCAACACCTGTTGGAGGTTACCGGGATCTCCCTGCACCAAAGGAAGGGCGGGATCCAGATCAACCTCGACGCGGATTTTTTCGGCAGCGAGGCTGAATCGCTGGAGATCCATGGCGCGGTGCACGATTTGATTCAGGGATACCAGACGCCGCTCCGGAAGCGTTTCCCTGGCGTTCAAAAGCAACTGCCGGAGGATGCTACTGGCGCGCTCCGCTTCCTGATAAATCTGGCGCACTTCCTCGGTCCGCCCGGGCAAATCCTGGCGCGCCAGAATGCGTTGGGCGTAGCCGAGAATGCTGGTCAGCGGATTACTCAATTCATGCGCGATGCCGCTCACCAGTTGTCCGAGCGCGGCGAGCTTCTCGGTTTGCAGGAGTTTCAAATGGAAAGCGCGCTGGGCGGTCAGGTCACGGTAGACCTCCACGCGCCCCAGCAAACGGCCGACGGGATCGAGAACGGGCCGCGCCGCTCTTTCGAGAATGCGCGGGGCTGGATGCGTCATTTGCAACTCCTCGCGCACGCCACCTTCAATTCCGCGCGCCAGTTCACGCCACTGCTCCGCGAACCGTTCCGGTTCCGCCGCTTGATTCTTGAGACGGCCGATCAATTCCTCCAAGGTCTTGATTTTTGCGGACTCTTGCGGCGTAAGTCCCGCAATCTGTTCGAACCGCGTATTGATCGCACGGATATTGTCCTGAGCGTCAGAGAGGACGACTCCTTCTTCGAGCCATTCGATGACGTTTTGCAATTCAATTTCGGCATTGCCTGCCTGTCCCGTTGATTCGCGGGCCGCTAGCGGTTCGAGTGAAACCACTGTGGCTTGGCCTTGGGCAGGGACCGCCAGGGACAATCGCACTTCGACACCGGTCAGCAATTTCGCGCGGAAAGGCTGGTATTTAGCGCCATGCCCGTCTGCCTCGGGGTGGAGCCCCGCTCGCAGCCAGGTTTCGATGTGCGGCTGGTCTTGGGCGCGGAACAATTCGGGCAAGTAAGTCTTCGCAGGAATGCCTGCCGGATGTGCTGGTTCGGTCTTCAGTTCCGGACGGATCAACTCCTTGGCGCCGCGGCTCCAGGCCGTCATTTTTCCCGTCTCATCCACAAGAAGGAGAGGGTCGCTGATGCATTCTAATAAGTTGTTCGGCCAATCCGCGAGTTGCGTCTTCTCTCTTTTTCGCTTTCGCTGTTGAAGAGCCGAGGCTGCCAGAGCTGCGCGCAACTCCAGGCGGTCAAGCGTAGAGAGAGAAACTGCATTTCCCGGCAATCCCGCGACCAGTGTTCCCATGAGCTGGCCTTCCGACTCCAGAGGGAAGGCGACGATTCGAACCACCGATGCCGCCGCGTGACTCGTTTGGGACTCGCTTCCAACGACGCGGCGAGACTCCAGCGCCTGCCGCCATATACTCGCCAGAGGTTCGCGCGCGATCGCACGCGTCCAGGACTCGTCTCCACTGCGCCAGAGGAACTCGATTGGAAAAACTTCGGAAACCTCTTTGCGGTCATGCCGAAGGGCGCCAATCGCTGCGAATGACGCGCCGAGCCGCTCGCCAGTTGCCGGGGCCTCGGTGCAGGACTCGACCAGATTGCAGAGGAGCGTCTCCATAGAAGTATTCGATGATTGTTTTGTGAAGAAATACCGGACGACGCCGAGGTCCTGCTTTCGCAGTTCGGCGATCCTTTGCTCCTCCTCAAGTCCCAGCGCCAGGGCGAGTTCCGCGGCGACCGATTCCACGTCTTCTCTGGAAATGGCTGGCTGTTTGACAAAGCTCCCCACGAGGATGACTCCTTGCAATTGCTCTTTCCTTGCGATAGGCACCCACAACGCGTGACGGACTCCTGCAAGCAGGCCAAGGATAGGGTTCGGAAAAGAAGCGGAGAGATCCTGTTCGACGGTTTTTCCGCGTAGGAGCATTTGGTGTGGCAGCGGAGGTTCCACGGAAAGATGGGCCCACTCTTGGGGGGTCTCCCGGCTTCCGTGGTCCCAAACGCTACCGTGAAACGCCGCGATATTCTCGTTGTGTGCTTCTACTTCCTTCTCAGCCTCAAGCCAGACACCGATTCGGCTCGCGGGCCCCTGCTGGACGAGTATCTTCAGGGCTTCCTGCAACAACTCTTCTCGAGGAGCGCCGTCCAGGGCCGCGCGCGCGAGGCCTCGTCGGCCTGGTGCTGTGTCCGCTTTTTTCCTCCAAATTCTCATCGTTGGCTTAGTCCCCAGCCGCTCTCCGCCAGTCACGCGGGAGTCGCTGCAGACAAACAGTAGTTCGAGCGCTGGCCCTAGCTCGCCATTGCACCGGCAGGCCCATCCCCGGATGCCAGTTTGTCCAATCGAATCAATCACTTATAGGAAATGCGGGAGGGGGGAAATTTCCATGTCGGAACGTTGCGGGGGGTTCTTCCCAGAGTGAACCGGGTGAAAAGTCTGTTCTCGCTATTCGTGATCGTCGGTCGATTGTCCTGCGAACCTAGGGCAAGAAGCTGACACTCCCCAAACCGTCCATAGAGCTACTGCAGCTTCGCGTACTCCGCCTTGGCTTGCTTAAAGATGGGAATGTCTGGGTCGGCGGCTTTCCAGAGAGAGAGGAAATCTTGATACGCGGCCCGGGCCTTTGACGTATCGCCCTGCAAAACGTAGGCGCGCCCGAGTTGCAGATGCGCCAGGGCTCCGATGGGTTCGTTCAGCACGATTCCCCGATGATCGAGGATCTTCTGAAACTCTGCCGCAGCTTCCCGGCCACGGTGAGCCGCAAGAAAGGCCTCTCCTCGCACATAAACGGGGTACAAATTAGGCCAATTGTAAAAGCCATATGCTGGTAAACCGAGTTCATACGGAGCAGCGACCGCAACCATATCAATCGCCTGCTGAAGGTTTGAATGCAAGAGCGCTATCTTTGCGCGAAGAGTCGGCAGGTAATTAAACTGCACATCCGTGTCTTCGGGGAACCTCTTGGCCAAATCATTAGCCAATGCTTGCGCACGGCTCGCGTCCTCTGCGTAAGCAAGTGCTAGCGCCGCGCCATAATCCGTGTCTAACCCGGTCGAACGTCCCTCTGCGACCGTGGCCTGCTGCCGTGCTTTGGAGGCATTCCCGAATAAGGCTTCCCGCAAGGCAGATGCGGCATAGTAATCTGAGGCAGTTTCTTTCTGTCCCGCTAGCTCAGCAGAACCTGCAGCCCGGCGGGAAAACTCACGGGCTTTCCCCAGATGTCCGAAATAGGCAGCTGTGTCGGCCTCCAGTGCCAACAACAAGTCTTCGTGTCCCGGCACACCTGTGGCACGAGCCAACTGTCTCGCCATTTCGGCAGTGTTATCCCGATAGAAGGCGATTCCATAAAGAATGGCTGTCAGATTGGAGTCTAGACCCTTTGTGTGCGCTTCTTCCGCGGCAGCCGCAGCTTCCTCTACTCGGTTCAACAGGAGATAGTCATACACCTCATCTCGGTAACTGGGACTGTCGTAAGGAGCAAGACGATGGAGTTCCAGGCCTGCTTTGAGTGCTGCTTCATGTTTTCCGAGGGCACTTGAGGCCAGTCGCAGTGCGGCAAAGAAGAACCAGTCACGCGGGAACATCTGGGCGCCAATTTCACAGCTGCTGCGTGCCTTCAAGAGATCTCCTTTACTCACTAAGTAGTAACTCACTTCAATGCGAAGCTTTTCCCGCTCACTTAGTCCCATACGCAGCGCAAAGGCTTTCCGGCCATTTTCCGCAGCCAGGACGGTTTCACCGGGGCTTGCATAAGCTAAGCTCTTCGCCCAGTAAGCCATGGCGAAATTCGGGTCGAGTTCGGTGGCTCGCTGGAAAAACGGCAGCGCCGCAGCGTAATCGTTTGCCCAAAAAGGCTTGAAACCTAAACTGTAGGCCTGCAATGCTTCGAGAGATGGTGTAGTCGCCTGTTCGAGAGGCGTGTTGTACTTTTGTAAGCTGCTCAAGGATTCCCCGAGTTTGCTGCGCATTTCCGAGGCGACCTTCCCCACCGCGTCGAGAACATGGCTTTTGTCGTTCGCCTGTGCTTCTGTGCTTGCCAGCAACTCTCCGCTGGCACAATGGACAGCCTTGAGGATCAGGTTGTATCGGGTGCCGATCAGGACAATCGAAGCGTCCAGTGCTGCTGCACTGCTTGTCCTTTGACAGACTTCTCGAACAATTTCGGGCGTGAGTCGCGCATTCGCGGGCTGTCCCATCATCCGCAACGTCTGATGGATTCCTCCCTCTGACAGCAGGCTAAGGAAGGGTGATTGCTCCAACTCGACGGAAAGGCCTTCTCGGAGCGTCCCGTCGAATACTGCGTCGCCAGTCGAATTGGCAAAATCTCCGAGAACGATGGTGTCCTTTTCCGTGAGGCGCCGCGCTTGCCGCGCGCGCCAGAGCAGTCCTCCCGCGATTCCCGTTGCGAGCACCACGACGGCCACGGTCACGAAGATCTTCCGGCTGCGCGGTGGTGCAGTCGCGCTCGCACCAGCGGTGGTCCCCCACATTGTTCCATCGAGGCCGGTAACCGGCGCGATGAACCGATACCCACGGCGCGGAAGGGTTTCGATGAAACGTGGACTATCTGCGGAATCGCCTAGCGCTTCCCGCAGCTTGTTGATCGCCGTGTTCAGGCTGTTGTCGAAGTCCACGAAGGTATTGGCGGGCCAGTTCTGAGAGCGCAGCTCTTCACGAGTGACCACTTCCCCGGGCCGCTGCAGGAGAACGGTGAGGACGTGAAACGGCTGTTCCTGCAGCTTGATCCGTGCGCCGTGCTTGCGCACCTCTCCAGCGCGCACATCCACCTCAAACACTCCGAAGCGCAGGATTGCGGAAGATCGGGCTTCAAGGGCCAAGTGTATCTATCCCAGATGTTACTGCGAGTCTAACACCCTCCACCTGGATGACAAGATTTAGATAAGCCGAAGCGCCAAGCTACTGAAATAAAAAACTTTAGCCGCTTAGAAGCAATCAAGCCGCGATCAAGCCGCGGTCCATTGAGCTTCCTTGGGACCAGCCCCAAGTTCGCCTCCAGCGCATGCCTGGAGGTGGCAAATGAAGCTCAGAATCTGCACAACCCTATTCTCACTGACAGTGGCGCAGCTCGCCTGGGGACAAACAAACGGGAAACTGGTCAACACAGAAGGAAACGCGCCTGAGCCTTCGGCGAACAGCTACACGGTCATCGGAGCGACGCCCAAACAGGAAGCGTTGGTACGCGCTCAGATACAGGTCATGCAACCCGACGTTTATCCCCTGCGAGTCCTCTTTGTGCCCCACTGGAAGTACATGGAGACGGCCAGAATATTTCGACTCCATGTGCCTGCCGGATACACCAGCGCCATGTTCACGCACTTACCCAGCCGAAGCGTGTTCATCGACAGCGACCGATATGTGAGCGATGACTCCCTCGGATACTGGGTGGCGCATGAACTCGGACACTTGGCTGCCAACAGCACCAGAGAGAGCGATGCAGACAAAGCAGCCGGTGAGTATCGTAAGCGCCTTAGGGACGCACGCAAACCGGACGCGCATTGAGGGAGAGCGAGCGGTGAGCGGCGTTACTCCTCGCTGTGGTCCATGTGGTATTGCTTGAGTTTGCGGTACAGCGTGGTCTTGCCAATGCCGAGCATGCGGGCCGCGGAAAGCTTATCACCCCCGGTTTCGCGCAGGGTGCGAAGAATCGCGCGGCGCTCCAATTCCTCGAGAGGCAGGATTTCATCTTTTTCAGGTATGCGCTCGGTGGTGGGATACTGAAGGTTAGAAGGCAGATCCGCCACGTGGAGAATCGGCCCGGAGCCCAGCGCGACGGCACGCTCGATGGCGTTTTCCAATTCACGCACATTACCGGGCCAGTCGTAGGCGATCAGCCGCCGCATGGCGTCTTCGGAAATCGTGCGCACCGGGCCCTGCGGATCGGAAAACTTCTCCAGGAATGCCGTGACGAGGATAGGGATATCACTCTTGCGGTCCCGCAGCGGCGGCAGCTTGACCTGCACGACATTCAAACGAAAGTAGAGATCCTGCCGGAAAGTTCCCGAGCGAATGGCCGCGTCCAAATCGCGGTTGGTGGCAGCGATGATGCGGACATTGATCTGGCGGCGTTCCGTGGAGCCAACGGGCTTGACCTCGCGCTCTTGCAGAGCGCGCAAGAGCTTGGCCTGCAGATCCACGGGCATGTCTCCGATTTCGTCGAGAAAGAGCGTGCCCCCCTGGGCGGCTTCGAGCAGACCTTGCTTGGCCTGCATGGCCCCGGTGAACGCGCCCTTGACGTAGCCGAACAACTCGGATTCGATCAGCGTGGGGACCAGCGCCGAACAGTCCACCGGCGCAAAGGGGCGGTCTTTGCGCGGCCCCGAAAAATGAATGCTGCGGGCCACGAGTTCTTTCCCCGTTCCGCTCTCCCCGAGGATGAGAACGGGATACTCATGCTGGCTCACTTTTTCGATAATTTTGTAGACACGCTGCATTTTCATGGAAACGCCGATCAGCCCGCCGAACCCCGGCCGCGTGCGTAACTGCTCGCGCAGCAGGCGGTTCTCCTGCTGGAGTTCCACCGCGCGCGACACGCGTTCGAGGCGGGAGCGCAACTCCTCAATGCGGAACGGCTTGGTGACGTAATCGACGGCACCAAGACGCGTAACCTCCACGGCGGATTCAATGGTGCCGTATTGCGTCAACACGACGACGGCAACTTCGGGATGCTGGCCGTGCACCTGTTTGAGCAGCTCTACGCCGCTCGTTCGCTGCAGCTTCAAATCCGTCAAGAGGATGTCAATGGCCGAATGTTCCAGAACCTCCAGCGCTTCTTCCGCGGTAGCCACGGCTATGGCCTTCATTCCAGATTGTTCTGAGACCGTGGCACAGGTCTCACGGATGGACTGCTCGTCATCCACGATGAGAATGTTCATCGGGACAGCCTCGCGGCGGACTGCTGCTTCCTCAGTCATAAGAGGGATCCCAAGAGCCTCGGTCTGCGGCTTCATTTGCATCTCGGGTTCCGTTTCAGGAAATCACGCGGCTCCTTTTATAAATCAATACGTTAGTTAAATGACAAGCGGTTTGCAAGTCCCATTTTGGGAATCAGTCTTGGTCACCCCTCCCCATTGTCCCAGAACGGGAAGGATTCGGGAACAAGCTTGGTCAAGAGTACTAGTCCCAAGACAAAGCGGGTTCCTCGATAGCTTCCCGGAAACCCGCTTATTTGGGTCGAAGGGTTTCATTGGCCCGAGTCACTTCCGGCCTTCCTGCTCTGTTGCCAGCCAGTTAAGGTTTAGGTTTCTTCGCCGGTGCCGGCGCTGTGGTTTTCTTCTTGAGTGTTTCACCGCCGCCTCTACTAAGCAGCGTGAGGGCATCCTTGGCACTGAAGGGGAACCGGCGAGCGGACTGTTCACCGGTGGTACTCAGAGTGACGTCGACGCGGCGGTTGTTGGCCATGCGGACGGTCAGTAGGTTTTTCAGGATCTTCTGCTTTTCAGCCGGACTCAGATCGGGGTCGGCTTCGATCAGTTTCCTTACCTCTTCAGCGGTCATGTTCTTCTCAAAGCCAAATGCGCGGGTCTCGATATGGCCGGCGGGCACGCCCCTTTCCAACAAGTAGCTCTTGACGCGCTCTACGCGTCGCTCGGACAGTTTCACATTGTAGTCTTTGGCTCCGCGAACGTCAGCGTGGCCTTCGAGAATCAACTTGGCGTCCGGTCTGTACTTCAAATACTCCTTGAAGTCATTCGCGAGGGCATTCAGCGTGGCATCCTGGCTGGGCAACAAACCGCCCATGGGCTTGGCAACAGAGGGCAGGGCTGTCGGGAAATAGATGCTGTGCAGCGCCAGTTTGGTTTCCAATTGCATGACCTGCAGAGGCTCCGGGGGCTGCTTCACTTCCACATTGCCGGAAGCGTCTGCAGTTCCGCCGCGGCCATCGTTCACCGTACACTTCAGCGTGTAGGTTCCCGGCTTCAGCCCGGTGGCATCAAATTGCACCTTCGCGCCGCTTCCCACGACTTGTCCGCCGGTTGCGGTGTAGCTGTACGTCAACGGATCGTTATCCGGGTCGCTGCCATTGCAGGTGATGCCGGTGCGTTCACCCGGAAGGATGGGGGTGCGTTCCACGGAGAGTGCCGCCGTGGGTGGATGATTGGGCTTCTGTTCAACCTTGATGTCCACCGCGCAGGAGGCCGAGCCGCCTTTGCCGTCATCAACTTTGGCATTTACCGTGTAATTGCCAACGGCCACGCCGGCCGAATTCCAGCGTGCCTCCGGGCCGGTGCCTTCTACAGTGCCGCCGGTCGCGGAATACACGTACGTCAGGGGATCGTTATCAGGATCGCTGGCGTTCACATGCACGGCCACGCTGTCGCCCGAACCGGCAAAAATGGAAGATGGACTCACCGAGCACGCCGCCACAGGCGGATGATTCGGCGGAGGAGGTGGATTGGGAATCCCGAAACGCAAAACCAAGCCAGCGCCGGCGCGGAAGCTGTCCTGCCGGCCGGTGGCTGTTAGGGCGGGCCCGGTAAGACTGGTCATGAGGTAATCCAACTGGGCCACACGCCAAGCGACGTTCTTGGTTAGAACCATGTCGACGCCGCCACCCGCTGCCAAGGCAAAAGCATCCTGCTCGGCGGCACCTGTAATCTGACCGTTCCCGCGCGCTGCGCCAGCCAAAAACTCAGCAAAGGGAACAAAATAATCGAACTTTCGAAGGTTTAACCGCGGACCGAATAGATAGCTGATCATGGCGCCTCGGGCCAAATCATAAGTTCCGACTTCGCCTGTCAGACCGATCCACTTCGAAGCGTTATAAGTAATGGAACCCGATCCGCCGTGGCCGTCGAAGTTCGAGAAAGGGCTGCCGGGCCCGAAGTTGAGGTAGTGGTACATTGCCGCGATTTCGAACCGGGGCACAACCTGTCCGGGCACGCGCTTGTCAGAGGCGGCAGCGGGTCCCGGGAAAGCTTTCGGCCGAGGAGTGGCAGGCAATGCGAATAGGCCGCTCGCCGCTGCGGGCTTGCTGACTTCCGCATTCTTGCGGGGAGCTGCGCTCTTCTCCGCGCTCGCGGTGGCATTCGTTGTTTCGTCGCCCGTTCCGCTGCTCTTCTGCTGCGCGCAGAGCGGCAAAGCGAAAAGCACGCTCACCCCGAGTGCTGCACACAAATTGCGCATCTCATTCCTCCTGAGCACAATCAACCGAAAATTGTTTGGTTCGGGTACTCGGCCGCCGACGGCACGCTGCTTGTGGCGGACTCCGTTAGACACATTTCAAAATTTCCACTCGTTGCCGCTTTCTCTTCAGGCATTCACTTCACCCCACACCTATGTCCGAACCAATGGAGAAACCTGAAGGAAAAAGGAAGTGGCGCCATAAGACTATTCCACAATTCACTTTCGGTGCAACAACTTCCTGTCCTTTCATGAAGGTTTCCACTGCCCGCCGTAATTTCCCTTGGCATTCAGTGGACTTGGTCTGCCGGGCTGACTCGCGTCCTGGCTTTTAACAGTACGTCCACGGAATCGGGCCGCGCGTTCCAGAAATCGAGGCGGATGCGCCCGTCGGAAAGTTGGGTGACGGTCGCTGGCATGGCGCTGGCGGTCAAATACCATCCTGCGGGAAGGACAATAGCGTTGCGCGGACGGCCAAGGCTGCGATCAAAGACAAGTTCGTCGGCATCCAATCGATAGCTTGCGGGAGCGGTGTACGTTTCCGAGATCCGCAGGCGGATCGATTGTCCCTTCTTCACCGGAGGGAATGGAATCACGACGATCTGTGCCGCGGGCTTTACCGGCTCCGCGGATTCGATTTTTGCGGCAGTGAGTTCGGCACCGGTCATCAGACGAGTGGAAAGCTTTTCGCCGGTATCGAGAACGTATGCCGACGGATCGGAAACGGTGCTGCCCTCACGAACGACATTCAGATACTTATCCACGCCTGGGCGCGATTCGGTGTAATCGTGATCCAGGCTGAAGGCATGCGTCTCCGGTTGCTGGAGGAAGTAGACGATATCGCGGTCCTGATGTGCCCGTTCGGAAAGCCGTTCCCGCTCGGTTTCTCCAGGGAAAGGCGCTTCCCAACTGCGCGTTTGCGTCAAGGCATGGGGAGCGGCGGACGGGCCGGTTTGCGCCCCGGGTTTCGCACGGAGAATCAACGGCGCTTCGCCGGGGCCGGCGTTCATAAAGCTGACGGCGATGCGTCCGTCCGGCTCCGAAAGGATTTGCGACGGCACGTTGCAGGCCACCAACTCGAAACCTTTCGGAAGGACCACACTGTTGCGCTTGATGCCCAGGCCCCGATTGAAAACGATGGTGTCGCCATCACGGTAGTAGCTCTTCGAGTCCTTGTACGTCTTGACGATGAGAATACGGCCCTGGCCATCCGGCGGAACCGGACGCGCGAGTTGCACCTTGATGTAGCTCCCGGAGGCCTCAGCGTTGGACATAAGCGGATCCTTGCGAGCTTCCACGCCGGGGACGATGTCGAAACGCAGAGGTTCGCCGGTCATGGCGTCGTAGACAGCTTCGTCGCTTGCGGTGCTGCCTTTGCGAATCGGATTGAAATACAGTTTCGCGCCGGGAGTCGTGGCAGTCACTTCATAATGTATTTTGAAGCTGGCGGTTTCCGGCGCGAGCAATTCGTAGCGCGTGTATTCGTCGGATTCCGTTTGCTGCGTGGCGACAGGACCGGGAGTGGCGGCGGGTTGTTGAGCGTTCAAGGTTGTGCCGCAGAAAAGCAGAGTGACAGCGGCAATCTTGGCTTGTTTGGTCATGCGGGTTCGCTCCATTCCTGACAAGAAATCCGCGATAAGCCCAAGCATAATCTCCGATTCAAGCGGCGGAGTAAATGAACAGAGTTTTGCTTTGGGATCGAGCGGCAATTTCTGCACGACATCCGGCTGGATGCGATGGCTCTGCCGGATTGGCGCGCAACATCGTCGGATTATTCGACGTCGCCGCTCCTGAGCTACACTAATCGTTCGCTATGAGTTCGATCACCACACTGGACAATCTCTGGATGGGCAGGCCGCGCTCCATTGCGGCGGGCCTACTGGAATCGGACGGGCATCGCGCTATTGTCGATCCTGGCCCGGGCTCCACGCTCGAAACTTTGCGCCAGACGCTCCAGGCCCGAGGCATCGGTGTGGGCGATCTCAACGCTATTCTTCTCACTCACATTCATCTAGACCACGCCGGCGCTAGCGGCGCGCTGGTGCGCGAGAATCCGAAGCTCGCCGTGTACGTGCACAAGAATGGCGCGCAGCACATGATCGATCCGTCCAAGCTGCTTGCCAGCGCCCAGCGGCTGTGGCCCAACAATTTGCAGCGACTCTTCGGTGAAACTTTTCCCGTTCCAGCGGAGAATTTGCGCGTCCTCGAAGGTGGCGAAACGCTTACGCTCGGGTCGCGGCAAGTAGAGGTCGTCTACACGCCTGGGCACGCCTCGCACCACGTCAGCTATTTCGACAAGACGGAAAATGTTGCTTTTGTTGGCGATACCACGGGCGTGCGCATCGAGGGAAATTCCTTTGCCATGCCTGCTACGCCGCCGCCGGACATCGATCTGGGAATCTGGGACACTTCCTTCGCCGCAATCCTGGAGCGCAAACCCGCGCGGCTGTTTCTCACGCACTTCGGTTTTTCCGACAATCCTTCAGAGCACATCCTGCTTTTCCGCGAGCGGCTGCATCGCTGGGCGGCACTTACAGCAGAAATCCTGCGTACTGCCGCCAGCGATTCCGCGGCGATGGACGCCTTCATGTCGGCAACGTATGCCGAAGTCTCGCAGCATCTCCCTGCGGGCGAAGCAGAGCACTACGCGTTCAGCGCCGGCCTGAATCTTTCGTTTCTGGGCCTCGCGCGGTACGTGCGCAAGCACGCCACTGCTGCTTCCTGAACTGCACGCTAATATTTCGTGGTTGGAACTGAATTATAGAAGAACTACGCCGTCGTTCCTGACGAGGACATTTCTTCGGGACCTGCCGCGGGTTCTGCCGCAGGCGCCGTCAGAGCTTCGAGGCGCGCGGATAGTGCTTCGACTAGCAAATCGACAAGCTTTTTTGCGCCGCCGCCGTCGGGATCTTTGTCAGGGTTGTACTGCGCCACATCGAAACCCAGGAGATTCTTGTGCTTCAGAAACTCGATGAAGGAGACTCGGACGTCATCGAAGCCCAATCCGCCGCCGCCGGGGACGTTCACAGCGGAAAAATCTTCCTCCACAATGACATCGACATCGAGATGGAGGACAAATTCGCGCGTGTCAGCGTGCACTTGCGCCAGCGCATCATGCGCTGCATTGACGGCGCCCTTGGATTGAATATCCGCAGCGTGAATATGCCGCATCGGCGACTTGCCGAGGAAATCCTGCTCCGGAGGATCGAGCCGTTGGAGCCCGAAGAGGGTGACATCCGGCTCGCGCACCAGCGGCGCCTCGCTCCAAAAGCGCACCAGCTCCGGCGCGCCCTTACCGATAATGTGGGCCACGACCATTCCGTCGATGCGGCCCGAGGGAGTGCTCGCGGGAGTATTGAGATCGGCATCGCGATCGAACCACAGAAGATTTAAGTGTTTGTAATAGCGCCGCGCGCCGGTGAGCAAGCCAATAACCTCGGCGCAGTCGCCGCCGAGGACCAGCAAAAACGCGCCGCTCTTCACGGCAAGCTCGGCACGCAGTTTCAAATCATTGAGACCAGCGACGATCTCGGTCAGATTGCGGGCGCGCCGGTGTTCCTCGTCATCCGCGAAGAGGCGTGTAGCGCAGTCGCCGTGATCAACAACTTCGTAGCCTGCGGCCTGGAGTTTTTCGATGATTCCAGCAGCGCGCAGTGCAGCGGGAGCTTTTTCCGTCCCTGGCGCAAAACCGGCGGCGCTAAAGGGCGCGCCAATCAAGGCAATTTTCTTCGGCTGACGGACGATCTTGACCGCCAAGGTTTGGCTCCTTGTTTTATATTTACCGCCTATATCTGCGTACCAATGACCAAATCGTTTACGGCCCCGGCCGCTACGTCATGCCGGTCATGTACAGGCTCCCCTGCCGCTCAACGCAAACTCTCTAGCGGCGCGGCGCTGGCGCGATGGTCGCCAGTTCCGGAGGCAGCGTAAAACGCACGTCTTCGCGAATCAAATCCAAATCGCGCTGATCCGTAAAGCCAAATTCTGCCAGACGCTCACTCACTTGCTCCACGAGGACTTCGGGAGCGGACGCGCCCGCAGTCAGGCCCACGCGCGAAACGCCTTCAAGCCACTTCACATCGATATCCCTTGCCGAATCGATCAGTTGGGCTTTGACACCGCTGCGCTGCGCGACTTCCACGAGGCGGTTGGAATTCGAGCTGTTCGGCGAACCCACTACTAGAATCAAGTCAACGTCTTTGGCAACCTGCTCGACCGCTTCCTGGCGGTTCTGCGTGGCGTAGCAAATGTCGTCGCTGGCGGGACCCTGGATCAATGGGAACTTCTGGCGCAGCCGCGCCACGATTTCCTGCGTATCGTACAGGCTCAGGGTCGTTTGCGTAAGGAAAGAGAGCTTCTGCGGATCATCTACCGAGAGCGCGTCAACGGCGGCGACGGAGTCCACGACGATGGTGCGGTCCGGGGCTTCGCCTGACGTGCCGACAATTTCCTGATGATCTCTGTGACCGATCAAAATTATGGTGCGCCTTTCGCGGGCAAACTTCAGAGCCTCGAGGTGCACCTTGGTGACCAGCGGACAGGTGGCGTCAATGACCTTCAGCTCGCGGGACTTGGCTTCGTCGCGGACCGTCGGCGGAACGCCGTGGGCGCTGAAAACCAGCACTGCGCAATGGGGAACTTCCTCAATGGCTTCCACAAAAATCGCGCCGCGCCGGCGCAACTGCTCAACGACGTAGGTGTTATGGACAATCTCATGGTGCACGTAGACCGGCGCGCCATAGGCTTCCAGCGCCAGTTCCACAATATCGACCGCGCGCACAACGCCCGCGCAGAAACCGCGCGGCCTTACCCTCAACAATACTTTTCCATTCGATGCGGTTGGCATTGTCACCCTAATGAGTTGATTTCACGAAACTCTATCATACCTCACGGCGCACCCCGGCCGCATCCCGTTTCCATGAGAGTGCATATCGTTGGCCACCGGCCCACTCTTAAGGGTCGGAAAGGTGGAGAAAGATAGTCATTGCTGCTTTCAGGATGTTGTTCATTGCAAAATCTGCGGAAAGCCTTCTTGAATTGGCGAAGAGGAACCGAAAAGAAGACCGAGGACGCGTGGCATCGGGTAAACCTGGGAGGCACCATGAAAATTATTCCTTGCGACTGTGGGCCGCTACGTCCGCGAGTATCGCCGCAAAGCTCGAATTCTTCGTGACTTATGCGGATTCCTTATTTGGCACGACAGGAGCATTGGATAGCCCTGCCGAGCCACCTCATTCCTTCTCGTCCCCGGGACGCGGAGAACTAAAGTTCTCCGCATGCACTGGGATTGGAGATCGCTAGCAAGTCCAATCCACTAAAAATTGTCTTTCAGGCGCAGGGAGTGGTGTCTCCGCACCCCACGCGCTGAGGAATGACGAGGGATTGATGAACTCAGCTATCTTGCTTCTTGTGGATGCAGTTTCCGAGAGCCGCGATTCCTGGAAATCATTTCTACAAAATCAAAGCTACCAGGTATTCACGGCAGAGGACGGAGAATCTGCTCTGCAGGAATGTGCCCAGCTTCAGCCTGACTTGGTCTTGTTGCATGACGGTTTGCCGGACCTCGGCTGTTTCGACCTCTGCCGCCGGATGAAAGGAAACCCGCTCAATCAGCATATCCCCATTGTGTTGATCAAGCCTTCGCCGGAACCTGAGGACGCCGTCCGCGGACGAGATGCGGGAGCGGCGGACTTTTGGGGAACTTGCGAATCACTCGGAGAAGCACTAAGCCGCGTGCAGTCGCTCTTGCGGCTCAAGAAATACATCGATGAGCAAGCCAAGTCCGTGGTGCTTTCGCTGGCACGCAGCATCGAGGCGAAAAGCCCGCTTACGAACGGCCACTCGGACCGCATCGTGGATTACGCGGTGCATCTCGGCAAGAGCCTGGAACTGCCGGAAGCGGATTTGCAAGATTTACGAATTGCGTGCTTGCTTCACGACGTCGGGAAGGTAGCGGTGCCGGATGAGATTCTCCTGAAGCCCGGGCCGTTGACCGTGGAGGAAATGAAGATTGTCAGGCAACATCCGGCCGTGGGCGTGAGCATCTGCGCGCCGTTGAAGTCACTGCGACGCATCCTGCCGGGAATTCGGCATCACCATGAGCGAATGGACGGAAGCGGGTATCCGGATGGCCTCCGCGGCGAAGAAATACCATTGATGGCGCGGATTCTCCAAATTGCGGACATCTACGACGCGCTGGTCACCGATCGTCCTTACCGGGACGCGCTTTCTTCGGAAAATGCCCTGGAGACTCTGAGCCGGGAGGCCGCGTATGGCTGGCTCGATGCTTCCCTGGTGTGGAAGTTCTCGCGAATCTGCAGAGAAGGCGAATACTTCCCGGTGAGAGGAAGAACGATGCTGGCCTCCTACTACGCATAGCAACGCATCGTTGGCTTCATTCCCTCACGCACTTTAGAAAGATTCCAATCCATATCCAAATTGGCGCTCGCTGAGCCAAAGGGAGGGCCGTAAGATTGGCCCACCATGCTGCCGACAGAGATGGTGGTTTCCCCAGTATTTCTGGAAAGCGCGCACGTGCGTCTGGAACCGCTAGCGAAGACGCATCTAGCGGGGCTCGTTGAAGTCGGGCTCGACGAGGAACTGTGGCGCTGGATTCCCGCACCTGTTCGAACGCGCGAAGAAATGGCTGCATACATCGAGACCGCGCTCGACGAGCAGGCACAGGGCGTGGCGTCGCCGTTTGCGATTGTCGAGAAATGCACGAGTCGCGCGATCGGGAGCACGCGATACGGTAGCATCGACCGTGCGCATCACCGCGTAGAAATTGGCTGGACGTGGGTAGCGCGCGACTGGCAGCGCACAGCCATGAATACGGAAGCGAAGTACCTCTTATTGAAGCACGCTTTCGAAACGCTGAGTTGCATGCGCGTGGAGCTCAAGACGGATTCGCTGAACGAGCGCTCGCGTGCCGCGATCCTACGCCTTGGAGCGCGCGAAGAAGGCATCTTTCGAAACCACATGATTACAGCCAGCGGGCGCATCCGGCATACCATCTATTTCAGCATCATTGATTCCGAGTGGCCTGCCGTGAAAGCGCGCCTCGAAGCGAAACTGAACTCCCACAGGCATTAAAAACCATAAGTAAAACGATGCCTGCCTTTTTGCGCAACCGCTGACTATTTGGCCAGCGTCCCATTGCTGTTACCTAAGGTAAGATTTATCTCAGAATTTAAGTAATTACGTGGTTCGCGTCTTAAGTCCGGCGGATTGCGGACTTTGTAGGAGGAGAATAGCTTGGCAAGTCCTTCTAATCCGGCGAATCGACGCCGCAGCGAGCGCGTGATGCTGCAGATGAAGATAACCGTGATCGCGGAAGACGTCCAGCACAAGCCACGGCGGGAAGAAGCAATGACACTCGCGGTGAACGCCCACGGCGGCCTGCTCAAAATGAAAATGGACGTGCACGTCGGCCAGCCCATGCGCCTGGTAAACACGAAGAACAACGCGGAGCAAAACTGCAGAGTGGTCCGTGTGGACGATACTTCGCCCGATTTTTTTTCAGTGGCGTTCGAATTCGATCAGCCAAATCCGAAGTTCTGGCCGGTCGTTTTTCCACCCTCCGATTGGGCAGCTCCGAGCGCGTGATGACCCGCAGACCAACAAAAGTAGCGTTCTGAAACGCATTCCCTCTGGCGGCCACAACTTTCCTAAGAATTCAGGGTTTTATGAACATAGGAACGGTGCCCGCTCTGGAGGACGTTCTGATGAAGTCTTGGATGAAGAGCATTGGAAGATCGCCGTTGGCTGCGGCCTCTATTTTAGTTTGTGGGCTGCTGCTCGCCGGCTGCGACGACCACATCATCGTGACTCGCGACCCAAACATCCCGGTGCCCAAGGGAAGCACCTGGGCTTGGAAGCCTGCCGCGCCGCCCAAAGATGCAGACCGGCGTCCGGTCGTCTCGCGAGACATGATTTCGCGAGGTGAAACAGTCGCGCGCGATTCCGGCGCCAACAACCAAATCATTCGCGAGCGAATCCGCACAGCGATGGAGCGGACTCTGTCTTCCAAGGGATTGCGGCAAGTCAACGACCCGCAAGCTGCGGATTTCCTGGTGGACTATCACGTCGCCGTGCGGCGGCACGACGTCACGGTGGAACGCGTTTACCCAGGCGGGTACCCACGCCTCGTTTGCGGCCCCTTTGGATGCTGGGAATCGTGGGGCTGGGGACCACCGGAAGTCAGCTATGAAAATATTCGTTTCCGCGAAGGCACCGTCGTTTTCGACTTCGTGAAGCAATCGAACAAGCGGCTGGTGTATCGCGCGGTCGGCCAGAAGCCGGTTCACCGGGATACTTTCAATCAAGGCGAGATTTCGGAATTCGTACATCACATGCTGGGAAAGTTGAAGGTTAGCGGCTAAAACTGAACCGCGTTCACCGAACTACCGCGTTTTGAACAACCTCAAATCTTCAAGGCAACAAACCGAATACCGCAACGCTGGTTGGCGTGCCAACGTAAACTCTCCCGTTGACAACCACGGGCGTGATGAATTTGTTGCCGCTGAAGTGGTCGCGGCCATTCGCGGCCTGGTTGGAATCATAGAGTTCCGTGGTGAGATTGGTGGCATCGTAGGCAAACAGGATGGCGCCGTTGCTTTCGACAGCCCAGACAATGCCGTTCGCCGTGCCGTTCGCCGAAACGCTCGGCGTCGTTCCAGGATAACTAAAATTTTGGGTGGATTGCGAGGAAGGAATGCCTGCAAGTTTCGCACCGGCAATCGGGAATGCTTTCAACGCGTCTCCCACGGCTCCGTAGTAGATTGTGTTGTTGAAGAAGGCAGGCATGGAAAAGACCTGCCCACCGAGCTGGCCGGAAATTTCCTGATAGATCTGGTCCGTGTTGGGGTTGAACTTGCCCATCGAATCGCGGTCCACGACATAAATCAAAGAGTCTTTGCCCGCGCCGACGGAGAGATGACGCGTCGTCCCCCCTACATCCTGGACGTCCATCAGGACAATTCCGCCGCCTGAGCCGAAATCCTGGTCGGCGTTTGATTCGGAGACAGTGTTGTGGGGCGTGAAATAATCCGCGAGCTTGAGGCCGCCCGTAATGGAAAGCTTGACGAAACAGTTGCCGCAGTCGCCGTTCACGGGGAAACCGCTGGCGTTGAGCGTGGTGTCAAACGTTCCGTTGCCGATTATGAAGAACAAATTCCCCGATGCGTCTGCCGCGGGTGCCGTGCCGGACATCCAGATGCCTCCGTCGCTTCCGTTCGGCACGAGATTCAGGACACCGGTTTGCGCCAGCGTGTCCGCGCTGTAAGCCATAACCCATGAGGTGTAGGGACGAATATCACAGTGCGAGGACCACGTCGTATAGATCGCGCTGTTAATCTGCAGCAGGCCGGGCCGCTCCTTGTATTGCTTGGGATCGAAGATCACGTTTCCGCCGGAGCTGTTATCCCCCGTGCCGGGAAAAGTCGCAGTGATGTCTTTGGGACCCCCGAATAGTTCGAGGCCAGTAGTCAGGTCCAGTGCGTGGATGCGCTGGAAATAAGTCCCACTGGTGTTTTTCGACATGGCAACAACATAGATGGCGTTGCGCGAACGGTCGATGACGGGCGTGGCGGTGATACCGATCTCCGGCGTAACCTGGCCGCAGCCGCGGTTGTCGCTGGTCGTTTCCCCGCTGCCAAGCGTCGACGTTTTCCAGAGGACAGTTGAGGCGGTTCCATTGATGGAATCGGCGTCAAAGGCGTAGACAGATCCGTGTTCCGTCGCGACATATAGAACGTTCCTTTTTTGCCCGCCGATGGTGACCTGCGAAAGGTACAGAGGCTGCGCGTCGACTTTGCCATCCACCATGAATTCACCGAGTTTTCCAAATTTCGTGGAGTTTACGTTCGCCGGAGTCAGCACCGTTTCATTCAAGTTTTGGCCGGAGCGGCTGTTGTCGTAGTGATAGGTGATGACGTCGACAGTCGAGGCCACCGGTCCCGTGCTGACGGTCAGCGTCGCAGAATTGCTGGTCACACTCCCGGCAGTGTTGCTGACGACGACGCGGAACATTGTGCCGCTGTCGGCGGAGGTGGTGACGGGAGTCGTGTAGCTTGATGACGTAGCACCAGGGATGTCGGCTCCGTTTTTCTGCCATTGATAGGTGAGGGGAGGCGTGCCGGCCACACCGACGCTGAAGGTAGCGGTCTGCCCCACGGACACTGTTTGATTCGCGGGCTGTGTGTTGATGTAGGGGGCAATCGCGCCACCATTTACCGAGCCACTGCCGTAGCCACTACATCCCGCCAAAGAGAAAGCAACGAGAATGCCTATAATTGCGAATGAGAATTGGATTCGGTGCATCAGCTTTGTCCTCGATGTTAGAGTTAGAGGCTGGACTAAGCAGAGAACCAAACACCAGAATGAATGTAACGAGTTTAGCGAAAACACAAAATGCAGCCCTCAGAAAAACGCCTGAAATCTGGCCCAGGTGAAAACTGTACGACCATAGTAGATTCGCAACTGCGGATTTGCACCTGACCCGACGTACAGTTTTTGGCCAGCGTGTTGGAAGCATGTGACCGTGCGGGGGCCCCTGCTTGTCCCGGGGGCTTCCTTCCTTCTATTCTCATGGTCCTTATGATGCTCAAGGATCGGGTTGCGTTTATTACTGGCTCCGGTCGTGGAATTGGCCAGGCCATCGCTCAACTATTTGCAAAAGAAGGCGCCGCTGTGTTTCTCACGGCTCGCACGGAAAAAGAACTCGCCTCTGTGGCAGCGGAGATTGAAAGCGGCGGAGGACGGGCCGGCTACATCACCGCGGATTTATCACGTGACGCTGACTGCACGCAAGTCGTTGCGGCAGCGCGAGCAAAGTTCGGCCACATCGACATCCTGGTGAACAACGCAGGGCACTACGGCCCCGTGGTCCCGGTGGAAGACTATCCGTTGGCAGACTTTGACAAAGTGATTGCCGTTCACCTGCGCGCGGCGTTTCTTTTGTCGAAGCTGGTACTTCCGGAAATGTACGCGCGGCAGTACGGCGTCATCCTGAACATCTCCAGCCTCTCTGCCAAGGCGGCCTACGCGTGGGGCTCGGCCTATGCAGCCGCGAAAGCGGGAATGCTCGGCCTGACACGCGTGACCGCAGCGGAGGGAGCGCGCAAAGGCGTTCGCGTGAATGCCATTTGCCCCGGGCCGGTGACGGAGACAAAAATGTCGAAAGAACTTGATGCACTCCTTGCGAAGAAAATGGGCGTAAACGAAGAAGAGCAACTCGCCGGTTTTCTAAATGGTTTGCTTCAAGGACGCGCACAAACAGCGGAGGAAATTGCGCGCGCCGCGCTGTTCCTGTGTTCAGAGCAATCCAGTGCCATGACTGGGCAATCGATCAACGTCGACGGCGGCGTCGCGTTCTATTGAATCGCGAGCGGCAAACTGCCAGATTTCGCAATCGATCGCTTTGCTTTGTCGAATGACCCCTCGCTCATCGGTGAGCGCCGCGTACCCGCAGGACTTGTCAGTGGTATCTTCCAAGACGGCATCATACCCTTTTCCGTCAGCGGTCACATTTAGCCGCAACGACCAGCCAGACAGGGTTACCTTGAACTCGTCGCTCGCAGCGAGCTCATCTCTGGTTGCGTAAACGGCATGCTTCGTCTTGTAACGCAATTCAGCCCTATTGAGTCCCCGCAGGAGCTTGATTGCCGTCATGTGCCTGGCGCGATCAGAGTCAGGAGATGTCGGTGGCGTGGCCTGACTGCGCAGCGCTCCGCCAGTCGCTCCCGCCAGGGCTAGCAAACCAATCGTTAAGAGAATGGATTTTGTCTGCATGGTGAAACTCCTTAGAAGATGCACTTCATCTTGCCACGCGACGGTGGCGCGCTCAGGCTGGGTCGTACACCGCAAGGTAGGCTACGCAACCGCAAGCATTCGGTCAAGTGGCCCCTGGCTAGCGCAGATCGTTCCTATAGACCATTCCACCTTTCATTACGAACTTCACGTTTTGCAACTCTTTTATGTCTTTCAGCGGGTCGCCGCTGACGGCTACGATGTCCGCCCACTTGCCGGCTTCGATGGTTCCCAGCTTGTCCCCCCAGCCGAGCAGCTCAGCAGCAGTCGAAGTGCCAGAGCGGATCGCTTGCAGCGGCGTCATGCCATATTGCACGTAGTACTCAAATTCTTTCGCCTCGTTCAATGCTTTCCAATCGAAGCCGCCGGCATCCGTGCCCAAGGCAATCTTGACGCCCTTCTTGATGGCCTTCGGGAAGTTTTCCCGCTGCAGTTCCGCCATCTTTGGCCAGTTGCCGCTGCGACCGGGCGCAACATATACGCCAACGGAAATCGTCGGCACCCAGTAGATCCCTCTTCGTGCCATTTCATCCATCAATGCGTCGGTCAGGCCGTCGCCGTGCTCGATGGTGTCCACGCCGGCTCGCAGCGCGGCTGCGATTCCATCACTTCCGATGGCGTGCGCGGCGACTTTTTTGCCGATGCGATGCGCCTCGTCCACAATGGCCTTCGCTTCTTCATCCGTGAAATTCACCATGGAATGCAATACGCCGGCGCTCTCAAAATGGTACCGGCGGTCGGAGTAATATTTGATCCAGTCGGCGCCATACATCGCCTGTTCGCGCACGGCCTTGCGCGCTCCGTCGCTTCCATCCACGTACTGCACGCCCGTTGGCACTTTCAGTTCCCAGGAATAACCAAGCAGCGGATACATTCCCGTGGGAGTCATAGCCCGAGTGGCCACTTGCATGCGCGGGCCGGGCACTTCGCCGTTGGCGATCGCGGTCTTTACATCAACGTCCGCGTACATGGCGCCTTCCGTCTCCAGGTCGCGAATGGCCGTAAACCCGTGTGAAAGCGCGATGTGCGCATTGCGCGCGGCAAGAATCGCACGGTACGGAATCGATTGCTTCAGCAACTGCGTGTCGTACTCCTCGGCCGTGATGTCGCCCTGTAGCAGGACGTGAGTATGGGTATCGATGAATCCGGGCAATACGGTGGCCTTGGAGAGTTCAATCACTTCCACGCCGGCAGGCGCGCTTCCGCCGGCCGTAACGGAGGCGATCTTGTCACCTTCGATGACGATCATGATGTTTTCGACCACCTTTTCGCTCTTTCCGTCTATTAGCTTTCCAGCACGGATAGCAACACGATGTGAGGTCTGACAAAGGGCGATTACCGGAATTACAAAACTCAACACAGACGCAAGCAAGAGACGGCGCATGAAAGTTCCTCCCATAAAGACGCAAAGCCTATCAGAGACAGCCAAATTCGTCGCGTCCCGAGTATGCCGTGGCGCCGAAGAGCCGGTAAGCTGCAAAACCTGCCGCATGCCTTCGTTGACTTGCCGGGGTTGAACACCTAGAATCAGCGCCAGACCCTCCCAGCCGTATGGTTGGCCAATCCATCTCGCATTACAAAATCACGGACAAGCTAGGCGCCGGCGGCATGGGTGTGGTGTACAAAGCGCTTGATCTGAAGCTCGAGCGTACTGTCGCCCTGAAGTTCTTGCCCACGGATGTCGCCGTTAGCGACCGTGATAAGCAAAGCCTGCTCCGCGAAGCCCGCGCCGCCTCCGCCTTAGACCATCCGAACATAGGTGTCATTCATGGGATCGAAGAATCCGAAGACCACCAGCTTTTCATCGTTATGGGTTATTACGAGGGTGAGACTTTGGCGCAGAAATTGTTGCGCGGCGTGATTCCAGTCCACGAATCGCTCGGCTTGGCCATCCAAATCGCAAAAGGGCTAAACTCGGCTCATGCGCGCAACATCGTGCATCGCGACGTCAAGCCTTCCAACATTATTATCACCAATGAGAAGGTGGCCAAGATCGTGGACTTCGGCCTTGCCCGCGTCGTGGCCACCGCCAGCGCTACGCAAAGCATCTCTTCCACCGGGACGCTCCCCTACATGGCTCCCGAGCAAATCCTCGGCGAAGCCATCGACCAACGCAGTGACATCTGGGCCCTGGGCGTAATCCTCGTGCAAATGATTACCGGCAGTCATCCGTTCCTGCGGCCGAATCAAGGAGCAACGACATTTGCCATTCTGAACCAACCGCCCGCGGGGCTTGAAGTGGTTCCAAAGGCGGTACACCCCCTTGTTTATCGCGCCCTCTCCAAGAAGCCGGAGGGCCGCTATCCTGCCGCCGATGAAATGCTTCGCGATCTGGGAGTGGCACTTGCCGGAATCACTTCAAGCCCCGCCCTGGCCGAAGAACCCACGCACACGCATTCCGTCAATGCCCGCGAGCTCAAGCAGTACGTGCAGAACGCTTCCACGCCAAGCTGGACTACTAGCAATCCAACGAGATTCCGGCGTTTGTTGGTTGCTTCGGTTGGAGTGGTTTTGGCCACTTTCACTCTGTCCTTTCTTCCGCCGGTGCGGCAACGCTTTGCGGGCCTGGCCTACGCAGGCAGCGAAAAACATATTGCGGTGTTGCCGATCGCCAACTCCACCGACGATCCTAGTTTTGGTCCGGTCGCAGAAGGACTGATGGAGTCGCTTACCAACGAACTCTCGAACCTGGAAGCCGCTCAGCAATCGCTTTGGGTGGTTCCCGCTAGCGTCGTCCGCAGCCGCAACGTCAATGACCCCACGTCCGCCTTCCGCGAACTCGGCGCCACGATGGTGGTGCAAGGCAGCGTCCGGCGCAAAGGCTCCAGAGTACAACTAACGGTTGCCCTAATTGACTCGAAGCGTCTCCGCCAAATCGGCTCGGCGGAGCTGGAAGATCGCGCCGGTGATTTGGCCACACTCCAGAACCAAGCTGTCGCGGGCCTGGCTCGCATGATGAGAGTCAAATCGTCAGAAGCTGCCCAAACGCCCGGTGGAAGCGTCGCGCCGGGCACCTATGAGTCCTACCTCAAAGCGCTAGCCTACTTGGAGCGGTTCGATAAGCCGGGTAACCCGGACCTAGCCATTTCTGCGCTGAGTTCAGCCGTTGAAAAGAACCCCCGTTTTGCGCTGGGGTACGCAACTCTCGGAGAAGCGTATCGCTTGAAATTCCTCATGGACCATTATGCGCCGTGGGTGGATCAAGCTTTCGCAAATTGCCGGATGGCCCTGCAACTCGATGATCGTCTCCCTCCTGTGCACGTCACTTTGGGCCATCTCCAGACGACTTTGGGCAAGCACGATCTCGCCCTCCAGGAATTTCAGAAAGCGCTCGATATCAATCCACGCGATGCTAGCGCTTTGATCGGCCTGGCAGATGTCTACGAGAACATGGGCCGCAACTCAGACGCGGAAGCCAATTACCAACGCGCTATCGCTCTTCGGCCAGATTACTGGGAGGGGTACAGCGTTCTTGGAGCATTCTATGCCCGCCACAAACGCGTGCAGGATTCCCTCGCGCAGTATCGCCGTGTCATTGAACTTACTCCTGACAGTCCGGAGGGCTACAGCGACCTCGGTGCCGAATACATGGAGCTCAACGATTCGCAGTCCGCAGCTGCCGCGGAAGCGGCGTTTCAGAAATCAATTCAGCTCACACCCAATTATCAGGCCTACGCTAATCTCGGCTGGTTGTACAAGAGCCAGAAGCGATATGCCGAATCTGCTGCAGCGACCCGCAAGGCCCTCGAGCTCAACGACAAGGATTGGCGTGTGTGGGCGAATTTGCAGCTCGCTTACACCTTGCTAAAGGATGACGAAAAGATGCGTTCCGCGCGCGCCAAGGCGCTAATCCTTCTGGAGCAATATGCCTCAGTAAATTCTCAAGAGGCTCCCGTGCAGTCCATGCTCAGCACCTACTATGCTGAAGACAAGCTTCGCCAAAAGGCTCTTACCTCCGCCAACGCAGCGCTCGCCCTAACGCCCAAGGACCCGGACGTTCTCGCCGATATCGCGGAGACTTATGACGACCTCGGAGACCGCAAGCGCGCCATCCAATTCGCTCGCGATAGCCTTAAGAACGGGTACACTTTGACAGACCTTCAGGAGCGCCCTGCACTGCAGGGGCTCCTTGCTGACCCAAGTTTCCGGCCCCGCGGAAAGCATTGAGCTGTAAAAGGAGGATCACCGTGGCTACAACAGGAGCAGCAAGAGCAAAACAGGATGCCCTTCCCCGATCGGCAACGATTACCATCCGCGATCAAGCACCTTACCCCAGCGGCAAAGTTGAGGTTGAACCTTGGATAGGTAGAATCCACTTTGTGAACAAGGATAAGAAGGATTATCGCCTTCGTTTTTGGAAGTCAAACACTGAACCTATTGCAGGCATCGATATCTTGCTTCCTGCAAGAGCCCGGGTCACTGTGATGATTAAGAGAGGCGATGAATTTCACTTTGGCGTGTTTCATACCAAGGGTGATGAGGCCGCTCTCGGCAAGGGCGGCGGTCCCATT
>MNDE01000119.1 GCA_001914785.1 Acidobacteria bacterium 13_2_20CM_57_17 | reverse complement strand
TTGAGCCTGTCTTCTTTTGTCTTTGATTGGTTTGGTTTTTCGTTGAATTGGTTCCGGCGGGGGAAACAACCAAGCGAGTCTAACAAGTGGTTGGCAGCCGCACCCGCCAGCCACTTTTTTTGTGCCTTCTGGGGATTTTTTGAAGAGCATTTCATGAGCACAGCGCCCAAATCGACGACCCAATCCAAGACCATAGATTACTTCGCTATTTTCGGGTTGCCCCGCAAGCTTTGGATCGAAATGGGCGAGCTCGAGCAGAAATTCTTGCAAATGAGCTGGAAGCTCCACCCTGATAATTTTGTAAACGCGTCAGAGGAAGAGCGCGACCTCTCCCTCAAGCGCAGCTCGGAATTGAACGACGCCTACCGCACGTTGCGCGATCCCGTCGGCCGCGTCGAATATCTCCTCGGGATCGAAGGCGTGCGCAAGGAAGGCGAACACAAGCAGCAGGCCCCTCCGGAGCTTCTCGAGGAAGTTTTCGAGCTGAACGAATCGCTTGACGAGCTTCGCGAAGCAAAAACCTCGGGAGGCGATCTCGCCGCGTTGAAATCACGCCTCGAATCCGCCGAGAAAAATTTTCAAGAGAAACTCGGCGAAGTCGACGCGCAACTTCAAACGGCGGCGCACGAATGGGACGCAGCTCTGCAAGCCGACTCCGCCACGCGAAAAAAGGTCATGGCCAAGCTGAATGAATTGCTGAACCGCCGCTCTTACATAAAGAATCTGGTAGCCAACGTTCAAAAGGAGTTGCTGTAGCTCAGGCCTTCAGGCCTGAGGTTTTTTCTGGAGCGAGTAGGAATCATGGGACGCATCGTCGGAATCGATCTCGGCACCACCAATAGCCTCGTCGCCTATCTTGATCCGCGTACGGGCCAGCCGAAGTGTATCCCGGGTCCTTACGGCAGCACGCTCTGTCCTTCGGTGGTCAGCCTCGATCCCGATGGCAGCGTTGTCGTGGGCGAGGCGGCACGAAGAAGGCTTCTCACGCAGCCCGAGCGCACCATTTATTCCGTCAAGCGCCTGATGGGCCGCGGTCCCGCCGATATCCAGGATGAACTGAAGCTGTTTCCGTTCCGTATCGATCCGTCAAGCAAAAACGTCATCCGCGTCAAACTCGGCGACAAAGTTTTCACGCCGCCGGAAATTTCCGCTTTCATCCTGCGCGAACTAAGAAATTGGGCCGAGGCTCACTTCGGCGAAACTGTCGACCGCGCCGTTATCACCGTCCCGGCATATTTCAACGATGCCCAGCGCCAGGCCACCAAGGACGCCGGCAAAATCACCGGCCTCGAGGTTCTGCGCCTTGTCAATGAGCCGACTGCTGCTGCACTCGCCTACGGCCTTCACGAGAAACAGCGCGGCAAAGTCGCCGTCTACGATCTCGGCGGCGGCACTTTCGACATCTCCATTCTCAAGCTCATTTCCACCAGCGACGGCGACATCTATCAAGTTCTCTCCACCAACGGCGACACCCATCTCGGCGGCGATGATATTGACAATCTTTTGCAGGCCTTTGTCCACGAGAAGATTCTCCAGCACGATGAAATCGATTTCTCGCCCCACGGCGAACTCGCGCAGGAGCTTCGCAAAGCGCTGATCGACGTGAAGCATCAGCTCTCCGAGTCAGAAACCGCCACGCTTCGTTTCCCAATGCCAAACGGCAAAGTCTTCGTTCACGAGTTTACCCGAGGCGCTCTCGACGCCCTTATTCGCCCCGTGGTTGACCGCACCATGGGCCCTGTCAAGCAGGCTCTTGCCGACGCGCACCTCAACCCCACCGACATGGACGAAGTCGTTCTCGTCGGCGGCGCCACGCGCACTCCCTTGATCCGTCGCACCGTGCAGGAATTTTTCGGCCGCCAGCCGCACATCGAACTGAATCCTGACGAAGTCGTGGCGCTCGGCGCGGCCGCGCAAGCCAGCATTCTGGACCAGGGCGTCAAAACCATGTTGTTGCTCGACGTCACGCCGCTTTCGCTCGGCATCGAGACTTACGGCGGAGCCGTCGCAAAAATTATTCCGCGCAACTCCACGATCCCCGCGAGCGCACAGGAGCTTTACACCACCGGTGTCGACAATCAAACCGGCATTGACATCCACGTTCTGCAGGGGGAACGCGAGCTGGCTAAGGACTGCCGCTCGCTCGCTCGCTTCACTCTGCGAGTTCCTCCTGC
Source organism: Acidobacteria bacterium 13_2_20CM_57_17 (assembly GCA_001914785.1). Lineage (GTDB taxonomy): Bacteria > Acidobacteriota > Terriglobia > Acidiferrales > UBA7541 > Acidiferrum. The sequence goes on along the minus strand of MNDE01000119.1, from coordinate 9,925 downwards.
GCCCGCCGGCCTGCCGCGCATCGAAGTGAAGTTCCTGATCGACGCCAACGGCATCTTGCAAGTTGGCGCGAAAGACCTTCGCACCGGCGACCAGCATTCCATCGAAGTCCAGCCCAGCTACGGCATCAACGATTCCGAAATCGAACGTATGCTCGAGGAGTCCATCGAGTACGCGGAGCAGGATTTCGCCGAGCGCCAGGTCATCGAGGCGCGCACGGAATCCGAATCGATCCTGGCGGCAACGGCAAAAGCGCTGGCCAATCCGCAGTCCGCTGCTTTGTCCGCGGAAGAACGCGCTAAAATCGAAGCCAGCGTCGCCGCCTTGCGGGAATCCGTCTCTGGCAACGATTACAAATTGATTCGCAAGCGCATCGACGAACTGAATCATGCGACCGAGCACCTCGCGGAATTGCTGATGAATTCAGCCGTTTCCACGGCGCTCGAAGGCCGCAAGCTGGCCGAAGTCTGAAGGTTTTGGTAAGACAGGCTTCAGCCTGTCTAGAATGCGGCAACCCGCGGCGCGATCCGCCGCCGCAGACTGAGCATCACAAATTGTAGGGGCGGCTTTACGCCGACATCTTTGGTTTTTTTTTGGGGGGGGGAACAACATGGGCGGCAGCAACCCATACATCGAAGAAGTCAAATACAAACCCGCAACGAAGAAATTCAAAGTGACATTTCTTCCCAGCGGCAAGACCATCGAAGTCGATCCGGAGAAAATTCCCTACGGCCACAATGGCCTCCCGGGCAGCATTCTCGACTTCTCCGAAGGCCTCAAAGCCGGCCTCGACCACGCCTGCGGAGGTGTCTGCGCCTGCTCCACGTGCCACGTCATCGTGCGCGAAGGCCTCGAATCCTGCAACGAAGCCACCGACGCCGAGCTCGACGAGCTCGATGAAGCTCCCGGCATCACGCCGAAGTCGCGCCTCGGCTGCCAGACCGTTCCCGACGGCACTACCGACATCGTCGTCGAAATTCCCGACTGGAACAAAAATTACGCCAAGGAACTCGACCATTGAGTGATCTTATTTGTTCCCAGTACGTAGGCTGAAACAACCCATATCTTCTTTTTTTCATACTAACAACTTACAACTAACAACTGAAAACTTCCTTCAGGAGCCCATATGCCGCCAACCTTCGGCTGGGACAATTTCGAAGATATCGCCATCGGCCTGGCCGACAAATTCCCTGACGTCGATCCGCTCACCGTTCGCTTTACCGACATGCACAAATGGATCACCGAGCTCCCGGGCTTCTCCGGCGATCCCGCCGCCTCCAACGAAGCCAAGCTCGAAGCCATCCAGATGGCCTGGCATGAGGAATTCCAGGACCGCCAGAGCTAGCCAGTGCAACCTTCGGCGTGCGGGCCCCGTCTAACGGTTGCTGTCGTACTCTCCTCTCGTCCGGGAGGCTGCCATCATGAAGAGCATCCCTTTCCTTCTGCTCTCAGGATTCTTCATCCTGCCAAACTCCTTCTCTCTAGCCCAGGCACCCCAACCACCGCCTCAACAATCGCGGCGTCCGCCGGATGGGGGCACGCGCGAAATGCTGATTAGCATCCTCATTCCATCCTTGCCGAATGCGCCGTTCACCGCCACCGTGAACACGGAATGGATTCGCCAATTGCCGGACGGCAGCACCATCACCCTCAAGAATCAGCGTGCCATTGCGCGCGATGCCGCAGGACGCATCTTCCAGGAACGCCGCGCGCTCGTCCCGGACGACGGCAAGGCCCAGTCCGGCGTCACTCAAATTGAAATCAGCGACCCCGTCTCTCACGAACTTTACATTTGCATGCCTACGGGCGCACTTGGTGCAGGGTTCATCGCTGGAATCGGAGGACATCGGCAAGCAGTCCATCGGGGGGATCGAAACGGTCGGCACGCGGGAAACTACGGTCATTCCCGCGGGCACTATTGGAAACAACAGTCCGCTTATGTCCAAGCGCGAGTTTTGGTTTTCGCCCCGGCTTGGCGTAAACCTCATCAGCAAGCTGCAGCATCCGCTTTCCGGCTCGCAAAACTTTGAAGTTTCGGACATCACTTTGGGTGAGCCGGACGCCAAGCTCTTTGAAGTGCCGAGCGGCTTCAAGATTCTGGACCTGCGAAAGCCGCCTAATTAATTGCATAGGAAACTGCGTTTGGAGTGCGGGAGTTTGCTCCCGTTTTTTCTTTTTCCGGCAGCCATTTGCTAGTCCAAACAGTCGAAATCCCTCCTTTAGAATCAGCGACTTACGAAATGCAAATTTTGTAAACCCTTTCTTTTGACATTCATACAAAATGATGGGGGGGTGGGGGGCAATTAAAAACTCCGGTGGATGCACGTGCCCGCAACTCTCGCCGCATAGTGCGGGCGTTTTCGCTGCCATGCACGCGCCGCGCTTGTTCGCGCGCGCTATTTCTCGTATTCTAGAACGGTTCCGTTTCTCTCCCCGGTGGCGCTATGGTGCAACGGTTAGCACGTAGCCCTTTCAAGGCTAAAATACGGGTTCGATTCCCGTTAGCGCTACCAACAATCTCTGGCTGAATTCCTAGTTTTCCCGTTTATCATGGACGTGAACCACTCGGAGTCGTGATTCGCTTAGACTCGCGGACCGTCGTTGCTACCGCATGTAAGGAGCGCACTTGGGCTACGTCGAAAAGCATCTCATTCCGGGTGAATCCATCCAATACCAAACCAAGCTGCATTGGATTGTGATGCTGGGGCATGTTGCTATCGCCGTGGTTTTCGAGTTGCTCGCAATAGCATTCCTCGTCGTCGCGTTTTCCAGGCCGACAGGAGCCAAAGCCGCGCCCTCGCGCGGCGCCATGTATGTCGGGACTCTCATTTGTTTCCTCATCGGAGCAGCGCTCTATTGCATCGGTTTGCTGAAGCGTAGTGTCACCGAAATGGCCGTCACCAACAAGAGAGTCATCGTAAAGACTGGCCTCGCGGAACGCCGCACTACGGAAATCCTCCTCTCCAGAATCGAGAGCGTCGCGGTCGACGAGCCGGCTATGGGAAGAATCCTGGGCTACGGAACGGTTATTGTGCGCGGCACCGGCGGCACGCCCGAAGTGTTCCAGAAAATCCAGAATCCCCTGAAGTTCAGGGAACAAGTCCAAAGCCAAATCGCCGGTGAACGCAAAGCGAATTGAACGCGCTTGCCGGACTGCGGCCAATTTTGAACTTGGGCTCACGCCAGCGTAAACTGATACTTGCAATCAAACAGGGAGACACCAAATGGCGAATCTAATGCGCACATCCAACCCGGCGCTTAACGAGAACGCCTTTAAGGGCCAGGTCGCTTTTGGCGAAGCGATGACGTTGCAGGGCACCGTCAACAAGACGGGCCTTCTACTGCTCTGCGTCGTGGCCACGGCCGCGTGGACCTGGGGCTTGTCGCACTCTCCACTCCCGGGAGCGGCCATCCCGTGGATGATGGGCGGCGTTTTCGGCGGCTTCATCGTCGCGCTGGTCACGATCTTCAAGCCGAATTGGGCTCCGCTCAGCGCGCCCATCTACGCGCTCCTTGAAGGCCTGGCTCTCGGTGGCATTTCGGCGATGTTCGAGCGCACCTACCCGGGCGTTGCGATTCAAGCCGTTGGCCTCACCTTCGGGACGCTCTTCGTAATGCTGCTGGCTTACAAGACCGGCATGATTCGCGCCACGCAAGGTTTCAAACTCGGCGTGATTGCCGCCACGGGCGGTATCGCGCTCCTCTATCTCGTGGAAATGGTTCTTAGCGGTTTCTTCCACATTCAGGTTCCAGCGATCAACGGCAGCGGCGCCGTGGGAATCGGCTTCAGCCTCTTTGTGGTGGTCATCGCGGCCCTGAATTTGGTTCTCGATTTTGACATGATCGAAATCGGCGTGCGGAATGGCGCGCCGAAATACATGGAATGGTACGGCGCATTTGGCCTGATGGTCACGCTCATTTGGCTCTATCTGGAAATCCTCCGCCTGCTTGCCAAGGCTCGCCGCAGATAACGAAACACTTGACGCGCGCGCAATCCATCATCGAAGAGCCGGTGCTCACAAACCGTTTTGTGGAAGCGCTTGGTTACGCGGCGGAACTTCATCTTCGCCAGCGCCCCAAGGGCAAAGGCCAGCCCTACGTCGGCCACTTGCTTAGTGTTGCGGCTATCGTCATTCAGCACGGCGGCGGCGAAGACGAAGTCATCGCCGCGCTGCTGCATGACGCCGTCGAGGACCAGGGCGGACTTCCGCGCCTCGATGAAATCCGCGAGAAATTCGGCGAGCACGTCGCGCGCATCGTCGATGGCTGCACGGATTCCTACGAAGTCTCCGGTGAAAAACGCGAATGGGGCGAAAGGAAGCGCGCCTACATCGAAAAAGTCGCCCACGAGCCTGATGATGTGCGGCTTGTTTCTGCCGCGGACAAACTGGCCAACGCCCGCGAGATTCTCTCCGACTATCGCGTGGAAGGCGATGCCGTTTTCGACCGCTTCTCTGGTCGCAAGGACGGCACGCTTTGGTACTACAGAACTCTGGTCAGTGTATTTCGCAAGGCGGGCTCAAACCCGCTCATCGAGGAACTCGACCGCGTTGTGACGGAGCTCGAACATCTCGCCATGTAGGGCGCAGCATGCTGAGCCCCCACTACTCAAAACGTCAACCGCAGGCTTGCGGAAACGCTTCTGGGTTCTCCGAGCGCGGTCCCGGAAAACAAACTCGCAAAATTAATTACGTTGAGCCGGTTCGCCAGATTGACTACTTGAATTTGCAGCGCAGCGCTCCTCGATTCTTTGTGATAGATCTCTGCCCCGGCCGCGAGGTCAAGAGAAAAATTCGGGCGCACGCGTCCGCGAACCAAATCGACGCGATCCAAAATCTGCTGCCCAAATGCAGCTAGCAGGTCACTCACGTTTGCGTTGCCAATATCTGCCGGCAAGCCGCTGCCGTACTGCGCGCCCATCGCCAGCCACGCGTGCCGCGGCGCTTGAAAACGCACTCGAGCATGCAGCGAATTCCGCTGATCTTGCGTGACCGCGAATTTGCTCGTATCGGTAAGCGCATTGGCGGCATCGCTTCCAAGGAACAATCCGCCGGTGATTGGCCCTTGGCCGTAGCCGGACTGGTTCGCGTAGCTCATGTAGCCGGAGAGGCGTCCCCACTGAGGAACGTCCAAGCGGATTTCTTCTCCGAAAATCCGCGCCTTTGTGAAAGCAATCGGAAAACTCACGCCGGTATCGAGCAGGACGTCGTCATCGGAATATTGCCGAAAATCCCGCCTGAAAATGTTGGCATCCAGCCGCAGCTTGCCAAGGAATGCTTTCGTGATTCCGCCCTCGTAAAAATTTCCACGGCCCGGCCTCACCGGCAATCGCAACACCGAAGGGCTGATGGCATCGAGCAGCGGTGAGCTTGCGAGAAGCAGATTTTCGACAGCAGGCGTTTGAAAAACACGGTCGTAAGAAACATGAAGCAGCAAGTTGAGCGCCGGAACGAATCTAGATAGACCGATTCTCGGACTCCACGCCGACTCGTGCACGATGAACCAATATTGATCGAATCGCAGTCCCGCGCTCATGTTCCACTGGCCCAGGCGCATCTGGTCCTGCGCGTACAGCGAGGGTTCCACATCCCATTTCCGTTGGTAAGGAAACTGAAAATTCAACTGCGTCCCAGGGTCAAATTGAGTTGAATCGGTAATCGTGTATTGCAGCGCCTCATGTACCGGACTGAAAATACCGTCTACTCCCGTTTTCCAATCGTGGTGTCCGCTATGCCCAGCGAGGTCGGCTCGTAAATAGCCTTCGCGGTAGCCTCGATCCTGCGAAACGATCACGGGCGTTGCGACCGAGTTTGATGTCAGCGACGCGCTGGAATCTCGCACGCTTCCCGAGAAGCTCAAAAACAAATCAGGCGAAATCGTGTGCTGGAAGAAAATTCGCCCGCTCGTTTCCAAAGTTCGGATGTCCTGCCGCTGGCCGGCTTGCTGCTGCACGAGTTCGTTTGGCACGAGAAAGCGGACCGCATTGTGCGTCACACTCACCCGTAACCGATCGCTCGTAGAAAAATCCCGTTCGTAGGAAGCGGAAAAACCCGCGGCATTTCCCCGATTCGTGTAATTTGCAAGCACAGGAGGATCAAGGTAGCGCTCGGTATGAAATCCCTCCCCACTCGCCGAAAACCTGTTCACTCCTTGCGCGTAGGAAATTTCGGCCGCGCCGTTCGTCGTGGAAAAACTTCCGCCGCCTGCGTCGAGCCGCCCGTGCCATCCCGCTGGGACATCTTTTTTGGTGGTGACCTCGACGATGCCGCCGAGTTTCCGGCCATATTCGGCAGGAAAGCTTGCCGTCAATACACGCAAGGATTCCACGTCGCCCGCGTCAAACGACGGCGCAAACGCCGGCGAGCGGTTCTGCGTCAGCGGCAGCCCGTCGACCACGAACTGCACGTCGTACTCCGAGCCGCGCGGGTGAAGCACGCCGTTGGCTTCGTACACCCAGCCGGGTTGTTCGGCTACTAGGTCCAGCAACTCGCGTCCCGGCTGTGCCGCGTCGTGTTCTTCGATCGCCTGCCGTCCGATGGAGTACAGCGATCCCGTTGCATAAGGATCCACCAGCGTCGCTGAATCATTTACCTGCACTTGTGTTGTCACCGGCGCGACACCCAACGTCACCGTCACGCGCACCGGCACTTCGGAGCGAATTTCAACCAAATCGCTCCACGGCGCGAAACCTTCCGCCAGCAAACTCAGCCGGTAAACTCCAAACGGGAGATCCTGCGCGACGTAGCGCCCTTCCAGCCCGGCAACAAACGCTCGCCGAACTCCGTTGGCTTCGCTGACCAATTCGCCGGCAGGCGACACCGCCGCCCCGTGCGGGTCATGCACTTCTAGCCGCAGTTCGCCCCGCACGCGCTGCGCCCGCGCGCTCCCGCCGCACAAAACGAGAAGTGCGAGGAGTCCAATAAATCGCGCTGTCTTTATCACAAGCATCTTCATTCTTGACCGAGACGAGAACAATGATTCCTGATTCACTCCATCCTCACGATTCGAGACGCATCACCGGAACGTGAGGCATCTTTTTACGTTAGCATGAGCGTCGTTTTACACCATGACTCCACTCCATTTTGCGAGGGGAAAACAACAACACAGGCTCACCATTGTTCCGGAAGCGATTTAGAATCTCAATATCTTGGCAATCTAATTCTTGCCGTTTTCTTTCGCTAGAAAATAGTCAAAGTCTGATGCGAAGATAGAGATTGGTCCCCGGAAAATCGAACGGCACTGTAGAATACTAGAAATTCTAATGACCCAACGGGCTCCAGGAAAGCAAGAGAAACAACCGACAAACACGGCCAAAGTCTCGGTCATTTCCTCGGCGGCCAAGACTGGTTCGCGGGTCATTCCGTCGGAGGAAGTCGATCGCGCCTTCGGGATGCCAATGGGCAAGCTTCGCAAGCGCGCCGGCATCGAATCGCTCGCCTACGTTGCCGAAAGCGAAAACGAGCTAACGCTTGCGGCGAAAGCGGCGCAGGAAGCGTTGCGCGGTGCCTCCTGCGGACCGCAACATCTGGATTGGATCGTCGCGACCAGCGAAACGCATCACGATTATCCTTCGCTTTCGGCCCAGCTGCATTCCCGGTTGCTTGTCCGTGAAAATTGCGGCGCGCTGGACACCGGAGGCGCTTGTCTTGGTTTGCTCAACGCCCTCGCCGTCGCGCAATCGCTGATTGGATCGGGACAGGCTAAGACTGTTGCGGTCGTCACCGCCGATGTGCACAGCCGAACGCTCACTCCGGACCGCGTCGCGGGCGAATTCGGCGGACTCTTCGGCGACGGCGCCAGCGCTTTTATTTTGCGAAGCACCACTCATAAAGATTCCAAGAACTCCTATCGCCTCGGCGAATTTCTCTTTGGCTGCGCGGGTCAGTACGCCGCGGCCATCCAGGTCAACGATACGAAGGACGACAGCCTCGAAGTGCAGTTCGACGGAGAAGCACTTTCGCGCGCGGCGATCACGCGCATGGAAAAGGTCCTTGCTTCCGTTGAGCTGCGCAGCGGCATCCCGCGCGGTTCCGTCGGAGGTTTTGCGACGCACCAACCGAATCCCCACCTCGTTGCCCTGCTCGCGAAGCAGTGCGGAGTTTCCCCGAGCACGTTTCCGCCGATCGCTAGAGTTTCCGGCAACCTCGGCTCATCCACCTGCGGCGCAGCACTGCATGAAGCTTTGCGGATCGCTGAGAAGCAACCGCGCGACGATCGCAGGCCGATTTTCCTGGCTTCGCTTGGCCCTGGCCTTCTCTTCGGCGGCGGCTGGCTCACTCCTCACGAAATGGAAAATAGAAACTCGAAATTTGAAACTCGGAACTCGGAACTCTCTTCAAGGTCCGGGCCGCGTCCGAGCCGTGAAGCTGACGTCCACTGCAGGGACAACGCAACCTTGCAACGGCGGCCAGCCCGCGTCGGTGACGACGTTGCGGCATAGCGAGACAATCGCGTTGTCGAACTGCGAAGGATCTACCGCCCCATTCAGCGCTTCCGCATATACCGTGTAGCTGTGGCCCACAGCCAGACCATCGATTTCGTACGTGCCGTCAAATTGCGCGGGACCCGGAGCGGCGCAGCTCCACCCGCCAATTGTCGCTCCCACAACCGCTCCGCCGGCCGCGTCGGGCGACCGCCTGCGCGCCGAAAACTCCCGTTACGCCCGGAGGCGAAGCCGCAAGCGCCAGCGGATTTGCTGGTAAGATTCGTCCGCTGATGGATCCTTGGTGCACCGTGTCCGCTGGATCGGGATAGAGAACGCGCAAACCAGTCCGGTCATCGTCGCCTAGTGGCGCATCGGGCTGCTGCGATGTCGGCCGCGTCCCGCTGAATGTGCCGGGCGCGGGCGCGAAGGGAAACATGATCGCGCTCCAAACCGCCGAATGGCTGAAGCCGAGAAAGTGCCCGAGCTCGTGCGTCAGCAACGATTCCAGATCGTAGGCTTTTGGATTTGCCGCCAATGCTTGGGGAGTCGCGTACGTAGTACTCGAATCGCTCGGATTGAAATAAATGTCCGCGTCGAGAATTTGCCCCAACTGTGTTGCAACAGCGCTACTGCCGACTTGAACTCCAAGGCGGTCTGTCGAAATCACTCGGGTGAAAGCCAGCACACCTGGTGTAAAGGCCATGTCCGCCTGATCGAAGCAGATGGAATTCACGCCATCCGAGCCGCAGGCATTCTGCGCGGCCGTCCTTGTCAACGATGTGAGAGTTGCGGGAACTAGGGTTGTTCCGCTCACGCCAGTCCAGACGGCCAGCGACTGCGCAATCACCTGTTCGATTTCCGTCAATCGGCCGCCAGCAATTTGGTTCTGCGTCAAGATAGTTACGGGATTTGTATTCAGCGCGGTGCTCCAGCGAACGGCAATGCTCCCAGACGAAATCAATTGGTGCGTCCGCACCGGGCAAGCCGAGCCGCCTGAAATCGACGCTGGCTGGCGGATAGGTGCGAACCATCCGCCGTAGAAAAGCGCAAGGGCGCTCGCGAGAATTTGCATAGCTTTGGATTTCATTTGTTGTTTCACTCCGATCTCAAATATTCACGGCATTTTTTCTTCCAGCGCCTTCCGAAGTTTCAGTTGAAAAATCGCCACCGGCAGACTGCGAATTCCGCCATGCTGAAACCGGCGTGTTCGAGGATCAAAGAGGGGCGCCGCTGCCGAATCCTGGGTTACTCGCTCGATTCCTCGTGAATCCCTCATGATTCGAAACGTTCCTTGCGACCATCCCAGCACGCGAAACGGTTCGCCTTCGCGCGCCCAGAGAAATACGTAGGCTTCCTCGCCCTCGCGAAACGCCGGCACACCCTCGATTCGTGAATGCAGGCTGCCGATGCTTCCGCCAAGCATTCGAATGCTGATCACGCCCGGGAGCATCCCTTTGTTCAGTTCCACAACTTCAAAGCGTGTTTCCGTCCAGATTTCGCCG
>MNDE01000040.1 GCA_001914785.1 Acidobacteria bacterium 13_2_20CM_57_17 | reverse complement strand
AACTCTTGGGGAGGCAAGGCGCAATCTAAAGGAAGCCTTGACCATGGTGATTGAGGCAAATCGAGAGTTGGCTGCGAAGCAGCGCTCTGAAGACGCTCTCCGTGAACCCATAACTGTAAGCATTTGAGTGCATAAGGATGAAGCGGCGTGACTTCTTGCGTCACTTGGCTGCCCACGAGTGTTCGCTGTTGCGTGAAGGTGGCAGGCACTCTATCTAGTACAATCCGCGGACCAATGCGACATCGAGCGTTCCTAGGCACGCGGAAATCAATGATTTTCTTGCGCGGAAGATTTACCGCGATCTCGGAATTCCTCAGCCCGAATGAATCAGATTCCTACTTCAGGAGATATTCCTGCAGGAACTCAACAGTGGCGTAGAACTGAAAGTCTTGGTTCGGCTTTTTCCGGTAGCCGTGGCCTTCGTCCTTCGCGATGAGCAGCCACACTGGCGTCCTCTGCTTCTTTAGCGCGTCAGCGATCTGCTGCGATTCGCTGACTGGCACGCGCGGATCGTTCTTTCCCGCGATCACGAACATAGGTTTCTTGATTTTTTCGATGTTGTTCATCGGCGCGATTTTCTCGAGATACTCTCGCATTTGGGGGTTCCGCTCGTCGCCGTATTCCACGCGCCGCAAATCCCGCCGGTACGCTTCTGTATGCTCCAGGAACGTCACAAGGTTGGACATGCCCACAATGTCCACCGAGCAGCGGATCCGGTCGCTGTAAAATGTCGAGACCGCCAGCGTCATGTGCCCGCCGTAGCTTCCGCCGGTCACTGCAATCCGCTCGCTGTCCAGCCCCTGCTGCGTCGCTATCCAGTCGAACAGGGCGTTGATGTCCTTGTACGTGTCTTCGCGCTTGAATCCGTTGTCTAGCAGCGAGAACGTTTTCCCATACCCTGTCGAACCACGCACGTTCGGATAAATCAGCGCGATCCCCAGTTCATTCAACAGATAATTGCTGCGTCCGAGAAAGGTAGGCTGTGACTGTCCCTCCGGTCCGCCGTGAATCACCACCAGCACCGGCCGCTTGCCCCTAAACTTCGCCGGTGGCTTGTACAAGAAGCCCGAAATCATTTTTCCATCGAAACTCTTCCACCTCACCAGCTCCGCTTCCGGAAATCCATCGGTCTTCACCACCGTTTCGCTGGCCGTCCACCGTTCCACCTTTCCGGTTGCCACATCCAGCGAATACACATCGCCCGGTCCACGCGCATTGTTCAATGAAAATCCAAGCTCATGCCCATTCTTATGCCAGCGCAAGGAACCAACGAGCCCCTTCGGCAGCTTGGGCAGGAGCATCTCTTTCTTCGTGGCTGTGTTCATCACGTGCACAACGCTGACGCCTTCTTCATCCGTCACGAACGCAATCATTTTGCCGTCATGCGTTAGGTCGAAGGCTTCCACGTCCCACGAAATGTTCGTCGTCAGGAACTGCGGCTGCTTTGTCGCTAGATCGAGGTAAGCCAGCCGGTGGAATTCCGAAGCCTTGTCCGTAGTGACGTAAATCCCCTTGCCATCTTTGCTGAACCGTCCTTCACCATAGGAAACCTTTTCTGTCGCGTTTCTCGGCGTCAGCTCCGTCTTTTCGCCAGTCGCCACGTCCACCAGCCACAAGTACGACTCGTTGATGGATAGCTCCTCTGCCAGCAAGATTTTCTTGTCATCCGGCGACCAATCGAGCGGCTGCCATCCACCGCCAGCCAACTGGGTCAGCAAGTGATCGCTCTTCGGATCACCCGGGTTCATCACCCACAAATCTGTATCTCTTCCCGCCCGGCGTGTGGACATATACGCGATCTGATCGCCGCTCGACGACCATGGTCCCGGCAAATTCCGTGCCTTCCCATCCGTCAGCAGCGTCACGTCGCCAGTGGCTACGTCATAGCGATAAAGCTGGTACCACTCACCGCCGCCAACATCCTTGGCAAACAAAATGTAGTCACCGCCATTCGGATGAAACCGCCCGCCGCCAACCGAGTCCGCGAGAAACGTCAACTGCTGACGTGCCCCGCCCGGCATTTTCACGAGATGGAGCTGCGGCGTATCCGCAAACCGTGTGGCAATCAGCATTTCTCGTTTTGTCGGATGCCAATCTGCCAGGTTCGCACTCCGATAGGACGCATACCTCCCCGCTGTTTCCGCGATAGACTCGGGAATCCTCGGCACACCATCCACCACAAGGTTGTCCGGGGGCGCGATCACGGAGTCTTGCGCGCGCACCGGCGCGAGCGCGAAAAATCCCATTGCAAACAACAAGTAGCGTCGTTTCATCTTGGCTTCCCTCCGAACGTCAAGCGCAGGGCTTTGTATATACACCATCTGCGCCGCAATCGTGAAGAGCGCTTCCAACCAGAGAACTCCCACTCGACAAATTACTGCACACGACGAAGCAGCAACTTTGTGCGCTTCAATGGCCGTGTTACGCTTTACGGCCAAATCCGATTGCTGGAGTTCCCGATGCACCTTCGAAATCTTGCCGCTGCCGGCCTGCTCCTATGTTTCGTGGCGGAAGCTGTGTGTGCCCAGAATAAGACTGTAGCCGAACGCCTGGGCTATCCAGCCGATTCGAAACTCCTCATCGTCCACGCCGATGACCTTGCCGTGGCTCATTCGGTGGACGCCGCCAGTTTTGACGCGCTCAATAAGAATGCGGTTACTTCCGCTAGCGTCATGGTGCCTTGCGCCTGGCTCACGGAAGTCGCTTCCTACGCAAAAGACCATCCGGACGTCGATTTTGGCCTGCACCTTACGCTCACCAGCGAATGGAAAGTCGATCGCTGGGGACCGGTTTCATCAAGCGACAAAGTCCCAAGTCTCTTCGACCCATACGGCTATCTGTGGCCGGAGGCTCCTGCCGCCGCACTCAACCTGAAAACCGTGGAAGCCGAGCGTGAAATTCGCGCCCAGGTTGACCGCGCCGTCGCTCTCGGGATTCGTCCGACGCACCTGGACAGCCACATGGGCGTGCTTTTTTCCAAGCCGGAACTCTTCGCCGTCTACATTAAGGTTGCTCATGAATACAATTTGCGTTTTCTGGCCGTTCGCCTTCCCAATTTGTCCGCCGATTTTTTTCCAGCCTGTCCGAGAAGGACGTCATTCTGGATTCCGTGGTCATGGCCAATCCCTCCGTTCACTCCAACGAGTGGCGCGATTTCTATGTCAACGCCGTGAAGAACCTGAAACCCGGTCTCACAGAAATGATCGTCCACCTCGGTCATGACGACGCCGAACTTCGAGCTGTAACTGTGGATCATCCGGACTTCGGCTCGGCCTGGCGTCAGCGCGACTATGACATTGTCACCGGCCCCGAGTTTAAGAAAGCCATCGAAGAAAATCACGTCATTCTCGTCAAGTGGAAGGATTTGAAGAAGCTGTTGAACTAGTTTCGCCGAAGCACAAGAGCTCTGCAGATTCCTGGTATCCGCTTCCCTCCGTGCTAAACTCGCATCTCCTCAAATCTTCTATGTTCAAGAAAATCCTAATCGCCAATCGTGGTGAGATTGCCGTGCGCATTCTGCGCGCCTGCCGGGAACTGGGCATTCGCTCCGTAGCCGTTTTCAGTGATGTCGACCGCAAATCGCTTCACGTCCGTCTCGCCGACGAAGCCTATCCTATCGGCCCTGCGCCTTCGCGCGAAAGCTATCTATGCATCGATAAGCTAATGGACGTGGCGCGTCGCGTCGGCTGCGATGCCGTGCATCCGGGCTACGGGTTCCTTGCGGAAAACGCCGCACTGCCCCGCGCCTGCGTTGACGCTGGCCTCATTTTTATTGGGCCGCCAGCCGAGGCTATGGAATCTCTTGGCTCCAAAACCGCCGGCCGCCAGCTTGCCCGCCGCGCCGACGTTCCCTCTGTCCCAGGGACAAACGACCCAATTGAGAATCCGGCTGCAGCGCAAGCCCTCGCGCGCCGAATGGGCTATCCCATTCTTCTGAAGGCCGTCGCCGGTGGCGGCGGCAAAGGTATGCGCCTGGTGTACAGCGATGCCGAATTCGAATCCGCATTCCGCGATGCTTCTTCCGAGGCTATGAATAGTTTCGGCGACGATCGCATCTATCTCGAAAAATATCTCGACCGTCCTCATCACGTGGAAATCCAGATCTTCGCCGACACCCACGGCCGCGTCGTCTCTCTTGGGGAACGTGAATGTTCCGTGCAGCGCCGCCATCAGAAGGTGATCGAGGAAGCGCCTTCCCCCATTGTCACTCCCGAACTGCGCAGAGAGATGAGCGATGCCGCTATCCGCCTGGCGCGCGCTGGCCGCTATGTCAATGCCGGTACGGTTGAATTTCTCGTAGACACCAATCTCAATTTTTACTTTTTGGAAGTGAACACGCGTTTGCAGGTCGAGCACCCCGTCACGGAGCAGGTTACCGGTCTCGACCTGGTAAAACTCCAAATCGCCATCGCCGCCGGTCACCGTCTGCCCTTCGCATGGGAATCCATCACCCCGCGCGGTCACGCTATGGAAGTTCGTCTCTACGCTGAAGATCCCGACAATAATTTCTTTCCCTCGCCGGGAAAAATTCTTTCGCGCCAGGTTCCCAGCGGCCCGGGCATTCGCCTGGACGATGGCGTCTACGAAGGCTGGACCGTGCCCAACGATTACGATCCGCTTCTCAGCAAGCTTATCGCCTGGGGCAATAGCCGCGAAGAAACCATCGCCCGCCTTCGCCGCGCCCTCGAGGAATACATCGTCACCGGCATCAAGACCAATGCCGGTCTTTTCCGCCGCATTCTTGAAGAACCCGATTTTCTTCGCGGCGAAATCCACACCAAATGGCTGGACGAGTTACTCCGCCGTCCGCGTTCTGCTGCATCTCTTGGGAACGATAATCAGCGGGGAAGCGCTGTTTCCGATGCCGCAGTCATTGCCGCGGCAATCTGGCAGGCCAGCCAGTCGGAGAAACAGGCTTCTGTGTCCGCCTCTTCCGCAGACCAGCCCTCTCGCTGGAAGCTCGAAGGCCGCCGCGAGCAACTGGACCGCCTGCCGTGAAATACGAAGTCCAACTCGCTTCATTGTCCGAAAAAAAACTCCACGTCATTGAACTAGAACGCGATGGTTCCGGCTGGCGCGTAACATTGGATAGCCGCTGCGTCGCAGTCGATGTTGTCGACATCGCACCCAATACGCTCTCTATTTTGCTTGACGGCCAATCCTTCGAAATCTCCGTGACGCCGTCTCTAGACGCCAAATTGAAACTTCAGACTGGCGGGCAGGACTTCATCGCCGAGGTCATCGATCCTCGCGCCTGGAGCGGCCGCCGCCACGGCGCCGTCGAAGCCGAAGGCCGCCAGCAAATCGTCGCCCCCATGCCAGGCAAAGTGGTGCGCCTTCTCGTCAAAGAAGGAGAACATGTCGAATCCGGCCAGGGCCTGCTCGTCGTCGAAGCCATGAAAATGCAAAACGAAATTCGCTCCCCCAAGAGCGGCATCGTCGAGCGCGTCCTGGCCAAGGAAGGTCAGCCCGTCAACGCCGGCGAAGCTCTTTGTGTGGTTTCTTGAACTTCAGCGCACTTCACTACTCTTCATGCCGCGCGGAATTGGAAGGCTCGTATTTCGGAGGGAATAAGCGGCTTTAGTGCCCAATGGATCGCTGCGGCATCGTGGTTTTCGCCGCATCCGGCAGTTTGCCCGCTGCTTCGATGACTTGTTCCGCCAGGAAGTTCTTTACTTGTGCGCCATCTCGCGCGATTGCCAGATACGCGAGGCGCAGCAATTGTTCCTTGCGGTTGCGCAGCGTATCGCGGATGGTTTGCTGCACTTGTGGTTCGGAGATGCCGCGCAACCCCGGGGATTCGCGCGCAATGAGCTTTAGGATCAGGACGCGTGGGCCGTCTTTCGGCTGAACCGCAATCGGCTGGCTGACCTGCCCGGCCTTCAATCCAACCACGACCTTTTTCAGTGCCGGGTCGGACTGGTTCAGCGCCGATTCCGGAACGAAACCCAGATCCCCACCGGTTCCAGCGGTGTTCATGTCTTCGGAATAATCCATCGCCAATTGGGAAAAGTCCGCGCCGCTGTTCAGCCGGTCCATCAGCATCTTCACTTTTCGCTGCGCTTCGGCTTCATTGGCCGCATCATCGTTCTTCCGGTTGCGGATCTGTGGTTCTTTCCGCGGGGTCACCACGATTTGCGCGATATGATATTGCGGCTCCGCCACATTGAACTGTGCTTTGTTCGCGTCGTAAAAACCCGAGATGTCCTGGTCGGTGATGGAAATCTTCGCCACCACTTCATGGTTCAACAATTTCTGAATCGAGAGCTGCCGCCGCAGCTCCAGCTTCAGATCCTCCACAGTCATGGCCTGATCTTTCAGCCGCCGCTGAAATTCGTCCTCGGTGTATGGACTCTTCAATTCGGTGAACTTGTCTTCGACTTCGCCGTCGCTGGCTTCCAGGTTCAACTTCTTCGCTTTTTCCAGCAGAATTTCGTTGTTGATCAGTTCATCGAGCACATTCAGCTTTTGCGAAAGCGATTCTTCCTGCGAAGGCTCCTGACCCTCGGGATTTACGCGCGTCCGGTAATACTTGTCGACTTCTTCCCGCTTGATTTCTTTCCCATTCACCACCGCCCACACGTCGGGCGCGTGCTGCGCTTGCTTGTTGCAGCCCGTGGTAAGCGCAATGGCCATCGCTGCCAAAGGCAGCCACGCTGCTGCGCGCTTCACTCCGCTTGAGTGCTTCATCAGGTGCCCCACGGAACGCAGGTTCGCATCGGTCGGGTTCAAGGTTGGATGCTCAGGCGGCTTTCTTTACTTTGCCGGCGCGAATGCATGCCGTGCACACACGGACTTGCTTCCTCACGCCCGCCACAACCGCGTGCACGCGCTTCAAGTTAGGATTCCACCGCCGCCGCCGCGTATTATTCGCGTGGCTGATCACATTTCCAAAACGCGGCGCTTTGCCGCAGAATTCACACTTCAGTGCCATTTTTATTCCCGCTTAATTTGTAGTTGGGCTTCGGTTTCCCGCTCGAATTGTCGTAAAACCAAGCTCCTCATTCTAGCAGACCCCATACCTCCGGCAAAGTCTGGTGTTTGCATCCCGGATGAATCTTCGGGATACGCCTCTTGTATCCCAGATGGCTTTGCGGGACGCGCTGTTTGTCGTGTCCCACAGACGCCTGTTCTTCCGTACGGGATTGTTTCGCTCGTGGCGTACCAGTAACGTCCCCAATCGCATTGAACCTACAGGGTTTGCTTACAAAAAAGCAGTGCCGCTGGCCGCGCGTACCATTGTTGGCCTCTCTCTCCACAACTAATTTGTCATTCATCAGCGTGCGCCGAAGCACTCGCACGACCCATGAACGACTCAATCGTAGGCACTCCCGGGGCCCCTCAGCCCGCTCCACCCATGGAGCGGGCCGCGCATCGCCATTCGGCAGGACCGAATCGCTTTCCGCGTTACATTTCCTTGATGATTTCGTTGGCCGCTCTTTCTACTGTCGCGGGTTATCAAGTCGCGCGTACTGAAATCTCCGGAGCCAATTGGTTCCGCAACGCTACTCTGTTGCCTGCGTCCGCCTCGTCGCGCGTCCTTGTGCCGGCTTCCACGCCGGGTGCCATCAACGCTGACCTCGAAGCCATCAGCCACTTGGCGCCACAGCAGCAGGCCGAACGGCTTCTAGAGCTTGCCGTTCAGCGCCCCGACCAGTCTCTCGGCTTAATCCACAAGAATCTCCCTTCCTGGCGCGGCCATCTGGCGGACACCGACCGCCTTTTCCATCTCGTGCTTGCGGCTTTGGATTCCAACGACCCTCGCGTGCGCGTTGCCGCCGTGGAAATCGATTTGATCGCCAACAACCTGATGAAATCACCTCAGGGCCTGGCAAAGCTCCTCAATCAAATTCATAATGATCCTGACGCGCGCTATCTCGCTCTATGGAGACTCGGTGCCCTCGGCAATCGCGGGGTCGAGCCTGCCACAGTTTTGTCCACTCTCCTGCGTTATTCTCGCGATGCGAATCAGCAGACTCGCTTCTGGGCCGTCGAGGGATTGGCTATGCTGGGCACCGCAGAGTCCATCGATCCGCTTCTTTCTATTCTGGCCCACGACCCCGCAAAACAAGTTCGCGAGCGGGCCGCCACCAACCTCGCTCGCTCCGGCATGCTCACCGGCGAGCAGCGCTTGGGTGCTGTTCCCCAGCTCCTGAATCTTCTCGATGACGATTCCCTTGAACCTGCAACCCAGGACTTGGTCTGCGCCGCTCTGCGGACCATCACCGGCGCCTCATTCGGCAGAGATCCTGCCTCCTGGCGCGGCTGGTGGGCGCATCACGATCGGCCCGAGACTCGCCGGGTCCATGTCCCCAAAGGTCTTCTCCTAGCTTAATACTCCTCGCTTAATGTTGAATTAGCGGTACTTATCCTCACGAAACGTCTTCCGAATATAAGAAAATGCTTGACCGCGCGCGTCGGCACTCGTAAAACTATCTGTGCGCCCTGCCTGATTCCAAAATGGCACATTCACAGGTCCAAAGGATACCGATGTCGGCACAGGAGCGCCGTACTGCACGCCGCCTGATCATGAAAGTCCCGCTAAGGTTCCGCCCCATGCAAGAGACTGCCGACCCTGAACACGAGGCCGCCTCCATGAATATCTGCAACCATGGGGTTTATTTCGCCACGGATCGAAAGTTACCGGAAGGCGGGATGATTCAGGTCCACCTAAGGATGCCACGGGAAGTGGTGGGAGAAGATGTGGCGGAGTGGTGCTTCACGGGCCGTGTGGCGCACGTAGAATTGTTGGGGCCCAAGGGAAGCAAACTGGGAGTGGGCGTGCAATTCCTCTACTATGAGGTTCCTCGGCCCTCACTCTAGAGCGTTTCGCCCGGCTTGGTAACCTATCGCCCCTTTCGCGCGTCCATTGGGGAGTAGACTAGCCCCGGAAGCGCATCTGCAGGAGGCCGCATGAAACGCCGCGATTTTATCCATCGCACGGCCTGCGCCGCTGGAGCGGCTTGGATCCACCCCACTGCCTTCGCTCGGGCCACATCCGCCCTTCCCGCCCTCCCGCGCAAGTTCAGCGCTTCGGATACTGTGACTCTCGGTAAGACGGGCATCCAGACCAGCCGCCTCGCCATGGGCACCGGCACCGTCGGTAGCGGTCATCATTCCCACCAGACTGCTCTCGGCATCAAGGGCCTTTCTGACCTGCTCCTCAATGGCTACGATCATGGGTTGCGCTTCTTTGACTCTGCCGATTCCTACGGCAGCCATCCGCACGTCGCCGAAGCGCTCAAGCATGTCCCTCGCGACAAGGTCACTGTTCTCACCAAGACGTGGGCCCGCGATCCTGCCACTGCGCGCGATGATCTCGAGCGTTTCCGCCGCGAACTCGGCACCGATCACATCGACGTTTGCCTCATGCACTGCCTTACTGAAGGCGATTGGACCGAGCGCTACAAAGGCGTTATGGATGTCCTTTCCGAAGCCAAGGAAAAGGGCATCATTCGCGCCCATGGCTGTTCTTGCCATAGCATCGAAGCGCTTCGCGCTGCCACAAAATCTCCGTGGGTCGAAGTCCATCTCGTTCGCATCAACCCGGTCGGCGCCTTCATGGATTCCGATCCCAATACTGTCGTCAGCGTCATGCGCGAAATGCGCGCCGCCGGCAAGGGCATCATTGGCATGAAAATCCTCGGTCAGGGACAGCTGTGCACCCGCCAGGACGAAGCTCTTAATTTCGCTCTCGGGCTCAATCTCCTGGACGCTTTCACCATCGGCGCCGAATCCCAGTCCGAGCAGGAAGACCTCATCCGCCGCATCGCCGCCGCGTAATATCGGTCAGTTTCCGAGTAGCCTGTTACGTCCCCCTCGGAGGTAGGCCCGACTTTCTCGTTTGCTCAGACTTTCATTTGGCGGTGAGTTTTTGCCTTGCCAGTTCCGTACGGAAATCTTGTTCCTTTTCGGCAATGTACTTTTTGTAGCCACTAGGATCGACGAACGGGTTCGCACTCCCCTCTTTCATAAGACCGTACTTTTCTTCGAGTCCGAAGTAGTTGCCATGGGCACCGAGGAAAATATCACACGGCAATGACTTCAGAACGCGCCACATGCGCTCGTAGTCTTCAGCGATCTGCGGATAAGCTGCGTTGCTAACGAGTTTGTAGCCGGGGTTCACATTGGGGCTGCCGAGGATCACTGCCTTGTATGTCTTGCCACGCTCTGTCACTTCCATCGTCCAAGTGGTGCAGCCTTTGGTGTGCCCTGGAGTGAGATGCGCGACGAGCACTGTGCCGCCAAATCTGACCTCCTCGCCACCATGCAGCACGTGGTCCACCTTGGTGGGCCGATAAAGGAAAGCAGGACTGTTGCCGTATTCAAAATCAGTCTTCCCGCCAGACTCGACCACGGGCACGTCTGCATCCATCACCATGTACGTCGCGCCGGTCATTTCCTTGATCATCGCGCTCCCGGCGTCGTGATCCCAGTGCGCGTGACTGATTAGCAGAATCCTTGTGTCCTTGAACTTGAATCCGAGTTTCTCGACACTCGCCTCAATCATCGGCACATTGGCTTCCAGATCGCTGTTGATGAGGATGTTCCCGTGCGGTGTCGTCACCAGATAATTCGCAAGCCCCTTGCTCCCTACGTAGTACAGGTTGCCTGCGATGCGAAACGGCGGGAACGGTTCGGTCCAGTCGGGATTGCCCTGGCCGAAAGCGCTAGCGGCAACGGCCAGAACAAGGACTAATACGCGGGAAACAATCAGGATGCTTCGCTGCATGGGCGGAGTATAAGCGAAATCATGCACACGAAGCGAATATCACAATTCTGGACAGATTATCGGCAATTCAGAATTGACGCCGGGCGACCCCTCATCCATGCACAATCGCCAATTGAAGGTACTTTACTCTTTACTTCGCAACCTCGATCTCAGGGTAGAGCGGTGAAGAAATGTTGCGCCTCGATGCGCTTGTCCCCTTGAGATATGTGTCGAAAAAGCTCCGCAAGCAGTACGCCGTCACGGCAAGCTGGCGGCGTCCGTCGATGCCGACAATTCCTAACATGTGGAGCGTTCGCATCACGATATGACTCTTCAATAAGGCTCCATCGTCGCTGAAGAGAAAATGGTTCGCGCCGCGAATCTCCAGAAACGCCCTTCCATCCGCAGGGAGACGATCGTAAATCGACCGGATGTTGGCCATGATCTGGCCGCCCTCGGAGTCGGACTCGTGACTGTGATCGCTTAGAAGAAACAGGAATGGCCGGTTGATCCCTGTTTGAATGACGCTGCCGTGTGGAGCGCCGTCTACATCGATGCCCGCCTTGCACCGGGAGTCCTGCGAGCAGAATTGCGCGGCCTGCGCCCCGCCAAAGGAGTGCCCAAATACTCCGACGCGTGTCAGGTCGAGTCGTCCTGCAAACTTGCCGGATGCAGGCGATGCGTTCAGCTGCTCCAACTTATCAAGCACGAACGCCATGTCCGAAGTCCACGCAGTCAGCAGCCTGTTCGCGCAACGGTCCCGCTCCTGGCCGGTTTTCTCTAGGCAGAGTTCCGGGTTGTTTTCCGGAATCCGTCTCATCACCCGTCCGTCAGGAAAAACAACGCTGGAAGTGCGGTAGGGCGCATCTAAGCCGACGACGACGTAACCGTGACTGGCCAGATCCTCGGCCAGCGTCGAGTAACTCCACACTGCGGCGGATGCCCCGCCTCGCATGATCACCACAGGGTACGATCTCTGCTCCGGCGACAAATCGGCCTCTCGAATACTGTGCCCGTGAACCTTTGACAGATCTCGCGTCAGAAATCCCAGCGGGCCGCCGGGGGGTCCAGCCGCCGTCCGCATTTGAGCAGGCAAGTAGTCGTTCATCGTAGCGGATGGCCCAGCCGCCGACGGATACCAGATCCAGACAAGGAGTTCCCGCTTGGTTCCTGGAACCGGCGCCAGCGTGTCCAGTTTCGTGTCGTCGGTCCAATCATAGATCGCGCGTCCAACCGCGAATGGTCCCGTGGGCGTCGGCAGTGCGATCTCGGTTCTCCGCTCCAGCCACAGCGATCCCAACAACGCCGCGATCCCGAGAACACCCAGCATCGCCAATACGACGAAGCCTTTGAATATCCCGCGAGCCAGCCCCGGCTGCTTCATGGCTGAGTGGTTCATTAGAGCCCTCGCGCCCAGTGCCTTAGAGTGCAAATATAAAGTACTTTACGTTGAAAAGTTACTTCTTGTCAAGAAGGCTGTCCCGGCTCCCCTCCTCAGATGGAAATGCATTGGGTGGTTCGGCAGAGCACTAACGATCTAACGTTCGCCCTTTCGCGCAATTCCGCCGTCTCCGATTCCTCTAGCAACAACCATCCGCCCAAGGTACAATCACCGCATTCCAATCGTGTCCGTGAAAACCCGGACATCGGGCGCAGTCGTCACGCATAGACGGCGCCAAGGACAATGCCGATGTTCGTCCCGCAAGTGGCTGTGCTCAATTAATCCGCCCCGGCGGATCTGACCTTCTCTCCCGTTTTCTACTATTGAACTGTCGCACCGCATGAGCGCGAATGCATTCTGGGAAGCGCCCACGAAGAACGTAAAGGTCTATATGTCATTGGAACAAACCGCAGTCGCCGCTCCACCACCCACGTTCTGGAGTTCCGTCCGCGAAGCCCTTCGTGGCTCGCACCAGGACTTCACCGCGGGCAATCTCAATCGCGCCATTCTCCTGCTAGCCATTCCCATGGTCCTCGAAATGGTGCTGGAATCCCTTTTCGCCGTCGTCGACGTTTTCTGGGTAGGCCGCCTGGGCGCGGACGCCATCGCCACCGTCGGCCTCACCGAATCGCTTCTCAGCCTGGTCATGGCCATCGGCTTCGGCCTAAGCCTTTCCACCACCGCCATGGTCGCTCGCCGCATCGGTGAAAAGGACCCCGCCGGTGCAGCCGTTGCCGGAGTCCAAGCCATCGTCATGGGAGTTGCGATTGCCGCTCTTATCGGCATTCCGTGTCTCTTCTACGCCCCGGACTTGCTTCGGCTGATGGGTGCGTCGCCGCAAGTTGTTTCTGTCGGCTCCGGCTACGCCCGCATCGCCCTCGGCGGGAGCGCCGCCATCATGCTCCTCTTTCTCAACAACGCCATCTTCCGCGGTGCAGGTGACGCCGCCATCGCCATGCGTTTGCTCTGGGTTTCCAACATCATCAATCTCGTTCTCGATCCCTGCCTCATCTTCGGCTGGGGACCATTCCCAAAGCTGGGCGTCACCGGCGCGGCCCTCGCCACCTTCACCGGCCGCAGCATCGGCGTGCTCTACCAGTTCTATCGTCTCCTCCGCGGCACGGAGCGCATCCACATTCTCCGCAGCCAGCTTCATATCAACCTCAGCGTCTTGCTCCGCCTCCTGCGCGTCTCTCTGACCGGCATCCTGCAATTTGCCATCGCGCACACCAGTTGGATCGGCCTCGTCCGCATCGTCAGCGTCTTCGGCTCGGCAGCGCTCGCCGGCTATACCATCGCCATTCGCATACTCATCTTCGTCCTGATGCCGAGTTGGGGCCTCAGCAACGCCGCCGCCACGCTGGTCGGACAAAACCTTGGCGCCAAGCAGCCCGAGCGCGCGGAAACTTCCGTGTGGCGCACCGGCCTTTACAACATGTTCTTTCTCGGCGTCATCGGCATTTTCTTCGTCGTCT
The DNA here is from genome assembly GCA_001914785.1 of Acidobacteria bacterium 13_2_20CM_57_17. Lineage (GTDB taxonomy): Bacteria > Acidobacteriota > Terriglobia > Acidiferrales > UBA7541 > Acidiferrum. The sequence continues at coordinate 46,832 of MNDE01000040.1, read as the reverse complement.
TCGCCGAACCGGTCATTCGTCTCTTTACCAACGATCCGCTCGTCGTCCCGCTGGCCGTCACCTGCTTGCGCATTCTGAGTTACGGCAACATCGCCTATGCCTACGGCATGGTCATGCTCCAAGCCTTCAACGGTGCTGGCGACACCGTCACACCGACCATCGTGCATTTCTTCGGTTTCTGGCTCTTGGAGATACCCCTCGCCTATTTTCTCGCCATCACCGTCCACATGCGTTCCAGTGGCGTTTTCTGGTCTATCGTTGTCGCGGAGGCCGCCATCGCCGCCGCCGGGGTCGTCCTTTTCAAGCGAGGCCGCTGGAAAGCCCAGCAAATTTGACCACCCGACAAGGGTGGTTATCCTGCCTGCCCGGCCTTGCCGGGGAGCGAGCGCAGCGCGTCGACCGAAGGTTCCGACCCTATCGGAAAGGATCTCTCTTCCGCCCTTGTATCATGCAACTCTCCTCTGCGACTTGGCCCATCCAGGCGTATAATCTCCCGCCAGCACGCCAGGAGGTGCTTACATGGCCAAGACCAAGCAATTCACAATCGCTGTTGATAATCAGCCCGGCGCAGTCGCCCGTATTGCGAAAACTCTCGGTGACTCCAAGGTGAATATTCTCTCTCTCTTGGGAACCGCCCAGGGCACGGCTGGCATCGTTCAACTCATCGCTGAAGATGCGCGGCGCGCGAAGAAGGCCCTCGATAACGCCAGGATCTCGTATCAGGAAACACCGGCGGAAACCTACGATTTGCCTAACAAGCCCGGTGCTCTGGCCGAAATTTTGGACAAGCTCGCCGCGAAAGGCGTCAACTTGAATTCCATCCATGCCACCGCCGCAAAGGGCGGCAAGAAGGCCGTCATTGTCTATGCGGCGGAAGTCGTCGCAAAAGCGGCAACCGCCACCGCGTAGCAACTTCTCTCTTCGTCCGATATGGTTCTCCCGCTCGTCAGGCGCGCTTTTCGCTCCTGGCAAGCGCTGGCGCTTCTGTCGTTGCGCCTTGAAACAAGAATGAAAATACGCCGAGAGGGTCGGATGAATAGTTTTTCGAAAAAAATAAGTCGTCTCGCGTTGTCGCTCTTCTTCGGATCTCTCTTTAGCGTTCCATCCTCGCGCGCCCTGGATAACGGTCTCGCTCTCACTCCGCCCATGGGCTGGAACAGTTGGAACCGTTTCGGCTGCAACGTCACCGAGGATCTCGTCAAGTCCGCCGCTGACGCCCTTGTCAGCAGCGGAATGAAGGACGCCGGTTACGAATACATCGTCATTGACGATTGCTGGCAAGTCAGCCGCGACGCCGCCGGCAACATCGTCGCCGACGCCACGACGTTCCCCTCCGGCATCAAGGCCCTCGCCGATTACGTCCATTCCAAAGGCCTGAAATTTGGCATCTATTCCGATGCCGGCACCATGACTTGCGCCAAGCGTCCCGGCAGCCGTGGCCATGAATATAAGGACGCCCTCCAATACGCCGCCTGGGGCGTCGACTATCTCAAATACGATTGGTGCAACACCGGCACGGAAAACGCTCAGGCCGCCTACTCCACCATGCGTGACGCCTTGAAGTCCGCCGGCCGCCCCATCGTCTTCAGCCTCTGCGAGTGGGGCTCCAACAAGCCCTGGCTCTGGGCCACGGACGTTGGCAATCTCTGGCGCACGACCGGCGACATCTCCGACTGCTGGGACTGCAAGAAAGGCCACCTCAGCTTTGTGCAGATCGCGGATTTACAAGTCGGCCTGGAAACATACGCTGGCCCGGGCCACTGGAACGATCCCGACATGCTGGAAGTCGGCAACGGCGGCATGACCACCACCGAATATCGCTCGCACTTCAGCCTATGGTGTATCCTCGCCGCGCCGTTGATGGCCGGAAACGATTTGAAGAACATGTCTCCCGAAATCAAGGAAATCCTCACCAACAAGGAAGTCATCGCCATTGATCAGGATCCCCTCGGCATGCAGGGCCGCCGCGTTCGCAAGAACGGCGACTCCGAAGTCTGGGCCAAGCAACTGAAGGACGGTGGCCGCGCCGTCGTGCTGTTCAATCGCGGCGCCTTCGAGGCCGATATCTCCGTCTCTTGGGAAGACCTCGGCTATCCCGGGCATCTTTCCGCCGCCGTCCGCGACCTGTGGGCCAAAAAGGACCTCGGCAAATCCGCCGGTACGTTCGCCGCCAAGGTCCCTTCCCACGCCGTTCTCATGCTTCGCGTCACCCCTTAGTCGCCCATCGACGGCTAGGCCCATCCTAAGGGAATGGAGTTAAGCTGTTCCTCGCAGCCTCACGCCGTGGTAGTCTGTACACGCGCATCAACAGTCTCCAAGCTCAATCCATTAGCATCTTTTTTGTAAGTTGGTCATTTTATGATATTTAGGAGGGCTGCTCTTCCTGGCACCCTAGTTGCATCCTATGGATAGAGGGCAGATGGCGCATTCCACCAGCAAGGGCAGGCGCCCGCAATTTGAGAGGAAAGGAGGCTCGAGCCATGTCAGGCAGAAATCTCTTTAGGAAGATCGTCAGAAACTTCCTCTGCCTCACGGCTGCGCTGTTGACGTTCACAGCCTGCGCCTACACCGACTATCGCCTCTGGCCTCTGGACCTGGACGCTCCGCGATATCCCGCTCTTCCCACCCCCAAATTCCAAGGGGATCGGCTGATCTTGCCGTTTGCTCCCGGGATAGCCTCTGCCGAGGTCGCCACGTTCCACGACCAGCTCGAAGCCTTCTTGCATTTTGAATATCTGCGCGGCCGCGATGCCCGCGACGGCGGTGACACCTCGCGCATCCTTCTAACCGCCTTCGATACTGCGAAGGGGCCGATCTACAAGGTCTTCATCGTTACCGACAACGACTTGCTTACCGCTGTCCCGCGCCTTTCCCAGCTCGAAGGCCGCAACTTGATCAAGCATTACGATCTGAATTCGTGGACGCAAAAGGACTTTTACTATTTCCAGCAGCAGAGCCACATGTTCGATGTCGCGTACGGCGTCCCCACGGAGCAGAAGCTGGAATCTCTCAGCTCGTTCAGGCTTCTCCCCGCCTTGGCCCAGTTTCTGATTTTCAAGTCCCAAACCGACAATCGTGTTCTCGCGAGGGGCGACATGGCCCCCAGCCCGCTCACGCGCGAACAGGCTACCCAGCTCGCTACAGACATTCTCGATGTCGCCCAGTTCTATTCCCTTCCGCTCGACTACTTCCTCGGCGTCGGCGCCATGGAAAACGACTACATGGACGTTAACGGCGATCTGACCCACGCCGTCTGGAAGAAGCGCGCTCAGCGCGACGACATCATTCTTCGCCGTGGCCGCAAGCGCGTCATGGTCAGCAACTACGCCATCGGCATCTGGCAAATCACGCGCGAAACCCTGCGCGCCGCGCATCAGCTCTACTTGAAGGACAAGCGCGACTACAGCTTGCTGCCTGCCCGCCTCCGGCCTTCCCGCTCACTGGACCTCAATTCCGTGGATGACGCCGTGCTAACCACCTATGCCGGATTGTTGCTCCGCGGACTTCTCGATCATTTTGGCGGTGACGTCGATAAAGCCATCGGCGCCTACAACGGCGGCGTCAAAACTCCTAATCCCGCCTACGCCGCCGGGGTAAAGACCGTCGCCGAATACGCCCGCCGTGTTCTCGAGCACGCCACGGCCATGGACGATCCTCCTACCAGCGCCAAGAGCCTGGCCGCCGCTCCGCCCGCAGATCCGGCTCAGGCCACAACGCCAGCCCCAGCCAACTCTCAGCAAAAACAGCCCTGGCGGCGTGACGACGACTGACCTTCCAGCCCAGTCCTCTTGCGTCGTCTTCGTGGCGCAGTACCGGGCCTCCCAAACCGCATTTTCTGCCTGCTTTCGACAGCCTAGCGTTTCCAAATGAGCTAATTCGTGCCTTTTCAGTAATCTTGAGCGCCAAAAACCGCAGCATTTCTGCGTACTCCTATTTACATGCAATACCCGATTGCCGTCGCACAGCCTCAATGGTAATTAGTTATCGTGCTGTGGTGCCTGAAGACTCTTTACAGCAGCTCCTTCTCGTCCCCTCCGACCGCCTTCACCCCATGCCCCGGCTCTTCGTCGGTTCACCCAGGCACTCAGAGAGAGGAATCTGCTGGTGCCAGCCTCATCCATCCCTCCCGCCCATGAGGACCGGTGAACGACCGCAGTCCAGAAGCCATGTTTTTCGATCGTAGTCTCGAAGGTAGACACGAGAAGCGTCTCCCCATTGCAGTTGTGGTCCAACTCGCGGACCCCAAACAGGAGCAAACCAACGGGGAGGAAAAGACTTATGCGGACAATGTCAGTCCGCACGGAGCGTGCGTGGCCTCCAAGCGCCCCTGGCAGCCCGGCGAAGAGGTGGAAGTTACTTCAATCACCAATGCAATCAAGGCTCGCGGGAAAGTCGTCTATTGCAGGCATGGCAAGAACGGCCGCTATTTCGTTGGCGTGGAATTCCGCGAGCGCCCCATCCATTGGTCCAACTTTTCCTACGGCTTCCACTAGCACTCGCCTACGCCCTCTTGCAGCAAATCCGGCCGAACGTTCGCCTGTCCCGCCCTGCATAGTAATCTCCTGTCAGGCACCCGTCGCTCGACAATCTCAACATCGCCGTTCCGTAATGCATGTGCATCGTCTTCATCGCGTCGGCAAGCGGCTGGTTCTGATACTGGTAGATCAACGCCGCGCCTTCCGGGTCGTCCATTTGAATCACTGCCGTGCTGCTTCGTGACATGGACATGGGCGTGGTCAGGTATACGATAATTTCCGTCCAGCTCTGGAAAATATTGATCATCAATGGGTAGCGCTTCGCGTGCCCGTCATAGGAGGTGATCAGGTAACCTCGCCAGCGCCCCTCGAGGTCCGGCACTCGCACCAGTCCCAATTTATGCACAAAGCTGTTCCGCCAGAGGTACCTGTCGAAAAGGGTGTACAGCGCGCCGTAAAAACCCATGCTCGAGGGAGCGTCCACCCACCAGGGGATCGAAAGATGGATTGCCGCTAGAAATTTCGAAGAGGCCCATGCCAAGGCAATCGCCAGCAGCGCGAGCAGAAGAGGAACGCCCCTTCGTTCACTAGCGTCTGTGCTGTAGTCATGCATATGTACCTGTTCGGCTCAACAACGCCGAACAGGCCTTTGGCCCGCTTGAATGCGCCTTTCACCACCTATTGGTAGGATGCGCCCAGTAAAGGAAATGTCCCTAGCGGTAGAGTGGCTTCCTGAAGAATGGCCCGATTATTATTCCGAGTCTGAAGCAACTGCTAGTGGTAACGCCCCTTACAATCTCCATACTACTCTAGTTGGCCGTCCTTAAGCTCAAATTAGTGCTCTTCCAAAGGGGCAGGCCGCGACGTGCGACGAAGTAGGGAAACGGGGTAGTGGGTCAGTTTGAATTTTTCTGAATCGTGAAACAGGGGTCAAAATTCAAACTGACCCACTAGCCAAAGTATTGAAACGGATATGGGAACGGTGCTATAGAAGAAGCGCAGAGTGGGGGCCCCAGCCATGACTCTCGAAGAGCAAGCGCAACGTCAGCACGGCATCGTTACCGCCCACATCGCCGCGGAAAACGCGCATGACTGGACTGCGGCCAGCGCCGGGTTCACCCAGACCGGGACCGCCTTTCGCGACATGCTCTTGGTCGCTACCGTTTTCAAAGGCGTCGGCGGTGTGCGGGCTTTCTACGATACGATCGGCAAGGCCCTCCCTGACCTGCACATCGAAATCAAATCTCAAAACGACCTCCCCGGCTGCACCGTGTGCGAAGGTGTGCTGACCGGCACCCACCTTGGCGAATACATGGGGATCCAGCCGCGCGCGAACCCCATCCGCATAGACATAACCACGTACTATTTCTTCGATGACAAGACCGAGAAGCTCGTCGCCGAACGAATTTACTTTGATCAAGCCGGCTTGCTTCAGCAGATGCAGGGCCGCCCTCGCAAGAAACCAAAAAAGAAACCTTCGCATCGGCGAAGAACCGGAACACTCGCCTGACACTGTTTCTATCTGGAGCCTATCCCATAATTCGAGTAGTCTCGCTATTCTCCCTCCCGCACCATTTGTAGGGGCGCAGCACTGCTGCGCCCGCCTCCCACACACGCTTTGCCTTTGGTAGAGCGGGCCTCTGGTCGGCTGAGGTTCCTTGCTCGTCTCCCGCCACCTGCCCTCCGCTGTCCGGAGTTCTTAAACCATTGCGCAGATACACAGTGAGCCCTACCCCTTTGTTTTCTTCTATTTGCAAAATCATTCGAACAAAGATGTCATTTCGCCAGATACTAGTACTATTATTATATTTGACAAATTATGTAATTCATGGTAGCATCTGTCGTGATTGATCGACGCCACGCTCGCCGAATTCCCGGTTACTCCGTCGCTCTCAGTTCCATTCTGGGTCTCCCCTCTCCCTCATCTAACAAAAATTGTCCCTTTCTTTTCATGCACTTACGTGGAACCCATTTTGCAACCGTTTTGTTTTCACATTCATGCGTGGAATGGGGGGTATCCCCTCTTCACGGGAATAAAGAGCAAAAGAACTCATGAGCACAACAACTAGGGGCGACCTGGGCATCCCGGCAAGAAGCTCGAATCGTGAAAACAGGAATGGAAACAAATGTCTCCGTCGACCGTCCTAACCGTTAGGCGGGGGTGACGTTATGGCTGGAAACTTCCAACAGGACCTGCGGGGCGGCTTGCGCATGCTCAAGAAGAGCCCCGGCTTCACCTTCGTGGCCGTGCTGTCGCTGGCGCTCGGCATCGGGGCCAACACCGCCATCTTCACGATTATCAACGCGGTCTTCCTCCACCCTTTGCCTGTCGAGGAACCTTCGCGTCTGGCGGAGCTTTTCACGCGCGACACGATAACGTTCAATGCCAATGCCAACTTCCAGCTCACCGGCACTTCGCTCCCCAATTACGAGGACTACCGCGACCAGAACAACGTTTTCTCCGGCTTGGCGACCGTCACCTTTCCCATCCCTCTGAATTGGGGCGGTCAAGCCGAGCCGCAGCAACTGAACGCCTCGCTCGTGAGCGGCAACTTCTTCGATGTGCTCGGCGTGAAGCCCTATCGCGGACGCACCTTTATTCCCGACGGGGACAAGAAAATCGGCGGCAACGCGGAAGTGGTTCTGAGCTACAGCCTGTGGGCGCGCAAGTTCGGTTCCGATGACAAGTTCATCGGCCAGACCATCACCCTGAATGGCACACCGTACACCGTCGTTGGCGTGGCGCCGCCGGGCTTTAAAGGTATCGTGTCCCTCGGCCGTCCCGACTTGCTCTGGATCCCTATCACTATGCGCGACTATGTGCTTACCGGTCAGCTCAAGGATCTTGAATCTAACCGCCGCTTCCGCTGGCTCTCCATCGTTGGCCGCTTGAAACCGCAGGTTGACGTCGCGCAAGCCCGCGCCGCCATGAAAACCGTCGCCGCCGGCCTCGAAAAGGAATATCCGCGCGACAATAAAGGGCGCACCGCTGAACTCTTTCCGCTCAACCAATCGGCGCTGGGCATTAATCAGCGGCAGCAGTTTTCTCTTGCCGGCGGCGTGCTCATGAGCGTGGTCGGCTTGGTCCTCTTGATCGCCAGCGTCAACCTCGCCAACCTGCTGCTCGCGCAAGCCGCCAAACGCGAAAAAGAATTGAGCATTCGTGCCGCCATGGGCGCAGGACGCGCTCGTCTCGTCCGCCAACTCCTGACGGAAAGCACCGTGCTCTCGCTGCTCGGTGGCTTAGCGGGACTTGTCGTCGCGTACTGGGGACGCAATGTGCTGTGGTCTTTCCGCCCTCCGTTCCTTGTCGATGGCTCGATTGACCTTTCCTTCGACGCTCGCGTCCTCGGATTCACCATGCTGATTTCGCTGTTCACCGGTCTGATTTTCGGGATTATTCCCGCCATCAAGGCGTCCGGCACGGACATCAATGAAGTATTGAAAACCGGCGGCCGCGGCGGCGCTCTCGGCTGGACCCACAATCGCTTGCGCGGCTTGCTGGTGATTTCGGAAATTGCATTGGCCCTTGTGGCGCTGGTCGGCTCCGGCCTGTTTCTTCGCAGCATGCAAAACGCGCAGCAATTCAATCCCGGATTCGAGTCGCAGAACCTCTTGCAAATGAATTTCGACCTCGGCGCTCTGCGTTATGACGCGGATCACGGGCAGCAGTTTTTCCGCGACGCCATCGAGCGCGCCAAAACTGTCCCCGGCGTGGTGACCGCCTCCGTGTCCTCGAACGGTGTGTTCGGCGGCGGCTTTGCGGGCACTATCTTTCGCGAAGGCGAACAAACCGATCCCAATAATCGCGGCACGCTTGTTAATTTTGACGACGTGACCCCCGGCCATTTCGAAACCATGCGTATCCCGCTCATCAGCGGCCGCGACTTTACGGATTTCGATCGCGAAAAGACCACCCGCGTAGCCATCATTAACGAAGCCATGGCCAAGGCCATCTGGCCGGGCCAGGAACCGCTAGGAAAGCGCTTCGCAATCGTTAAGGAACCAGAGTTGCTCCAGGTGATCGGCGTCGTCGGAACGACCGTCGTGGGACAAATCGGCGAAGATCCCCAGCCCACCGCGTACCTCCCCATGCGCCAGCAATACTCGCCTTTCGCTACTCTCGTCGTGCGCACCAACAGCAACCCCGAACCGCTGATCGGCGCCGTGCGCACTCAGGTCCAGCAGATTGACAAAAACCTGGCGTTCACCAACGCGCAGACCGTGCAGCAAATCTTGGGACAGGGACTCTGGGCCGCGCGCATGGGCGCCGCATTGCTCGGCTTGTTCGGCGCGCTCGCGCTTATCCTTGCTTCGATTGGAATTTATGGCGTGCTGGCCTATTCCGTGGCGCAACGCACCAGTGAAATCGGCCTGCGCATGGCTCTCGGAGCGCAACCGCGCCAGGTGCTGGGGCTAGTCCTCAAGCAAGGCATGCTCCTGGCCACAATTGGCGCGGCCGTGGGCATCGTCGTGGCTTTGCCCGTCGCCCGCATGGCCGGGAACCTGCTCTACGGCGTAAGCGCCACCGATCCGCTCACCTATGTGGGCATCACACTGCTCCTGATGGCCGTCGCGCTGCTCGCTTGCTACCTTCCCGCGCGCCGCGCCACACGCATCGATCCGCTCATTGCCTTGCGCGTGGAGTAGCGTCCACCGCGAATGGAAGAGCCGCCATCTCTTTGCGCGAAGATTGGGAGATAAATTTGCCAGTGCTCGCCATTGACATGCAACGCTAACCAGCATACCTTTCGGCACCGATGGAAACTCTCATCGAGCGCCGATGAAAAACAAATTTCTTGCCGCGGCCGTCGCCGCCGCAACGATTGCCATCGCGGCATCGCTCCTCGCCGGCGCTCACATTTTGCCGCTCCCTGCGTTGCTCCCAACGTTCCTGCGTTGGCTGGCGATTTTTTTTATCGCGGCGTATGCCACTTCGCGGCGCTCGCTGACGACTTGGATTTTTGTCGGACTCCTCGCCGGCGCGGAACTTGGCTACGACGCTCCCGCCGTCGCTGTAAATCTGCAATTGCTCGGCACGATTTTTCTCCGTCTTATCAAAGTGATTATCGCGCCACTCCTTTTCGGCGTCCTCGTTGTCGGCATCGCCGGGCACTCTGATTTGAAAAAAGTCGGGCGGCTCGGCATCAAATCGCTCATTTATTTCGAATTGGTTTCCACCGTCGCCATGCTGATTGGGTACGCGGCGATTCATATCAGCCGCGCCGGCGAAGGCGTCCACTTGCCTCCGTCTGCCGCGGCGCAATCACTGAGTGTTTCGCCGCACACCGCGACACAACTCATCACGGATATTTTTCCGGAGAACATTGCGAAGTCCGTCGCTGAAGGGCAGGTCCTGCAAATCGTGGTTTTCAGCGTGCTCTTCGCGATGGCGCTCGCTCTTGTTCCCGATTCGAAGCGGCGCCCGATACTCGCATTCGCGGAAAGCCTTTCGGAAACCATGTTCAAGTTCACGAACCTGGTGATGTACGCCGCTCCCCTCGGCGTCTTCGGCGCTGTCGCTTACACCGTCGGCCACTTGGGCCTGGGAGTCCTTCTTCCGTTGGCGAAGCTGCTCGCGACGATGTACGTGGCTCTTGCTTTTTTCATCGTTTGCGTTTTGCTTCCAATTGTGTTGTGGGCGCGCATTCCCCTCAGGCGATTTATCAACGCTGCCGCCGAACCGGTAACTATCGGATTCGCGACGGCAAGCTCCGAGGCAACTCTGCCCAGCGCGATCGAGCAACTAGAATCTTTTGGTGTGCCGCGCGAAATCGTCGCGTTCGTTCTCCCCACTGGTTACAGCTTCAACATGGACGGCGCGAGTTTGTATCAATCGCTGGCGTTATTTTTTGTGGTGCAGGCCGCGGGACTGCACCTGAGCATCGGCCAGCAAGCTTTGATGATTCTGACTCTTTTGATCAGCAGCAAAGGAACGGCGGGAGTGGCGCGCGCTTCACTGCTGATTGTTTTCGGCGCCGCGACTTCGTTTCACTTGCCGATGGAGCCGTTATTTCTACTCTTCGCGATCGATCAGCTCATGGACATGGGCAGAACCGCGGTCACTGTTCTTGGGAATTGCGTTGCGTGCGTGGTGATTGCGCGCTGGGAAGGCGAATTTCCCGCGAAGCCCGCCGCTTCCAGTTAGAGAAGATGCCCGGCGTTCGAATCGCCGAGGGCGCGCACTCACCATCGGACAAACCCGCCGCTGAACTGTGGGAGAGCAACTGTTGTATATTGCAGTGCGCGCACTGAGGAGGGATTTCCCATGGAACTTTGGTCACGGCGTAAATTTTTTCTGACTTCGCTGGCGGGGAGTGCTGTTGCCAGCGCTGGCAAATTGTTTGGAGGAGCGCGTTCGAACGGCAGCCTGGCGGCTCTTTCGAATCTCGCGCCAGCAGCACAGGGAAAGCGGCCGCTGATTATTTCCAGCGCCAATGGACTGCATGCGCTTGATAAAGGCATGGACATTCTGAAGAAGGGCGGGGACACGCTGGACGCCGTGGTGGCGGCCGTAACGGTCGTCGAAGACGATCCGAACGACGATTCCGTGGGCTACGGCGGATTGCCGAATGAAGAAGGCGAAGTGGAGCTGGACGCCAGCGTGATGCACGGGCCGACGCACCGGGCGGGGTCGGTTGCCAGCGTGCGGCGAATCAAGAATGTGTCGCGACTGGCGAAAACGGTCATGGAGAAGACCAACCACGTGATGATCGTAGGAGACGGGGCGCGGCGATTTGCGGTGGCCGAAGGATTCGAAGAAATGAATCTTCTGACGGAGCATTCGCGGAAGATCTGGCTGGCTTGGAAGGCGAAGTCTTCTTTCAACTGGCGGCCGGGAATTGATTCGCCGGAATGGAAAGAACATGTCGCGGCAATTTTCGACGGCGATGAAAAGCAGATTGCCTACGCTGAGCGGGTGATTGCGCATCCGCCGACAGGGACGATTCCGTGCATGGCAGTGGATGCGAACGGCGACATTTCCGCAACCACCACGACTTCAGGCTTGTCATGGAAAATACCGGGCCGCGTCGGAGATTCGCCGATTATCGGGGCGGGCTGCTGCGTAGACAATGAAGTGGGCGCGGCGGGATCAACGGGCAAGGGCGAGGAAAACATCAAGATTTCCGGCGGGCATACGATTATTGAAATGATGCGGCAGGGGAAATCGCCCACAGACGCTTGCCTCGAAGCGATGGCGCGGATTGCGCGCAACTACAAGAACGACAAGAAAAAGCTCGGAACATTTCACATTTATTTTTATGCGATCAATAAAGACGGCGTGCACGGCGCAGCTTCCCTGTGGCGCAATGGCTATGAGCCGAACAAACAGGCTTCTTACGCGGTCCACGACGGCAGCGAGGCGCGGCTGGTTCCCTGCAAGCCTTATTTTGACGAAGTGGGCGGCGATTAATCTGAATTCATGGACCAGGCCAACATCTTGATTATCGGCGGCGGCGTGATTGGTTGCGCGATCGCGCGCGCCGTCTCCGAACGCTGGCAAGACGTTTTTCTTGTCGAGCAATTTCCAAAGCTCGGGATGGCGACGAGCACGCGCAACAGCGGCGTGAACCACTCCGGCATTTATTACCCGAAAAATTCCCTGAAGGCGCGGTTTTGCGTGGAGGGCAACCGCCTGACGTACGAATTCTGCAAAAAGCGCAACGTGCCGTTTCGCCATTGCGGAAAGCTGGTGGTGGCCGCGGATGCGCATGAAGTGGAGGAGCTTGCCGCGCTGAAAAAACGCGGGGAAGACAACGGCGTCGAGGGATTACGGCTGATTGACGCGGATGAGATTCGCAAACGCGAGCCGCACATCAAGGGGGTGGCGGCACTGGATGTGCCTTCGACGGGAATTGTCTCCGCCGAAGAACTGGTTCACGCCTATGCGCGTGTGGCGACGAATCAGGGAGCGAGTATTGTGCCGCGCGCGCGGGTGATTTCGCTGGAGCCTTCCGCACAGACGATTTGTGTGGGGCTGCGCATCGGCGACGAAGAAGACGCGCAGGACGAAACGATCGACGCGCGCTGCGTGATCAATGCTGCGGGACTTTACGCCGATGAAGTGGCGGCGATGCTGGGGAATCGTTCGTGGAAGATTTATCCGGTGCGCGGAGAGTATTGCGAAGTGCGCGGGCCGCGGTCGTCGCTGATCAACAATCTTGTGTATCCACTGCCGCACAGCGACGGATTGAGTCTCGGCGTACACTTCACGAAGACGCTGTGGGGAACGTTTCTGCTGGGGCCGACGGCGACGTACGTCGAAGGGAAAGACAATTACGAGAAGAACCGATTGCCGATTGCGGATTTTGCGCACAGCGCGAAAACGCTGTTACCGGAAATCGAGGAGAAAGACTTGCAGCTGGGATATTCGGGGCTGCGGCCGAAGCTGGTTCCTCCGGGCGGAAAGGGGATCGCGGATTTTGTGATTACCCGGGACTCGAACGTGCCGCAGGTGATTCATCTGGTGGGAATGGAGTCGCCGGGATTGACGGCCGCTCCTGGGGTGGCGGAGCATGTGGCGCAACTCGTCGCCGAAGTGCTGGCGTAGCACGGCGTGATCCGTGTCCCGTGAAATTCCAACCGGCGCGTTGCAGCAGGGGCACGATATTTCGTACCCCTAAAGTCGCTCAGATCATTCGACACTGATGCGAAGAAATTTCTTCTTCCCCAGCCGCACGTCGTGAGAGGCAGGGCCGGTTGCATCAAGCTTAGCGGCCGGGTCCTTGACGATTTGGCCGTCGATCTCGAATCCACCTTGCTCGATAAGACGTGCAGCTTCAGCCACAGATTCCATTTGCCTTAAGTACGCCAGCAACTGGCTCCATTTGGGGGTGAGCGTGCTAATAATGCCGTCGGGATGTTTTAGAAATCCTTCGCCTCGGGTCAACTGGATCTCTTTCATCTCAGTCGGCGCCTGGCGGTCGCGAAAGACGCGCTGGAAATTTTCGGCGGCTCTGCGCGCGGCGGCTTGACCGTGGAAGCCTGAGATCACTTCTTCTGCGAGCCGCATTTTCGCATCCATGGGATGCAATTTGCCAGCGGCTACTTCCTGCTTCAGCGCCGCAATTTCCTTTGGCGCGCGATCGGTGAGCAGTTCGTAATAGGACCACATTAGCTCGTCGGGAATGGACATCATCTTGCCGAACATTTCGGAGGGCGGCTCGGTGATGCCGACATAGTTGCCGAGGCTCTTGGACATTTTGCGCTGGCCGTCGAGCCCAATGAGAATCGGCATGGTCAAAATAGCCTGCCCAGACAGGCCGTATTCGCGCTGGATTTCGCGGTGCACCAGCAAATTGAACTTTTGCTCCGTGGCGCCTAGCTCAACATCGGACTGCAATTTGACCGCGTCCATCGCCGTCAAAAGCGGATACAAAAGCTCATGCACGGAAATGGGCTGGCCCTTGTCCAGCCGAGAATGAAAATCTTCGCGCTCCAGCATGCGAGCCAGCCGATAGTGGGAACACAAACGGACGACATCTTCGGCGGACATTTTGCTGAGCCATTCGCTGTTGTAGCGGACTTCCGTTTTTTCCTTGTCGAGGATTTTGTAGACCTGCGCAAGATAGGTTTTGGCGTTGGCGTCGACTTGCTCCCGCGTCAGTGGCGGGCGCGTTTCGGATACGCCCGTGGGGTCGCCAATCATCGCGGAGAAATCGCCGATCAGAAAAACAGCGGTGTGGCCCAGATCCTGAAAATGCTTCAGCTTGCGAAGGACCACGGTGTGGCCAAGATGAAGATCGGGGGCCGTGGGATCCACGCCGAGATAGGCGCGCAAAGGCTTGCCGGTTTTCAGCGAGTTATCGAGCTTGGCTTTCAGCTCGGCTTCCGGAATGATTTCAGCGACACCTTTTTTCAAGTAGGCAAGCTGTTCTTCGACGGGTTTGAATTTCATCTGAGTCACGGTTCGGCTTCTCAGGAACAAAGATGCCGGGCTAAAGCCCGGCGCTACGTTTCTTCTATCACGAAGTCAAGAGCACGCGGCGGCCGGCGATTTTGTATTTCCCTTCCAGGACAATTTTAACGGCTTCGGAATAGATACGATGCTCTTCCTTCAAGATTTTCTCGGAGAGGGAGGCCTCCGTGTCTTGAGCGAGAACTGGAACCGTTGCCTGCAAAATGATCGGGCCGGCATCGAGATTTTCATCGACGAAATGAACGGTGCAGCCGGCGAATTTTACGCCGTATTCGAGGGCCTGGCGCTGCGATTCGAGCCCCGGGAACGACGGAAGCAGCGACGGATGAATATTCAAGATGCGGTTTGGATATTTTGCGACAAAAAAGGGAGACAGCAGGCGCATATAACCAGCCAGGCAGATGAGGTCGACTTTGTGCTCGTCGAGAACGGCGGCGACCTGACGGTCGTAAACTTCGCGCTCGAGCCCTTTCGAGGGGATTACGCGCGTTTTGATGCCGCGGGCCTCGGCGCGCTGGATTCCCGGAGCGCCTTCGCGATTGCTGACAACGATGGCGATTTCCGCGTGGGGAATCCTTCCCGCCGCGACGCTGTTCGCAAGAGCCTCGAAGTTCGAGCCGCGGCCGCTTAAGAGCACGCCTATGCGCTTCTTCATAAACGAAAAACGTTAGCACAAGCGGCTGAATCGACAAAACGCAGGGAGGAGGCTTCAAAGTTGAAAGTCAGACTCAGGTGACGGACTTGCCGTGGAAGTTGCGAAGGCCGGTGACGAGCAGCAAGGCGTTGAAAAATACCAGGCCGACGACGACCGCGAGCAAGGGGAGATGCGGAAACTGGGGAATCATCGTGGCGCGCAGGCCTTCGCTGGCGTAAACGAGAGGATTTACGAGCACGGCTTTCTGCAGGACCGGGAATTTTTCGAGCGCGCTCCAGGGATAGTACGTGCAGCCGAAGAAAATCATGGGAGCGACAATGAGGCTGAACATCAGCCCGATGTGCGTTTGCTGCATGCTGCAGCCGAGCGCGAGGCCACCGGTCGCCGAGAAAAGAGCCACGAGAATCGCTACGAGCGCAAAGAGCAGAGGATGCGGGACGTGGAGGTCAACACCGGGGCGAAGCAGCAGCCACGCGGCAGGGATAACCATGAGGCCCGCAGCCAGCGCTTGCAGCGTGCCGGCGACGACCTTCTCAATGGCCAGCCAGGAGATTTCCATGGGGGCGAGCAGGCGGTCTTCGATCTCGCGCGTGAATTGAAATTCGGCAATCAGCGGCATGGCAACGGCCCAGATGCCCGTGCCGACCATGCAGATGGCCATGATTCCCGGGAGCAAGAGGCTCTTGTAGGACGGCGGCATGTAGCCGCTGCCGACCATGACGCGGCCAAAAATAAAAACGAACATCAACGGCTGCAAAAAAGTCTGGAAGAGCAGCGCCACGAAGTTGCGGCGGGCGACGTGCGCGTCGCGCGCGAGCATGGCGAGAAACGCTTTCCAGTTCATTCGCGCAAGCTCCTTCCGGTATGGTGCAGAAAGAGGTTCTCGAGGCTGGGCTCGGAGATGTGTACGTCGCACAACTCGACGCCCGCGCCGGAAGCCAAAGCGGCGACCTCTGCAACGAGCGAACCGCCGCGGTCGGCATAGAGGTCGGCGCCGTTGCTGTCGTTGGCGCGGACTTCACGGACGCCGGCGAGCACCTGGAGACGGATGAGGAAATCCGGGGAGTGCACGCCGAAGCGGAGGCGCAGCAAGTAGCCGCCGGGAACAGCGGACTTCAGCTCCTGGGGAGTGCCGAGAGCGATGACGCGGCCGTGGTCAATGATGGCAAGGCGTTTACAGAGCGCGTCGGCTTCTTCCATGTTGTGCGTGGTGAGAAGAATTGTATTGCCGCTCTGGTTGTATTCGCGGACGATTTCCCAGAGGAGCAAGCGGGTTTGCGGGTCCAGGCCGGCGCTGGGCTCGTCGAGGAAAAGCACCTGCGGGTCGTGCATCATCGCGCGCGCGATGGAGAGGCGCTGCATCATGCCACCGGAGAAGCCGCGGACCATCTGGTCGGCGCGATCGGTAAGCTTGAAGCGTTCGAGAAGGGCTTCGGCGCGCTTGGCGCGTTCCTGAGACGAAAGGCCGAAATACGCGCCGTGAAACGTGAGTATCTCGCGAGCGGTCAGCGAGAAATCCAGATTGGGGCGCTGGGCTACCACGCCGATCAGGCGCTTGACGGCGACTTGGTTTTGCCAGACGTCGTATTCGCCGATGAACGCCTGCCCGCCGGTGGGGCGGACACGTGTGGTGAGAACACCGACGGTTGTGGACTTGCCGGCGCCGTTGGGGCCGAGCAGGCAGAAAATTTCTCCGGGCAGGATGTCGAGGGAGATTCCGTCGAGCGCGACGATTTCCGGCCTGGGCTGCTTGCCCTTGGCTTTCGGCGCGCCGAACGAGAAGCCTCCCGTGCCGGCAGCCACAGGAGGAGCCGAATTGTAAACTTTGCGCAGTTCGCGCGTGCGAATGCCGGCTACCATGGCTGAGTTCCCTTCCAGGGTTACTCAAGACAAGCGTGTGCGCGGAAGGTCTTGAGGCGATGCCACCACCGGAATTAAGTACGCATGGGATGATTCCAGAGTATCGGGATGGAAGTCAATTTCGGGAGGGACGGTAGTGGGTCAGTTTGAATTTTCTTAATCGTGACAGTAGGAGTCAAAATTCAAACTGACCCACTACCAAGAGGACGTATTCTTGGCCATCGCGTGAGTGGGGGGAGAGGGCGCGCGACTCCAAGGAATTGTGGCTTTCGCGGTAGAATGCCAGCTTCATTTAGAAAGAAATCCTACTTGGGAATGGAAACGATGACGAATCAGAAGAAGACGGTTGGCAAGAGAATGGTTGAGGTGGCGTTGCTGGCGCTGCTGGCAGTTGGACCGATTCCGGCGTCGGCACAGCAGGTGGCTCCCCGGGACCCGGCGGAGCCTGCCCAGGGAAAGCCGCAGCCGAAGATCTTAGCGCGGCCGGCGGGGCCAGCAGCGCGCGCGTCGGTGGATGAGAAGTCTATGCGGGCGTTGATCGGCAAGCTGGTGGCCTGCGGGACACGGCTGACGCTTTCTTCATGGGATGACCCAAAGCGCGGGATTGGATGCGGGCGCGATGCAATCGTGGCGCGATTGAATGAGATCGCCAAGGATTCCGGTGGCAAGCTGCAAGTGGTGGTCGACAAGTTTGAATCGACTTCGGAACGGACTTCGGGCAAGCCGATTCCGCTGGAAAATGTTTACGCGATTCTGCCAGGAACCGATCCGAAATTGGCGAAAACAATTTTTATAGTGTCGGGGCATTTTGATTCGCGGCCTTCGAATGTGATGGACACACAGGCGGATGCTCCCGGCGCGGACGACGATGCATCGGGAGTGGCGGTCAGCGTGGAGTGCGCGCGGCTACTGAGCAAGGCGGGGGCGAAGGGCGGAGCGTCGTATCGCGCGACGATCCTTTTCGCCGCGGTGTCCGGAGAAGAGCAGGGGCTGCTCGGCAGCACGCACCTGGTGGATTGGGTGAAGCAGCAAGGTTACACCGTCGGCGGAATGCTGGATGACGACATCGTGGGCGCGGACCCGGTGGCCGGTGCGCCGCATCGCGTGCGGCTTTTTTCTGGAAATGGCGAGATCGACGATGCGGATTCGCCTTCGCGGGAATTGGCGCGCGGGATTGAAGAAATCGATGGGCGCGGGGCGATTCGAATGATTTTCCGCGTGGACCGCTACGGTCGCGGCGGGGATCACTATCCGTTTTACAAAGCAGGGCTGCCGGCGGTGCGATTCACGGAGCCGCTGGAAGACTACAATCACCAGCATCAGACGCCACGCACGGAAAACGGAATCGAGTACGGAGATTTCGAGAAATATCTGAACTTTACGTTTATGGGCGATGTGGCGCGGAACAATGCGGAGGCGCTGCGGCAGTTGGCGCTGGCTCCGACTCCGCCAACGGGCGCGAAACTCACGGGGGCAGTGACGCCGGATGCGAAAGTGTCCTGGTTAGCCGAAGAGGATGCCGAACGCTCGGGATTCGAGATTCTGTGGCGCGAGACCAGCGAACCGCGTTGGGCGGTTTATGATTTTGCGGCTGCGCCGGGCGAAACGGTCTTGAAAGGCGTATCGACCGACAATCACTTTTTTGCCGTGCGCGCTGTTGGGAAGAATGGCGCTCGCTCGATTGCGGTGCCGACGGAACTCGAGCGCAGGCCACCGCCGCAGCCAACACCTACTAAACAATGATCCCGCGACGGCTATTTCTGGTAGTGGTCGGGGTACCAGATCAGCGAGCACTCCGGGCACATGGTGTGAGAGAACTCGACCTGGGAGCGATCGCGAATGTAGGACTCGATCTGCTGCCAACTGCCATTTTCAGCGTGAATTTTTTTGCAAGAGGCGCAGATGGTCAGGAGGCCGGTCAGGGTATCGAGTTTTGAGACGGCTTCCTGCAACTCGGCGATGGTGCGTTCTCTTTCGGCTTCCGTCTGCGTGCGCTCGCTGATGTCGCGGCCGTTGATGACCACGCCGCGGATTTCCGGGTGGTCCAGCAAGTTATAGGCGACGACTTCCAGCGAAACCCACGACCCGTTCGCGTGGCGGGCGCGGTACTGGATGGAATCGCGAGCGCCGGGATTCTTCCAGAATTCATTCAGCGCCGTCTCGACGTTCGAACGGTCTTCGGGATGAATCAACTCGAAACCAGTGGAACCGATCATTTCCTCCTGCCGGTAACCCATAATCCTTTGAATGGAAGGGCTGATGTAGCGAACACGGGCGTCAGCGTCCCGAATGGTGAGAATGTCGTGGCTATTCTCCACCATCAAGCGGAAGCGCTGCTCCACGTCGCGCGACGGATGCTCCGATGCCTTGGGACTGGCGATTTTCCGCAGGACGCCGCACACCAAAGGGCCGTCCTGAACGTCCACGGAACATAAACTCATTTCAAGTAGGATTTTCGTTCCGTCTTTGTGAAGGCCTCGCAGTTCCAGTCCAACCCTTCCCGGGCGCAGTCCCGGAGCGCGCGTGTAGCCGGTGATCTGGCGTTCGTGTTCCTCTCGAAATAATTGTGGCAGCAAGACCTCGAAATACACGCCGAGCAGCTCGTCCGGACCGTAGCCGAAAAGTTCTTCCGTCTGCGCGCTCACATGGACGATTTGGCCTTCGCGATTCACGACCAGTATTCCTTCGGGCGCGGAATCGAGCACGGCTCTGGACGCAGCATCACTGAACGCAGATCTTCCTTGAGACATAATTCCTTTCGCTGATCGAACTAGCAGACCTGAGGTTTAAATCGATTCAGGAGACTGCTGTTCTTGACGAGGGCGAAACGCAATGTCAACAAGCGTAGATTCGCGCACGTGGTCTGTCAAACCCACTTGTACCGGTACCCTGAATAGTACGAGGGCTGGTACGAAGAGAGAGTACTTTGCCTCGTTTGGGCCAGGGTGGCAAAGCGCGTCAGTGCTGCGGCGCGGCCACCGGTTGGGCGAAAGTAATGAAGTGGCCTCCGGGGTCCTGGACGCCGAATTCGCGCATGCCGTAAAAGGCGGTGCGGACGGGCATGACAATTTTCACGTCTTTCATGGCGGCAAGCACAGCGTCCAGGTTATCAACCTCCATGTACAGGTACGTGGGACCTTTTCTGGCTTCCGCGGACATGGACGACGGCGCGTCCTTCTCCACGCTGGCGTAAGTTTGGTACATCACTTCGGCGGAACCTTTCTGAAAAGCGACAAAACCGAGTTTGTTGCCTTCGGGCACTTCGATGGTTTTCGTGAAACCGAGACGATCGACCCAGAAAGAGACGATGGGCTCGATCTCCTTGACGAGCAGGACCGGGGTGATGCGCTTGACGTTCATGGATTTGATCTCCTGAGATGAATTGGCGCGAACGGACGACAAGACGAAAACCAGAACAAGGGTAACGAGAGGCATGAGAAATGGACGCATGGCGGAAAGTCTCCTTGACAAGGCAACTAGTCTAATTTAGACTAGTTAGACTAGTCTAAATTAGACTAGTCAGTTAAGGAGATTTCTTTATGAGTGCCGGAACGCTGCGCCAAAAGAAACGGGCCAGGATCGGAGAACAGCAGTTGGGGGATTTGATTTCGATCGGACCAGCGATGCTACGCGACTTTGAGCTGCTAAGAATTCGCACCGTGGCGCAACTGGCGTTACAGAGTCCGGAAAATTTGTATGCGACGCTGAATCGCCTCACCGGCCGGCGGCAGGATCCTTGCGTGCTGGATACTTTTTGCGCGGCAGTGGCGCAAGCAAAAAATCCACGGCTGCCTGCCGAACAGTGTGAGTGGTGGTATTGGAGCAGGAAGCGTAAGACGGGGAAAAAATGAAGACACAGGAAAACGCAGAGACGCCGAGGACACAGAGATTTACGGAGAATCGCGGAAGACGCGCACGCCAAGCGAGGAGAGTAGAGCTGACCACGCCGGATCTCGTGTTGCTGAGCTTGCTCGCGGAGCGGCCGATGCACGGGTATCAGGCGAATCTGGAGCTGGAGAGACGCGAGATTCGAGATTGGGCAAACGTGTCGCGGCCACAAGTGTATTACTCTCTGGAGAAATTGGCGCGCGGGGCGCTCATTCGATCTTTGGAAACGGAAGAGCCGGCGGGGGGACCGGAGCGGAGCACGTTTGAGACCACAGAGAAGGGGCGTGCGGCGCTCGCGGATGCTTTAGAGCACCAAGGCTGGACCACACAGAGGGAACACCCGCTTTTTTTGACTTGGATGGCGCTTTCCTGGCAGGCGCGGCCGGGAGTCTTCCGGAGTCAGTTGAAGCGCAGACGAAAATTTTTGCTAAAGGAAATCGCGAGAGAGAAGAAAACTCTGCAGTCGATTTATGCGGAGGTTGGCCACAAGTATCATGAAGCGGTGTGGATGGTGGGCTTAATGCTCGAGCAGATGCGGGCGGAAGTTCGATGGACGCATCAATTGGAGCGCGAGTCGGCGCGAAGGGCGCGGGCGCTCTATCCACAGTTCGCGGAAGGACTGCCCAAGTGAAAATGCGAGGCCCCGTTAACATCGCACTCGGCGCGATACTGATTGGGACTGTGCTGTGCTCGTACGCGACGGCCCAAGAAAAACGGCCGACGGCGCGGGAAGTGATAGCGGCGATCCAAGAACACGTTGGCGTGCCTTGGAAAACGGAAACCGTAGACACGTTTAAGGCAGGGAATCCGGATACGCGCGTGACAGGGATAGCCGTGACGATGATGGCGACGCTGGACGTTCTGCAACGGGCGGCGGCCAACGGGCAGAACCTGGTCATCACGCACGAGCCCACGTTTTACAATCACCTGGACCGGCCGCAAGGAATGGAAGAGAACGACGCAGTGTGGAAGGAGAAGCGGGCGTTCATCGAGAAAAACCGGCTGGTGGTTTGGAGATTCCACGACCACTGGCACCTGAGAAAGCCGGACGGGATTCTGGCAGGCATGGTGCAGGCGCTGGGCTGGGAGAAATACCAAAGCGCGGAAAATCCGCACCTGTTTGCAGTACCGGAAACTACGCTGGAGAAATTAGCGGCGGATGTGGCGCAGCGCTTGAATACCCCGGTGTTGCGCACAGTAGGAAATCCAGAGATGAAAGTGACGAGGCTGGCGCTGAGCCCGGGATCGGCGGGATTCGAACGGGAAACGCAGGCGCTGGAAATGGATAACGTGGAAGTTTTGAAGAGAAAAGCGCTGATTGTAATCGGGCATGTGCCCTCCGAACAAGCAGGGATGGAAGAGTGCGTGAGGTGGATGAAGACGTTTGTGAAAGATGTGCCGATCGAGTTTGTGACGACCAAGCAGCAGTTCTGGACGCCAGCAGAAAGAAGCGGGCGGCACTAGAGGTGTTGCACCACGCGACACCATTCATGCCAAGCGTGAAACGACCTTCCACTAGCAGCATCAGCCAGACCAACACTGAGTTGGAACTTTCCGAAGCACAGCCGATTATCTTGCGGGCACGAATTGTGCTCCCCCTAACGAAGGAGCGGTCCAGAGTACTTCGCCTTTCTCGTTGTAGAACTGAAGAGCCGCCTCGCCGCCTGGAATCGTATCACTCGGTACCAAGTAAGTGCGCCCTTTCTGAGTTGGTTTTGGAACTGATGGGTTCAAGCTCAGACGCGCGTAAACGTGGCCGGTTTCATCCTTCAATATGAATTCCTGGGCTTCAACAGAGCCAGCGCGAATGACGTTAGGCTGAAGGCGATCGGCGGGCTTCGCGCCCATCAAAAGGACCGATACGCCGGAGAGCAGTAGCAACGCGTTCACGAACTTCCAGCGGTGATTCGCGGCCTCCAGTTTTTGCACTCGCGCAGCCAAAAGATCAAGGTTTGTTTGCGGAAAATTCATGGCATACCTCCTAAAAGGTCGCTGGGGGAATCCTTGTGACGTTGGACGTCCGGCCAGTTCCTCCCGTGAGCAAGGGTAGACGGACGTGCCCGGCAAAAAGCACTGACAATTCCTATGCTAAGCTCATCGCCCTATATGCCTCAAGCCCCAGATTGTGGGTTAAAGATTAAGCGAGCCGGAGTAGCTGACGCGGGCTTTGCCGGATTCGCTGCGCTCGATGCGGCCGATACGGAAGAATTTTTCGCGGTGCTTCTTCAAGTCGGCTTCCACGGATTTCACTTTTTTTGCCGGGACGACGAGAATCATTCCGACGCCCATGTTGAAGGATTGCAGCAATTCGCCGGTGTCGATTTTCCCGAGTTTGGCAAGGTATTTGAAGATCGGCAGCACGGGCCAGGATGCCAGGTCGATTTCCGCTTTCACGCCACTGGGCAGCACGCGAGGCAAATTTCCCGGAATGCCGCCGCCGGTGATGTGCGCGAGAGCGGAAACCCAGCCCCGGGCGACGATGTTCTTCAGCGCCGGCGCATAACATAGATGCGGCTTCAGCAATTCCGCGCCGATTTTATTTCCGACATCGGCGACGTAAGTATCCGGCTTCAGCTTTGCAACTTCAAAGACCAGCTTGCGGGCGAGCGAATAGCCGTTGGTGTGCAGTCCGGCTGACGGCAGGGCGAGCAAAGCGTCTCCGGGCTGGACGCATTTCCCGGTCAGAGTTTTTTTGCGCTCGACGACGCCAACGATAAAGCCCGCGAGATCGTATTCGCCCGGAGGATAAAATCCCGGCATCTCCGCCGTCTCGCCGCCGATGAGGGCGCAGCCGGCTTTACGGCAGGAACGGCTCATCCCTTCGACGAGCTGTTCGACGACCTGGGGCTCGAGTTTGCCCATCGCAAGATAGTCGAGGAAAAACAGCGGCTCGGCGCCCTGGACGAGAATGTCGTTGATGCAGTGATTGACGAGGTCGGCGCCGACAGTGGAGTGCACGCCCATGGACATGGCGATTTTGAGCTTGGTGCCCACGCCGTCCGCGCTGGAGACCAGCACCGGCTCTTTCCATTTTTTCCGGTCCAGCGCGAAGAGCGCGCCGAAGCCGCCGATGCCGCCGAGAACACCGGGAGTGAAGGTGCGGCTGGCATGATGGCGAATTCTTTGCTTCACGTCATCCGCGACGGCGATGTTCACTCCGGCATCGGCATATTTCATGAAAGACCCGCTCACTTCCGCTTCCGTACTTTCTTAATCGGGGCGTACTCTGCCGCGCGCCGTCTTCGATAGGAATTCATTGAGGCGCCGTGGGGATCGCGGCGGCTATTGCGAACAACGATTCTTCGACAAGACTAAAAGGTACGGAAAATCCGGTTCCAGCGCACGATTCTCGGATGCAGCAGGGCATTTGCATAGGCAAAAAAACGCTCCCGAATCTGGCCGGAGTCCCAAGCGCCTTGCGGCGCCTCCAGTGACATGTAAATCATGACGGGAGTGCCGATGATGTCGTTGCGTGGGACGCAGCCCCAGAAGCGGCTGTCCAGAGAATTCTCTCGATTGTCTCCCATCACGAAATAACAGTCCTTCGGCACGGTGAAAGGGAGCCCTTTGAAATTGCCCATTAGGAATGAAGGGTCAGGCCGTTCGGAGAGGCCACGCGTGTAGTTCTCCTTAAGACGCTGGCCATTGATCCAGACGCCGCCGTCGTGAATCTCCACAGTCTCGCCGGGCAGTCCGATGACGCGCTTTACGTAGTCTGGCGTGTCCGGAGCAAACGGCGGCTTGAAGATAATCACTTGCTGGCGTTTGGGAGAACGCCAAAGGGGCACATGCCAGTTGGTGAAAGGCACACCGGCGTCATAGCCGATACGGCTCATGATGAGGTGATCGCCGATGAGCAGCGTGTTCTCCATCGAGCCGGAGGGAATGACGCGCGCCTGGCCGATCGTGCCGTTGATGAGCAGAAAAACGAGGCCGACCCAGAACCAGGCGATGATTTCGCGCTGAATCTTGGTCTTCACGGGCAAATTCGCTTCTTCTTGTTTTTTCTTCTTTTCAGCTCTCACGTTCCACCGTTTCGATGGCTCTTCTCATGCAGAGTGCCGTTGTGGTTCGCCAGTCCGTCCGGCACTGCGAATCGCCTAACGGACTTCTCTAAAATCGCTTGACTCAAAAAGTATGAAATAGCCTGGTCCAGCGCACCGACTGCGGGTGCAGCAGAGCGTTTCCGTAAGCAAAAAAGCGCTCTCGAATGCCACCGGATTCCCATGCGCTGCCGGGCGCGTCCACGGACATATAAACCATAACGGGCGTTCCGATGATGTTCTTGCGGGGAACGCAACCGACAAAACGGCTATCGAAGGAATCCTGACGATTGTCGCCCATCACAAAATAGCAATCGGTCGGAATTTTGTATGGGGATTGCATGTCGTAACGCTCGGTCCGGCCTTGGGTGTAATTTTCGTTAAGCTTCCGGCCGTCGATCCAAACAGCGCCGTCGTGAATGTCGAGCGTTTCCCCCGGAAGGCCGATGACACGTTTCACAATGTCACTCGTCTCAGTTGGAACGACGGGCTTGAATATGACGATTTGCTGGCGCTTGGGATTGCGCCAAAGAGGCACGTGCCAGTTGGTGAAGGGCAGGCCGGCGTCGTAGCCGATGCGGCTCATGATGAGGTGATCGCCGATGAGCAGAGTGTTCTCCATCGAGCCGGAGGGAATGACGCGCGCCTGGCCGATCGTGCCGTTGATGAGCAGAAAGACGAGGCCAACCCAGAACCAGGCGATGATTTCGCGCTGAATCTTGGTTTTCACGGGCAAATTCGATTCTTCCTGCTTTTTCTTTTTCTCAGCTTTCACGTTCCACCACCACCGGCCGCTCTGCGGACGCGGATTCACTGCCATTGCCTGGGGCATGTTCGCCGGACTTGCTGTTGGCACCGCTCTCGCGCACTTCCAACTGCACCAGATCCGTGGGATAAACGCCCGTATAACAAGACGTACAGAACTTGCCCGCGGTATCACCGACCGCGCGGCGCAGGGCCGGCAGAGAAACGTAGCCCAGCGAATCGGCACCAAGGAACTTGCAGATTTCTTCGGGCGTGTTGGAAGAGGCGATCAGCTCTTCGCGCGTGGGCGTGTCCACGCCGTAGTAGCACGGGGAAATCGTCGGCGGGCAACTGATGCGCACGTGAACTTCTTTCGCGCCGACTTCACGGACCATGCGGACGATTTTGCGGCTGGTAGTGCCGCGCACAATGGAGTCGTCGACAAGTACTACACGCTTACCTTCGATCAAGCCGCGAATGGGATTGAGCTTGAGCTTCACGCCGAAATTGCGGATGGCTTGCGACGGCTCGATGAAAGTTCGGCCGATGTAGTGGTTGCGAATCAGGCCCATGCGGAAGGGGATTTTCGATTCAAGCGCGTAGCCGACGGCCGCGGGAACGCCGGAATCAGGCACAGGAACGACGATGTCCGCTTCGACCGGATGCTCCTGCGCCAGCAGGCGGCCGAGCATTTCGCGGCTTTCGTTTACGGAACGGCCGAAAATGATGCTGTCGGGACGCGAAAAATAAACATGCTCGAAAATACACTGCTGGAGCCGCTTTTCCGGCGCAAAGTGAATGGACTCGATGCCGGATTTGGAGATGCGCACCATTTCGCCGGGCTCGATTTCGCGGACGTATTGCGCGTTCAGCAGATCAAAAGCGCAAGTTTCCGAGGCTACTAGCCACGAGACGAAGCCACCGGGCGTGGTCAACTTCCCAAGCACCAGCGGACGGAAGCCGCGAGGATCGCGCACGGCGAGGAGTTCATCTTGCGTCAAAACGAGGAGAGAGTAGGCGCCTTCCACTTGATTGAGCGCATCGCCGAGAGCGCCGGAAAGATTGCGCGCCTGCGACCGCGCAATCAGATGGACGATCACTTCGGTGTCGCTGTTGGTCTGGAAGATGGAACCGCGATGTTCGAGCTTGCGGCGCCACTCGGCGGCATTGGTGAGGTTGCCGTTGTGGCCGAGGGCGACCTTGCCTTTGTTGCAATCGATCATGATGGGCTGCGCGTTGAACAGCGCTTTATCGCCGGCAGTGGAGTAGCGTGTGTGGCCAATGGCCAGACTGCCCGGGAGTTGCGCGAGCACGCTGGGCTGGAAAATTTCCTCGACTTCCCCCATGGCGCGGTGCACGTGCAACTCTTTGCCGTCGCTGGAGACGATGCCGGCGGATTCCTGGCCGCGATGTTGCAGCGCGTAAAGACCGAGATAAGCGAGGTTCGAGGCTTCGGGGTGACCGAAGACGCCGAAGACACCACACTCGTCGTGAAAATGATCGTCGGCAAATGCGAGTTTCTGGCTCATTTTGCGGTTAGCGTGCGTTCCAATGAATTGGCCCAAGCGTCGCGCAGAGTCTCGATGGGGCTGTCGATCACCGCGCGCCCCTTATGTTGGATGCGGAACGAACCTTCGCGGATGACCTTGCCGAGCTCGCGCGCCGCCACATGGTATTGTCTCGCAATTTCGAGAACGCGGGCAAGTTTTGACGGCGAGGCGGAAACGACGGCGCGGGCGCCGCGTTCGTTGAAAAGAACGGATTCGGCGGGGGAGAGATCGTCGAACTGGACCGAGGCGCCCAAAGAAAATGAACCGGTCTGAAGACCGGCCACTACAGAGGCGAAGCAGGATTCGGCGAGGGTGACGGCGAGGCCGCCGTCGGAAATATCGTGGGCGGATTGCACGGCGCTTTCGGCGGCGAGAGTGACGAGGCAATCCTGGAGACGCTTCTCGGCGGTGAGCTCGATGACAGGAGGTTCGCCCGCAACGATGCCGGCGATGGTCTTTGCATATTCGGAGGAGGAAAATTCGCGCCGCGACGTGTCAGCAGAGGGCACGATGTATCGTGCCCCTACGGTTGCCGTGTCTATTGGGCCCGCGCCATCGAGGAGGAGGATGACGTCGCCTTCGTTACGGAAAGCAATCTTGAGGACGCGGGAGGCGTCTTCGAGAATGCCAAGAACGCCGATAACGGGCGTCGGGTAGATCGATTTGCCGAGAGTCTCGTTGTAAAAGCTAACGTTGCCACCGGTGATGGGCGTGCCGAGGACGGTGCAGGCTTCGGCGAGGCCGTCGATGGTTTCAGAGAATTGCCACATCACTTCAGGCTTTTCCGGGCTGCCGAAGTTGAGGCAATTCGTGGCGGCGATGGGGCGCGCCCCGCTGCAAGCCACGTTGCGCGCAGCTTCGGCGACAGCGTGCATTGCGCCCATGCGAGGATTCAACTGGCACCAGCGGCAGTTGCCGTCGGTGGAAAGTGCGAGGGCGCGCTTCACCGCTCCCGTCTTGGGATCCTTGATGCGTACGACTGCGGCATCGCTCGCGCCGGGGCCCGCTAGAGTATTTGTGCGCACGGAAGTGTCGTACTGCTCGGTGATCCACCTCTTGGACGCAATCGCGGGCGACGCCAGCAGCTTCACGAAATTCGCAGTGAGGTTGGTGCCTTCGGGAGCGAACGCGAACCAATCTTTTTC
This sequence comes from Acidobacteria bacterium 13_2_20CM_57_17, assembly GCA_001914785.1. Lineage (GTDB taxonomy): Bacteria > Acidobacteriota > Terriglobia > Acidiferrales > UBA7541 > Acidiferrum. Next base: position 18,553 of record MNDE01000040.1, on the reverse strand, counting down.
CGTCTCCATTTTAGGAGCGGGCGCGGCGATGGGGCGATGGTAGACCGGCCCTTCTTCAGCAAGAGGATGCGCGGGAATTTCCGCGGCGACTCGACCGTTGTTGTTGATGCGGGCGATGCCGCCCTCGGTGACACGGCCAACGACGACGGCGTCGAGGCCCCACTTCTTGAAAACGGCGAGGACTTCGTGCTCGCGGCCTTTCTCTGCAACCAGGAGCATGCGCTCCTGCGATTCGCTGAGCATGATTTCGTAGGGCGTCATGCCGGTTTCGCGCTGCGGAACTTTGGCGAGGTCAATTTCGATGCCCGTGCCGCCTCGCGAGGCCATCTCCATTGTGGAGCAGGTGAGGCCGGCGGCACCCATGTCCTGAATTGCGACGACCGCGCCTGTTTGCATGGCCTCGAGGCAGGCTTCGAGAAGAAGCTTTTCCATGAAGGGATCGCCAACTTGCACGTTCGGGCGTTTCTGCTTCGACTCCTCGGTGAATTCAGCGGAGGCGAGCAGAGAGGCACCATGAATTCCGTCGCGGCCCGTTTTTGCCCCGACATAAATCACCGGATTGCCGATGCCTTTGGCTTTGGCGAGAAAGATTTCTTCTTTTTTGGCGATGCCGAGCGCGAGCGCGTTGACGAGCGGGTTTTGCGCGTAGCAAGGCTCGAAGCCGACTTCGCCGCCGACGGTGGGAACGCCGAAGCAGTTTCCGTAGCTTCCGACGCCGCGAACGACGCCGTCGAGGATGCGGCGGTTTTTCGCGGCGTCCGCTTCAGACGTGTATTTGGAAGGCGTTAGCTCGCCAAAGCGGAGCGAATCGAGCACCGCGATGGGCCGCGCGCCCATGGTGAAAATGTCACGCAGGATGCCGCCGACGCCGGTGGTCGCGCCCTGAAACGGCTCAACATAACTCGGATGATTGTGCGATTCGATTTTGAAGGCCGCAACGAGGCCGTCGCCAATGTCGACGACGCCGGCGTTTTCTCCCGGGCCTTGCACCACGAGCTTCCCGCGTGTGGGCAGGCGCTTCAGGTGGACTTTGCTCGATTTGTAGGAACAGTGCTCGCTCCACATCACGCTGAAAATTCCCAGCTCGGTGATGTTCGGGGCGCGGCCAAGGATTTGCTGGATGCGCGCGTACTCCTCGCGCGTTACGCCGTGTTCGGCGGTGATTTCGGGAGTCACTCGAATTTCGGTGCTAGCGGTGGCCATGATTCAGGTCTGCGACAACGATTTGAGGCCGTGGGCTCTGCTCATGCTGTGGCCTTGGCGGCGCCGACGAGCGCTTCGACCATGGAGCGGAAAATCACGAGACCGTCGGCGGAGCCGAGAGCGAGCTCAACAGCACGCTCGGGATGGGGCATAAGGCCGGCGACGTTACGCTCTCGGTTGCAGACTCCAGCAATATTGTGAACCGCGCCGTTGGGATTGCCGGCGTTGTCGTCAGAGCCGTCGGGAGTCGTATAGCGAAAAATGACCTGGCGATTTTTATCGAGGTCGGCAAGCGTGGTCTCATCGCAGTTGTAGTTGCCATCGGAATGCGCGATGGGAATCTTTAGGATTTGGCCCTTCTGCGCGGCATTGGTGAACGGCGTGTCCGTCTGCTCGACGCGGATGTGAACGTGGCGGCAAATGAAGCGCAGGCCGCTGTTGCGCATCATGGCGCCGGGAAGCAGGCCCGCTTCGCAAAGAATCTGGAAACCGTTGCAGATGCCCAAAACCATGCCGCCGCTCTTTGCGAATTTCTCGATGGACTTCATCACTGGAGAAAAGCGCGCGATGGCGCCGGTGCGCAAATAGTCTCCGTAGGAAAATCCACCGGGCAGAATGACGGCGTCGCAATTAGCGAGATCTTCGGATTGGTGCCAGATGAATTCGACGGGCTTTTGCAGGACGTTGCCGATGGCGTAAAACGCGTCGTGGTCGCAATTGGACCCGGGGAAAACGACGACTCCAAATTTCATGAGGTGCCAACCCCCTGTGGGATTGCGGGAACTCCTATTTTAGCACACCTGGTATGCGCGGACTGGACGCGATACGACAAGGAGGAAATACAACGCAGAGACGCCCGGAACGCGGAGAATTCGCAGAACAGGGGAAAACCGGCCCCGGCAGGTCTCGCCTCTTAGGCGGACACGCCAGGGGGGTGATTTCTTATTCGCCGCGATACCAGCGGCGGCAGCGCTGCAGAAAACGGTCGCCCACATCTGAACCAGCAGGAGCGGCTTTCCCCGGTGATTCGTGGCGGTTTCTCCATCGCTCGCGCAACACGAGAATGGATAAGACGATCAGGAGTGTAAGACGCGCGGAGATCAATGCTGCGTCGGCGGTCCGAGAATAAGGAGTGGCAGCGAGGCTCAGGAGAAGCAGCGACCCAAGAAAAGGAGTCCACGCAAGCACCTTTCTCCTCATCGCCGCACTCCTGGAAGGGAACCTTTACTTTCGCTTTTTGGTTCGTTTGTGCCGTTTCGATTTCCTTGCGGCTTTTTTTGGTTTTTCCGCGGCGGCTAGTTCGCGGCGTTTCTTTGCGGCCCAGCCTGGCTTGTTGACCTGGCGGCCGCGGGCGATTGCCAATCCATCGGAAGGGACGTTGTCCGTGATGGTCGAACCCGCCCCGACGTATGCGCCGTCACCAACGCGCACCGGTGCGACGAGGGCTGTATCGCTGCCGATGAAAACTTTGTTTCCGATCGACGTCGGATACTTGTGGAAGCCATCGTAATTGCAGGTAATCGTGCCCGCGCCGATGTTGCTCTTGGTTCCGATCTTGGCGTCGCCCAGGTAGGAGAGGTGCATCGCTTTGGTGCCTTCGCCGATGGTGCTCTTCTTGAGTTCGACGAAATTGCCGATGCGCGCGCCTGCTTTCAGGTGATTGTTCGGGCGCAGCCGCGCAAAAGGACCGATGATGACGCCATCGTCGAGGCGGCTTTCTGCCACCACGCAATGCGGCTCGACGGTGACGTTGTCGCCGAGAATTGAGTCGGTCACTACGCTTCCGGTTCGAATGGTGCACTGCGCGCCGATTTTGGTTTTGCCCAACAACTGAACTCCGGGTTCGATGATGGTGTCTTCGCCCGCGGTCACGTCCGGATCGATCAGTACCGTCTCCGGCAACTGGATAGTGACGCCGCCATCCATCAGCTCGCTCCGTTTCCGTTCGCGGAATAGGCGGTCGACTTCCGCAAGATCGGCGCGCGTATTGCAGCCCAGCACTTCGCGCGAATCGGCGGCCACTTGCGCCAGCACCGTCTCGCCTTTGGCGTTCAGTACGCCGATGGCATCGGTCAGGTACAACTCGCGATGTTTGTTGTTGGGTTTCACCTGCGCCAGCGCGGGCCAGAGCTTCTCCAGTGTGAAGCAATAAATCGCCGAATTGATTTCATTGATTTCGCGCTGCTCGTCGGTGAGCTGTGAGTCCTCGACAATAGCAGAGACAGCCGTTTCGGTCTTGCGAACAACGCGGCCGTAGCCGGAAGGATCGGCAAGCACTGCAGAAAGAATTGTTGCCGCCGCGTTCCCGGTGTGATGCGCGGCAATCAGAACCTTCAGAGTATCCGTACGTACGAGGGGGGCGTCGCCCGGCAGCACAACCGCAAACCTCGCTCGCCCCAAGGCGCGTTTGGCGACTTGCATGGCGTGACCGGTGCCGTTCTGCGGCTGCTGCAATACGGTGAGCGCTCCGCGCGGCTCGACAACCGCGGCGACCTGTTCGGCCTGGTACCCGACTACGACCACAGTTTCCCGCGCCTTCAGCGGTTCACATGCGCGTACGATTTGTTCGACGAGCGTCCGACCACCGGCCCGGTGCAGCACTTTCGCCAGGCTGGACTTCAACCGGGTTCCTTTGCCGGCCGCGAGAATGACAATGGCAAGATCATTGTTGGACATAGTTCGAGTCATTCTGCGGGAGCGGCGGCTATTTCGCAACGTAGGGTTAACCTTGACGCAGCGAATCGTTAATCAGCAGCGGCAACGGGGGAGAGGGCGGTTAGGTAGGCTTCGCTTTCGGGGAGGACAGCTTCGCCCGTCGTGATGGCCCAGAGCGAGGGGTCGTCCAGCAGGCGGCTGACAAGCTGGGTGTGCAGGGCATGGCCGGCTTTGTGAGCCTCGACCCGAGCCAGGAGAGGCAGGCCTGCCAAGGCCAGGTCGCCGATCAGATCCAGCGCCTTGTGCCGCCCAAACTCGTCAGGAAAGCGTAACGGCCCGTTCATGACCCCGTCGTTAGTGAGAACGATGGCGTTATCAAGCGAGCCGCCGCGAATCAGGCCCATGGCCTTGAGCGGCTCGATGTCGCGCTCGAAACAGAAAGTTCGCGCTCGCGCCAAAAGGTGCCGGAAGGTGTCAGCCCCCACAAGCATTTCCACTTCCTGCTGGCCCACGAGCGGGTGCGGAAAGTCCACGTAACAGCGCACACGAAACTCGTCGGCGGGGTAGATGCCGATCCGGCGGTCTCCTTCGATGACCTCCAGCGGCCTGAGTATTTTCAGATAGCGCCGCTTCCGGCGCAATTTGCGAACGCCGGCGTGCTCCAGCATCTGCATGAAAGGCTCCGCGGAGCCGTCGAGAATGGGCACTTCGATGGAGTCGACGTCTATGTAGATGTTGTCGATGCCACAGGAATAGATGGCGGCAAGCACGTGCTCGGTGGTGGAAAGCAAAACGCCCTGCTTCATGAGGCTGGTGGCATAGCTGACGCGGGCGACGTTATGGCCCTGCGCTTCGACATGAAAATTGTCCAAGTCAACGCGGCGAAACACGATGCCTGTTTCCGCCGGCGCGGGTACCAGACGGATGTGGCCGTACACTCCCGTGTGGAGGCCCACACCCTCGGCGAAGGATTCTCTTGCGATAGTAGTTTGGAACATTTTCCCCAGGAGTATTGTAGCATGTTGTTCACCAACGCCGCGCTTGTTTATGCTTTATTATCAACGGTTTACGAGTTATATACAAGGGCACAAGTCACATGGTGTGGTATTTGCGCAACATTTCGCGGCTTCGACGTGTCTCATCGGAGAATTGCGTCCGTCATTTACCATTGCCTCTCAGGCTTCCTTTTCGATTGCAAGCGCGTCCCAATCTCTTGCGGTGGTACAATAGACTCTTGTAGTTTTTTTTGGAAGGGTGAGGCATGAGTCGAGCAGCTCGCATCGGCATTCTTTGCGCGTCAATAGCGATCTTTTGTTACGCAGGCATTGGCCATGTCCTGGGCCGCACGACGGACGACAAAGCGTACAAGTCGCTCACGGTATACGGCGAAGTTCTGCAGAAAATTCAGCAGGACTATGTCGACGATCCCAACATGCGCACGGTCACAGCCGGCTCCTTGCACGGGATGCTGGAATCCCTCGACGCGCAATCCAGCTACTTCACTCCCCGCGAATACGACGAGTACAAAAAGAAGCTCGCCAATGCCAGCACTGGCGAAACCGGCCTGACACTGAGCAAGCGGTATGGTTACGTCATCGTGCTTTCCGTGCTGCCGGATAGTCCAGGCACGCAGGCGGGCATTCGCAGCGGCGACATTTTCGAGTCCATCGGCGGGTTCACTACGCGCGACATGTCCGTTGGCCAGGCCATGAATCTTCTCAACGGCCAGCCCGGCACGGGAATCAAGGTTGGAGTGATCCGGCGCGGGAAGGCTACGCCGGAGGAAGTCGATCTTGTCCGCGCCAAGGTGGCCACGCCGAAGATTATGGTCCAGAAAGCCGACCCCGATATCCTGGTTCTGCGCCTGCCGACCCTCGACGCTGGCCGCGCGGATGAAATTCGCAATCGTCTCCTCGATGCGGAAAAACAGGGCATTCACAAGGTCATACTCGACGTGCGCGAGTGCGGCCGTGGTCCGGTTTCCGAAGCGATTTCGACCGCGCGTCTTTTCGTTCCGTCGGGCATGCTGACAACGCTGCGCGGCCAAACGGTCTCGACACAGGTTTTTTCCGCCGAGCCCAAGCAGGTGGTCTGGAAGAATCCCGTCGCGGTCTTGATTGACGCCACCACTTCGGGAGCAGCGGAAGTCCTTGCTTCCGCAATTGCTGCAAACCATCGCGGGGACGTGGTTGGAGAGCGCACATTTGGTCTCGCGTCCGAGCAAAAGCTCATCACCCTGGATGATGGCGCTGCGCTGATCCTCACGGTCGCGAACTATTACAATCCGGGTGGGAAAGCGATTCTCGAGGAAGGCGTTACGCCGACGGAAGTGGTGCGTGCCGTCCCCGAAGACGATTCGGATACGACTGAAGAAGAGGCTGCCCCACCGCCTGAAACGCAGAAGGAACCCGGGCTCGGACCGCGACCACTTTCTCCCGAGGATCCTATTTTTCACCGAGCGCTTGACCTGTTGAAGGCCCCCGTGAAAAAGGCTGCTTAAGTTTTCTGTGGTCCGGCAGCATGACTCCGTTCAACCAATCCCGCATTGCTTTCCGGTCAAAATAAGCTGCGCGGCGCGTTTTGCACTGCTCGGAATTTCCTTCTTGCTCGTTTTTTTCGCTGGCTGCAAGAAAAAGGAAGCGAACCGCCTCGCACCCGCGCAAATTCATCAAATCACGCGTGGTCTAGCGACTGCAGCCTCGTTTGCGGCCCCCGCAGGGACAGCCATTAAACTCCTCCAGACAGCTTCCGCCCAGCAACCGGAAAGCACCGATTACTTGCGTATCGTGTTGAAGAACGGGTCGCCGGCGGACGCGAATCATGCCGCGGTCGCAAAGATCGTTCAGAGTCTGAGCGCGGTCGCGACTCGAAATCATCTGACGCAAGATCCTTCGACGGAAACCGGAGATGTCCTTCAATTTAAGCTTCGACATGCGGGTGTTGCGGCAGTCGAAATCGAAATTGTGACGCGCGCGGCGGCCAGGCCCGATGTAGCGGCGAAGAATTCTGCCCGGCTCGCCATCATTATCGACGACTTAGGCAGCGACCGCGCGGCGGCCGAAGCCGTCCTCGCTCTCGGTTATCCGCTCACTATTTCCATTTTGCCAAACCACGAGCACTCCGCAGACATCGCTCAGGAAGCGCATCGCCGCGGGTTCCAGGTCATGCTTCATCTGCCAATGCAATCAGTCGCCGACGAAACGCCGGAAGCGCGGGAATTGCGTCCCGGCATGCCCGCGCCCGAAGTTGCCGCGATGGTCGATCAATTCCTGCAAAATGTGCCGGATGCCGCCGGCGTCAACAATCATCAAGGTTCGCAGGCGACTGCTGATGCTGCGTTGATGGACGAACTGATGCTGGTATTGCGCGACCGTCACCTCTTCTACGTGGACAGCCGCACAACCGCTGCCACGGTCGCTTACGAGACGGCGCAGGACTTTGGAGTTCGCTCCGCCTTCCGCAATGTCCCTTTCCTCGACGACGTCGCCCAAGTGGCGACCGTCCGCAAGAAACTCGAACTGGCGCTGCGAGGCGCGCGCGAAAAGGGCGAAGCCGTGGCCATCGGCCATCCGCATCCCGCAACACTCCAGGCTCTTCGCGAAGTCCTGCCGCAAGCTCAGGCGCAAGGCGTTCGCTTGGTACCCGCCTCGGAACTCACACACTAAGCAGCTTGGTTTTCTTGGATCGGTGCAGGCTCTGATTTTTTCGCCGGGTAAAGAAAGTGAATTGCGAGCGCAAGAATTCCCATGGTCAGAAAACTGAACGCGCTGCCTTCGGGGCCGACCGTTCCGCCTGTAAGCCACGCCTTGCCCTGCATCAAGGAGGCATTCGAGAGGTGCCCTTCGAAGACGATGCCGCTGTTCGGCACGGAGTAGAGGAAGGTCTCGCCGAAATCAAAACTCGCGTGCCACCCAACCACCAGCCAAAGATTGCCGGTACGCCGCAGGGCAAAAGCGAAAACCAGACCGATCATGACAACGCCTGCCGCGCCCACCCAGCCTTCGCCGGGATTCCCCAAGTGAACGGCTCCAAACGAGCACGAAAGCACAATAGCCGCGGGCCAGAAACCAATGCTGTCCGCGAGCGTGTATTGCGTGTATCCCCGAAACAAGAATTCCTCAAACAAGCCCACAAAAACAAAGAAGACTGCCCACAGCATTCCCCATCGCAGCAATTCTTTGCCGTGCAGAGCTAATACTCCAAAGGAATACCCGCCAAACGCAGAGATCAATCCAATTAATGCTGACACTTCGATAAGCCCGATGAGACAGCCTTGCCAGAATAAATTCCCGAACGCTCCTTTCATCGGCAAACCGTAAGCGCCGGGAGGGCGGCCCTCGATTTGAGCCATGATCAAGGCCGCGCCAAGAATCACCAGGAAAGAAAACACTTCGTAGGTGAACGAATAGCCGAAAGAAAAAACACCTCGCGTGGGGTGAATAAAACGCTGTAGGACCGTTCCGCCGCCGAATGCGAGCACAGCCACGAAGATCGCATAAATAAGCAGACGCCAGCCGCCGCGCAGTCCTTTTTCGTTCAAAAGAACCGTATGGAGGATTCCTCCGGAAGGCGGAGCCTGAAGAGGGGGAGTGGATGAAGGTTCCGCCAATGGTTCGAAATCCAACGATCACCTCGAGAAAATATCCAGGCCCGTAATGCTGTCTGACGTGCTTGCTGATTCGCCGTAAGCAGGTTTGATTCTTAGCTGAGACGCATTTTATCGAAAGCATGTCCCAGGCGGGATTAAATCTCTCTCACCGGAATTCATGGTACCTGAAAAAGGCTAGATCCCCAGAGTAATCCTGCTATGCACGGAGCAAGCGCAAAACGGAGGCAATCTTAAATTGGTTGTCCGATGTGGATCTCCGCAGCGCCAAGAATCCGCCGGCTCTTTTTTTCTTGCACAAGGAGAACGGCCTTCAAATTCTCACGCTTCCATTCCTTCTGCAGAGAAACGCTGGCGTCTCCAGCGAAAGTAGTCTCACCGTCACCCTTCGCTTCGCCGATCCTGCGCATCGTGCGCACCACGGAGGCATGGCGAAGCTCTTCGCCGGCGTTCTCGCCGCGCGTCACCGCGGAGTGCAATCCGGTTTCCGTAATGGCCAGCCAGACTTCCGCTGCATCGTGTTTTGCTGTTCCTTCCAGTTTTCCCACCTTCACGGAAAAATCTTCCGTGCCGTTTTTGGTTGTGGGACGCTGCTCCAAGGTCACCGGCACTTTGGGCTTGCCCGCGGCTTCCATAATCGCCTGCCGCGCTTTCTGCGGATGGCTGCCAAGGAATTCCGCTGTCCCGTCGACAACCATTTGGGGTGTATAAGGGTTGCGGTTGCCGAGAACGCCGGCGTAAGCATTTTGCCGCGACGTCCAGTCCCGCGAAGAGAAAGGGTCGGTCCAGCCCAAATCGTTCCAATAATCGACGTGCTCCTCCAGCGCGATCAACTGCACGTTGCCGTTTAGCTGTGCTCCGTCCAGTCGCGCCAGTAAAGCGTCCGCCGGTGGACAACTGGAGCATCCTTCAGATGTGAATAGCTCGACAACTACCGGCGTGCGGGCCGTCTCCGCGGTCCCAGAAGAAGCCTTCGCCTGCGAACGAACCAGGACCAGCGCGGACACTAGGGTAAACGTAATGAGGACGATGCCTCCCAGAAGCCGTTTCATGAGTGTCATATCCCTACCGCCATCATATCTGATCCTTCTGCCCGGAAAAAGTTACTGGCTAGTCATGAGCAGGGAGGCCTTTTCACGTTCTAACCGTTATGATAGTCTTCAGCGGTTATCCAAGGCTAAACCGGCTCGGCTTTCGCACTTGTCTTAACGAGGCCTCCCATGCCTTCCACTGACTCTCGGCTGCCGTTGCTGGGTGGACGGCTCTCCGTCGATTTTGCCAACGCGACTCCTTCAAACGCAAACCTGCCCTGGGAACGTCTAATCCTCTTTCTGGAGTCGACCGATATAGTCTCATCCGAGCGCGGAGCACACCTTCTGAGCCTGCCGCAGTCCGACCTGCAAGCTGCGCAAGCCCTACTCCAGAAGGCATGGCGGCTCGGAACAGCCCTGCGCAAAGTATTCGCGGCCATGATTCGCAAGCAAAGGATACTCGCGGGATGGATCGCCCCCATAAACGAAATCTTGCGTATCACTGAGGGGCACGACGAGCTTGTCGGTCAGGACAATTCCTGGAAAATCGAATTTGTGGCCAGAGAGGGCGGTCTTGACTGGCTGCTCGCCGCCGTGGCCCGGTCCGGGGCAGAGATTGTCGCCGAAGGCGCACGCGCACGCCTTCGAGTCTGCGCCAATCCGGGTTGCGGCATGTTCTTCTACGATAATTCGCGCACGCGGCGCCGGCGATGGTGTTCCATGGCCGTTTGTGGCAACCGCAGCAAAGTAGCTGCTTTTGCGCGCAATCACCCATCGGCGCGCCACGCTTCCAATTAAGCTTGGTCCTGCCTTCCTCACGGCTACTTCACGTACTTCGGCGATTCCCCTTTTGACCAGGGGTCGTACGCGTGCGCGAACACCAAGCGGTCTGCCAACGGCGGATGCGAATAGAGCCAGAAGGTGATAAGCGGCGGCGGATTGGGATCCGCAAGATCCAGCTCGCCAAGAACCTGGAACGCGTGCGCGGCCACCTCAGCCGAATTCGGGACCAGTCGGTGGATCACTTCCAGTCCGTAAACGTCCGCGGCATGTTCCTGCATGCGGCTATAACCGTTGATGACCGGCGAAGAAACGAACAGCAGCACTTGCAGAAGCAAGAGCAGCACCGCTAGCGAAGCCCAATCTTCCTGCCCGTAGAGCTTCCAATCCTTGCCCCAGCGATGCAGCGCCCAATGCAGGCCTCGAAAGAGGAAGTAGAGCGCCAATAGCAACCCGGCTGCTCCCGTCAAAAAGCCCTGGCGAACGTGTCCTAGGACGTAGTGGCCGAGCTCATGTCCCACAATGAACAAGCATTCATCGTTGGAAGTCTTTTGAATCGTGGTATCCCAAATCACCACCCGCTTCGACGCTCCCAATCCCGTCACATATGCGTTAAGAGCATTCGTTTTCTTGCTCGCTGCCATCAGGAACACGCGGTCCGGCGGAATGGAAACGCCGGCATGTTTCGTGAGTTTCTCAATAGCGGCGACCAGATCGGGATGTTCTTTGCTCAGTGGCTCAAATTTGTTGAACAGCGGATCGATGACCAGAGGAGTGATCACGATAAGTCCGAGAAGAATCAGGACGGCAGGAAACCAGAAATACAGCCACCAGCGCCGCGGGCTGCGCTGCATTACGGCAAACAGGATCAAGACCAGAACGATTCCAAATGCCAAGCTTAGGCACTCCCCCTTGGTCCAATCCCAAAACCACGATCCCCAGCCTTGAATGGACTGTTCGTAATGCAACGAAAGCGAATGCCAATACGCGTGCACAGGCAGGTCCAGAACGTCGAGCGTCACGAAGAGAAGCGGCACGAAAACGAATGCTTGGATCCATTTCTTGTCGCTGGCCCTTTCCGCGATGTCGCGAAACTTTGCGGCCCAGCCCAGCCGAAGGATCAGAAAAAGGAAAAGCCCGCCAAGAAAATACGAGAGGAAGTAAAGCGTGTAGCCCGCCCGCGAGTACGCCACAGCCTTGGCCTGTCGCTCATGCGAAAGCGTGTATTGTTCCGTCCTGGTCTGTTCCGGAGTCTTCGGTCCCGGAAACGAACTCTGCGAAGAACCGCCTTGCTGCGGCGAGGACAGCGCCGTCCGCGTTTCCGCATGCGCAGAAGGCGTGGGTACTGAAGAGCCGCGCGACGCCACAACGAAACACAGACTCGCGCAAAGGATCAGCGCGAAACGGGACAGCCGCCGTCGCACAAGAGCACCTCGCCAACTTGCAAACGCTACTTTCCGCGGAGTCTCTGCCAAGCTCTTCACGCGGCGCGTGTTTGCCGGACAGTTATTCGCACTGCAAGATTTCATCACATTGAGTTAGACGGATGGTACAGCGGTGCGTTTCTTCTGCGCGCGCGATGCATGCAGCTACTGAGTGCTTCTTGGATGAGACGTCTTGAGGCAGTAGTTTCGCACCGCGCCCGATGTCGCCAGTCCAAAGTGCACGATGGAAGTCCAGCGCTCCAGTTTGTGATGGCCGTAATGATGGAACAAATATGACGCTCCGATCGAAACGCCAGTCCCCGCGGCTTCGACCACTGCAAACGCCGCGTGATTATCCACCAGATCGTTGGTCACTAGGATTTCCTGGTCTCCTCGCCGCCTCAAATTCAACGTTGAAAAATAATCAAACGTCCGCGCCGCTCCGACGCCGGCAAACAACCAGGCATTCTTCTTGTCCCAGAAGCGGTGCTGCTGCATTCGTTCCTCGATCTGACTCTTGCCTCCGGGAGCGACAACGGTTGACGTTGGTGTTTGCCCTTCAGTCTCGGGCGCCTGAGCGTAGACTCTCCCCGCCCACATGCTAGTTGCCAGCGCAAACAAAAGGATCATCCTGTGATTCAGCAATTCCTTTGCCCCCGGGCATGGCAGTTGCTTAATTTCTCAATCCAGTATAATCGTATGGGCGCTATTCCGGGCCTTACCTTCCATTGCAGGAGTCCTGACATGACTCGCTTCCGCCTCGCGCTCGCGCTGATTCTCAGTTTTGTAGTGCTTGCCGTTGTTGCCGTCCATCGGGGCCGTGCGACTGCGGCGGAACCGAGCGGAGCGGTGCCCGCGCGCTCGTTTGAATTCACGTATCAGGTGCATGTTCCCGCTAATGCAGATTCCGGTGGCCCAACCCATCTTTGGATTCCATTGCCACAGGCCGATGGCTACCAGGACATTCGCGGCTTGCGTGTCGATAGCGCCGCAAGCCACGTCTGGGGCCACGATCCCGAATACGGCAATGCCTTTGCGGCCTTCACGCCGACAATGCAGCAATCGGTTGCGGGATTTGACGTAGTGTTGCGATTTACCGCCGTCCGTCGCGAGCACAGGGTTGCTCTGGATGCAGCTGCACTGCAGAACGGCGCTGCCCCTGCGCCCCGCGATCCGGATCTGCAACGTTACCTCGAACCTGACAAACTCGTCCCGCTGAACGGCCCAATCGCCGAGCTTGCCAGGGAGCATGCCGCCGGTGATACGACTCCAATCCAAAAAGCCCGGCACATCTACGATTACGTGCTCGCCACCATGCGCTATGACAAATCCGGTGAGGGCTGGGGCCGCGGCGATGCCGTCTGGGCCTGCACTTCAAAACGCGGTAACTGCACGGATTTTCACTCTCTTTTCATCGGCATGATGCGTTCCTCCGGTATCCCCGCTCGGTTTGAAATCGGCTTCCCGCTGCCCGAAAACAAGACCGAAGGCGACATCTCCGGTTACCATTGCTGGGCTGAGTTCTATCTCGCGGGCCTTGGCTGGGTTCCTGTGGATGCTTCGGAAGCCTGGAAGAATCCTGCCAAGCGTGACTTCTTCTTCGGCGGGCACGACGCCAATCGCGTTTTTTTCACCTACGGCCGCGATATCCGGCTGTCACCGGATCAGAAGGGTGAGCCCTTGAATTATTTTATCTATCCTTACGGGGAGGTGAACGGCCAGCCGGTAAAGAACCTGCAGACACATTTCTCTTTCCGAGAAGTCTCGTCGCAGCTCCCAGCGGTAACCCGTTGACGGATTCCTGGCCTGGTCAAGTCGAGGCTCGTGATATCTACGACCAGCGCCGCGTTCGTTCCAACTCACTGCGTTTGCACATTCGCGTCGTTTTGACACTTCGAATTGTCATTTTCGCTCGGCCAGCGTATCTTGAGAATTGATCCATCTTTGATTGTCATGAGGAGTAGCACTATGTTTTGCCGAACCACATTGCGCCTTGCTCTGCCGGTCGTACTGTCGGCAACCCTTCTTCCCGCAGTTGCTTTTGCTCAATCGCAGGATACTCAGTCCGTCGCGGAAGCCGCCCGCCGGGCACGCGCGCAGAAGAAGAACTCCGAAAAACCCACCAAGGTCATCACGGACGAAAACCTTGAAGTAAAGAAGGGTGATGTGCAGAGCGCTGCCGCCGACCAACTTAGAATACCCGGTACTCCGCAGACGCCGGCGCAGTCCGCCCCAGGCGCGGCAAATGCGCCTGCGGAAAGCTCCAAGACTTCTTCAGAAGACGATGCGCGCAAGGAGCGCGCCGCATTAAAGGAGAAGATCAAGGAAGCGCTAAGTGATCTCGATCTTCTCCAGCGCGAATATCAATTGGATCAGGACTCGGTCTATTCCAGTCCCGATTACGCGAAAAACACTGCTGGGAAACAGAAACTGGACGCCCTTAAGCAGCAAATCAGCGATAAACAGCAAGAACTCGAGCAACTAAAAGCCAAACTGGCGGCCCTGCCTGCGGCTCAGGAGAGTTCGGAAACCACACCTAAGCCTTAGCTTTCAGCGGCCAGCGGCCCTCAATCGATCCCGTGAATCCGCAGGCTCACCAGCTGATCGATCGTCAGATTTTTCATTCCCCGCGATTGCAGCCCGGAAATGAAGCCGGCCGTCACTCCATGAATGCGCATGGCTATCAGTTGGTCCGGTTCCGGATGTGAGTACCCCAGCTTCTGGAGCTGGCCGATAAAATCCGGTGACACCCCATGAATCCGGAACGCGATGAGCTTGTCGAGATCCACGTGGTCGTAACCTTGTTTCTTCAATTCGGCCACCCACTCCGGCGTCGCCCCATGAATTCTCATCGCGATAAGTTTGTCCGCATCCGGCTCATAACCGGTTTGTTTGAGGCTGCTCACCATTTCCGGCGTCACTCCGTGAATGCGGAAGGCGATGAGTTTATCGCTATCCGTGATGTTCAGCCCAGCCGCGCGAATCCCCGCGATAAATTCCGGCGACACGCCATGAATGCGAAATGCAATCAGTTTGTCGCTGTCTGAAACATTCACACCCGCTGAGCGAATGCCTGCAATGAACTCGGGCGTCACCCCGTGAATTTTGAAAGCAATGAGTTTGTCCGTGTCCAGCCCCTGCAGGTTCTGCGCCTTGATGTCCCGGGCAAATTTCAAGCTGACATCGTGGATGGCCATCGCCCACTGCCTATCTTCCTCTATCCTCTCTAAACCGAGTGACTTCATCTCCTGCGCATACTTTGGGTCGGCTATGAAATGAAACAGCCCAGCGCCTTCGCCGTCGTGCAGAAATCCGTCGCATTCAAATTTGCCGGCGTCCCGCGCGATCGTGAAATGAACTTCCTGCCGCCCCGCCTTGGAAAAATCCAGTCCCGAAAAATCGCTCGCCGGCCAGTCCGAACTAGTATGAAAGTGATGTCCGGCGCGCGAATCCATCAAGGAAAACTCTACTTTGCCCGGAATTTCCGAGCGCCGGATGGTCCAATCGCCGCTCTGCGGCTCGCTCCCAAGCGCCTTCGCGACTCCCAGAATCACTCCCGCGATTACCAGAATTAAACCAATCGTTCGTTTCAGACTCATGGGACCTGCTCCTCTCCTCATTTCCCGCGAAGATCACAAAATGTCTGCGTGCTTGAGCGCCATCAGTTTGTCCAGCGTCAGGTTCTGAAATCCATGCTTCCGCGCCTTCTCGATGAACTCCGGCGTAATCCCTTGCACTCTTGCGCCGATCAATTCGTCGCACTCCAGGTCCTTGAAGCCTGCCGCTTGCATCGACTTCACGTACTCCGGCGTGACTCCCTGCACTTTCATCCCGATAAGTTCTTCCGTATTTGGTTTAAGCCCTATGGCCCGCATTTCCTTCACGTAATCCGGGGTCACGCCCTGCACCTTTAGCCCAATGACGTCTTCGGCGTTCGGCTGCAATCCCAGGTCGTGGAAGCCGCGAACATATTCCGGCGTTATGCCCTGGACTTTCATTCCAATGGAGTCCTCAACATTCAGGTTGGAGTAGTACTTCCGCATCTCGGTGATGTATTCCGGTGTAATGCCCTGCACTTTCATCCCGATCAGCTCATCCGTGCCGACGTGGGCATCAAACTTCCTCATCTCGCGAACGTATTCCGGCGTGATGCCCTGCACTTTCATCCCAATGAGTTCTTCCGCGTTGGGTTGCAATCCAAGATCGTGCATCCCCTTGATGTACTCCGGCGTCACGCCCTGGATCTTCAGGGCGATGAGTTCGTCCACGTCCGTGATCTTGATGCCCGCAGCCGCCATCGCATCCATGTACGATTGCCTCTTGCCATCGCTCGTCGTCTGCGGCTCGCTGCCCGGGCTCGTTTGCGGCTTTGGCGTGGGTTGGGCCGTTGGGGCGGGCACGGGTTTCGCCGCTTGAGCGGTACGCGCCTTCGCGGCAGTCGTTTCCGGCTTCACGACAATCACGCTGCTGCTCTTCTGTTCCTGATTCGAAGGCGCGCTAGCTCCCAGCGCCGCATGCGCGATTCCCAGAAACGCGTTGCCCGCCAGCAGCGCTCCCACCAGGCATACGAAGCTGCCCGCCAGTCCCGCCACACGAATTCTTCCGGCCCCTCCGTTCCATCCGAGCAGCCGCATCACGCGCTCCGCAAGCGGCCCGCGATTGGCCGCCATCATCAATGCAGGAGCCGTTCGCCACTCTTCCATCAACGTCAGCGCCCGCGCGTAATTCACAACGTCGCCGCAAATCACAATCGCCTCATCGTCGCAGCAGTTCTCACGCTCGGCGCGAACTCGCTGGCTTACCCACCAGACCGCCGGGTGGTAGAACAGCAGCGTTTCCGTCGCAATCTGGAAAAGATTCACGAAGCAATCGAGTCTGCGGATATGCGCCAGCTCATGCGCGATAACCGCTTCGATTTGCGCTTCCGTCAAGCCCGTCAGCGCCCTCACCGGCAGCAGCACCACCGGACGGAACCATCCCAGCACCGCCGGCGCGTCCAGCCGGTGGCATTCGCAATATCGAATCACGCGGTCGAGCCCCATTCTCCTTTGCAGCGCCACGCATTTCGCGTACAGTTCCGCTCCCACCGCCTTGATTTCTTTGCGCCGCATTCTTTCGATCAAAATCAGTCCGCCCGCCGTCCTCAGGCTCAGCAATAGAACGCCAAGGAACCACGCCTCCACCAACCACAACATCCCCGTCGCCTGTCCAGCCCCGGATTCGGCGACAGGGGCGCGGGAGCCTGACAGCGCGGTCGCGTGGTGGGTGGACGATCTCGCCCACGTCAAGGCTCCTTCTGCCCCAGTACTAACGACCGGATTCGGTTGCGCCTTCAGCCATGTGAATGTGACCACTGGCGATACCATCATCAATACCAGCGCGCCCACCGCCAGCGCGTAACGCGCCGATGCGCTTCGGCAAACCGCTGCCGCCACGGCGAACAACGCCGCCAATCCCGCTCCTTGCCACAGAAAGTGCAACAAAGTCCAGCCGAGCGTCCCCAAAATCTCCGGCGAAATCCAATTCGCGAAACTGCTCATCGGTTTCTCCTCTCGTACTCGTCCAGAAGTCGCCGTAGCTCATGTAGCTCTTCCTTGGACGTTCGCCGGCCCTCCAGCGCGTGGATCATCAATTCGCTTGCCGAGCCCTCAAACACCCGCTGCAGGACGTCGCCGACGAGTTGGCGCTTGGTCTCCGTCGCAGGCTGGCATGCCTCATAAACGTGGGCGCGCTGCTCTTCGTTTCTGCGCACCGTGCCCTTGGTGGTCATAATTTGTAGCAGCTTCAGGACGGTGGTGTAGCCGAGGTCCTTCTTTTCCTGCAGCGCCTCGTGGACGTCACGGACTGTGGAAGGCCCGCGCTCCCACAGCACTCGCAGGATCTCCAGCTCAGACGCGGTTGGCTTTTGCGGTTGTTCGTTCGACATGCGCGGAGCTTAATACGAAGGTTTTCGTATTGTCAACGAAAATCTTCGTACTCACGGGACGGGGCAGTTCCCGCTCACGACCCCTGTCGTAAGAATTGCTTCCAAATAGAAAACAACACGAATACAAGGCCAATTCCGTTTCCAACATAGGTGAGGAGTGTGAGTCTTCGCTTTTCATTTTGTGTCAGGTACACGACCACCCCGTGACTCACTAGCGGTATTGTTCTCCCGGCTTCAACCTGCCTCGCCCTAGGCCGGGTAACAACATAGTGCTCCCACAAGGAGTACTCGGATAATCCGATAGCCAGAGTACATACAAGTAGTCCCACTTGGAGATACGTCCAGAGATTCCTGTTTTCATCACCGCGCATGTAATTTCCCATCTGTGCCGCATGCGTGCCTATGTGCCGTTTACCTTGGTTCCAGCACGAGTGGCAAGCCATTCTTCGGATTGCCTATAATCACGACCTTGGCATTGGAACTCGCCGCCAGCTTCTCTGTAGCTTCGATCCCCTTCCATTCGAGCAGTTGCGCGCTGATCCCTGTGGCAACGATCTTCTGGAAGTCCGCGATGCCTTGGGCCTCGATGCGCTTCCGCTCCGCTTCCTGCTTTTCTTTCTGCAAGATGAAACTCATTCGGAGCGCGTCCTGCTCGGCCTGCTGCTTGGCTTCGATCGAGCCTTTGAGCATCGCCGGCAGTTGCACATCGCGCAGCAGCACGTTTTCCACGATTACCCCCCGCGGCGCGAGTTCCTTGGTCAGCTCATCTTGGATTTGCGCTTGCACCAATTCGCGAGCATTCGTGTACAAGGCGTTCGCGGAGTGCGCGGAAGTAGCCGCGCGAATCGCCGCGCGTAACGTCGGTTCCACGACCTTCTCAACATAGGGCTCTCCCATAGTCTGATAGACGTACGAGGCCTTGCTCTTA
>MNDE01000121.1 GCA_001914785.1 Acidobacteria bacterium 13_2_20CM_57_17 | reverse complement strand
TCCAGGCGCATGGAGGCGTAACGCTTGCGCAGGACGAAGCGACGGCGAAGTATGACGGCATGCCGCGAAGCGCGGTTCAAGCGGGCTGTGTGGACTATGTGCTCCCGCCCAAAGGGATCGCGAAGGAGCTTGCGAGGATTGCGCGGCATCCGTACGTTGCTCGCAACATTTTGCCCGGCGCCGCAGAAGCCGCTCCAGACGCGGGTCCAGGCCTGAACACGATATTCCACGTTTTGCGAAGGGCCACGGGAGTGGATTTCACGCATTACCGGCAAACGACCATTCTGAGGCGGATTCAGCGGCGCATGGTGGTTCACAAGATTGACAAGCTAGAGGACTACGCCAAGTTCCTGCAAAGCAAGCCCTCGGAGGTCAAGGCGCTGTATCAGGACATGCTGATCAACGTCACGAGTTTCTTCCGGGGCCCGCGTGTGTTCGAGACGCTGAAAGCAACGGTATTCCCGGCTATCCAAAAAAGCGTGGCCCGGGAACGCGGGATTCGAGTGTGGACTCCCGGGTGCGCCTCCGGAGAAGAAACGTATTCAGTGGCAATGGCGCTGCTGGAATTCCTGGGCGACCGTGCCTCGCAAATTCCGATTCAATTTTTTGGAACGGACGTGAGCGAGTCAAGCGTGGCAAGAGCGCGCAACGGGGTTTATCCGGAAAACATTCAAGTGGACGTATCGCCGGAGCGGCTTCGCAGGTTTTTCATCAAGGCGGAGGGCGGGTACCGGGTCAGCAAGACGATCCGCGATATGTGCATTTTCGCGCAGCACAATGTCCTGAACGATCCTCCGTTTTCGAGGATGGACCTGATTTGCTGCCGGAACTTGCTCATTTATCTTGAGCCGGTCCTTCAAGGAAAAGTCATATCAGTTTTCCATTATGCGCTGCGGCCCAGCGGGTTTCTCATGCTAGGAAGTTCGGAAGGACTTGGCGGAACAACAGGCTTATTCGCGGTGGAAGACCGCACGCACAAGATCTTTTCAAAGAAGACGGGAGCCTCACAGCAGGCGGTTGCATTTTCACTGAATTCCCAGGCGGAGCGCAGAGAATACGGGCCGGTGCCGACGCGCGGGAGGCATCCGGATGCAAGCTGGAATTACGCGGAGGCGCAAAAGGAATTCGACCGCCGCCTGCTCACGCAATACACGCCGGCAACGGTCTTCGTTAACGAGGATATGGAAATCATTCACACGCGGGGAAACGTGAACCGGTATCTCAAACTTGCGCCCGGAAAACCGAGCCTGAGTCTGCTGAAGATGGCGCGCGAGGGGCTGCTTGTGGAATTGCGAAACGCGATTGCCAAGGCCAAGAAAGAAAACGTCGTCGTTGGAAAGCGAAACCTGCAAGTGAAGAACGGGAATGGCGACGGCGCGGCGGCAACGCATTCGACGCGATTGGTAAATATCGATGTAATTCCGGTCAGCCTGGGCAGTTTTAAAGAACTGTACTTTATGGTCGTATTCCAGGAGGCGCCGCAAGAGCCGTCACGGGAGACCGCAGTGCGGCGGACAAGAGCCACCGAAGAAACAGGAGCCGCCTCGCGGCGAACGGCCAAGCTCGAAGAAGAGCTGGCCGCGACGAAAGAGTATCTGCAATCCGTGATCGAAACACAGGAAGCCACGAATGAGGAGCTGCAGTCCGCCAACGAGGAGATTCTTTCGAGCAACGAGGAATTGCAAAGCACAAACGAGGAAATGGAAACGGCCAAGGAAGAGTTGCAGTCCGCCAACGAGGAATTGACCACCGTGAACGACGAACTTCGAAACCGCAACGTGGAGATCACGCAAATCAACAATGACCTGATCAATTTGCTCTCCAGCATCGATATCGCGGTGATCATGATTGGAATCGACATGACGATCCGGAGGTTCACTCCCAAGGCGCAGAAGTTTCTTGGATTAATCCCCTGGGATATCGGCCGCCCACTCTCGAACATCAATCCGACGATTGAGATCGCGGATCTCCAGGAAATGGTGCTGCAGGTGGTGTCGGATTTCCGGACGCACGAGAGAGAGCTTACGGACCGGATGGGTGTTCACTATCAATTCAAAGTCCTTCCCTATCGCACCATAGAAAATAAAATTGAGGGCGCGGTGATCACCATTGTCGATATTGCTCCCGACAAGCCGGGTATCGAACCGAAGAGCTCCAATTGACCGCAACCTTTAGGCGAAAGGCCTTAGCCGGGGCACGATTGGTCCAAAGCCAAGGGACTGGTTGCAGGGATACTTCCCCCGTACCGCATATGTCTGACAAAGAATTGCCGCCATGACTTTACTTGGGTATAAAATGAAGTCGCGTGGATGCAAAGTGTGTTAAGGAATCGGGGCATATATGCAAGGCCGGTTCGCGTTCACCGCAAAATATTGGGGCGATGCAGCGGTGGTGTGCCGCGCTACCGAGCATCGTCCCGGGCCGAGTGTCCAGCAGGAATTTGGGAAGTTCGCAACTTGGACGCAGGCGAATGCTTTTGCCACGCGGCTCAACGAAGGCCTGGAAATTGATCCTGCGGAAGCAGACCGAATCATAACCGGTTCGAACCTCGATGCGAGTGAGGTTTTACGCGCGGCCGATTCCCCCGCGCACGCGTGTGACCGGGTTCACCGGCCGATTGCCGGAAACAGGCTGCGCGTGGAATTCATGCTCGCGAAACTGGACCTTGCAGTTACGTTTTGCCACATCGCGCGCAGCAGCCCTAGCCAGCACGCGAACCGCCTGCTCCGAAAGGCCCGCAACGCGCTTTTTGATGGAATGCACTTCGTCTGTGGTTCAGAACTCGCGGCCTATGAATCTGAGGCTATTGCAGAGCGATTGGCGAAGCTGCACGCGGAGTTGGAAATAACCGTCTCCTCAATCGTGAAGAGTGGAGCTTGAGCGCAGGCGATAGGCAGCGGATTCCCTTCATCAAATAAATTCGGGCGGCCAGGGGCCGCCCGAGGAAGAGAAGAGCACGGATCTAAAGATCCGCCACCACAATTTATGGTTGAGAATCGGGACGGCGCTTGAGCGTTGGCCGATCGTCGTCGCTGCTGTTGGGATCGTTGCCCGTGGGCTGCTTCTTGGATTGCTCGGTCTTGGTGCGCAGGGTCGGTTTACCGGCTGCGTTGTCCGTGACCTTGCGCGAGAACATGATATTGCGGAGGCGAGCCTTGACGGTATCAAACTCGGACGTGGTAACAAGGTATTCCTGTTTTGCAGGCAGGATACGGGCAATCTCTTTTTGCGTATTCTCAATGCGGTCAGGAGTCGGAGGATGCGTCGAAAACACCTTGGGAATGGTCCCTGGGCGGCGCTTCTCGTCCGCCTGAATGCGCTCAAAGAAGGTAACGTACGAATTGGGGTCGTAGCCGGTCTTGTACATATATTGCAGGCCGAGGAAATCGGCTTCGCGTTCGGCGTCGCGGCTGAACTTCAGAAAGGTCAGGGGAATCGCGAGGTTAAGGCCCTGATACATCGCATACCCCGCCATGCTATAGGGGATAAAAATCATCGCCGGAATGGACGCCCACTGCAGGATCTCGCCCTTGGTGGCGTTTTTTGTGCCGTGGCGCGCAGCCACATGGGCTATCTCATGCGCCATCACGCCGGCCAATTCGGATTCTTCCTGAGCGCGGAGAACCAAGCCGCTATTCACATAGAAAAAACCGCCGGGCAGTGCGAAAGCGTTGACTTCATCGGAATCGATCACCTTGATGGTGAAGGGAACGCGCGCATCGGAGTTGCGGACCAGGTTCTGGCCAACGCGGTTGACATATTCGGTGACCACTGGGTCATCGATCATCTTCGAAGAGCGCTCGACTTCCTGGGCCAGGGACTTGCCAAGGGAAATCTCCCGCTCCAGCGAGAAGAGGTTGACGCCTTTGCCGACGCTGCGATTGCCGATGGCTTCGACGTCTTCCTTGGAATTCTTGGGAGTAACCGTGTCCTTCTGCTGGACTGGTTGAGAGCCGGCCTGTTGCTGAGTTTGCTGGGCCGACGGCGTCCTTGCCGGGTCGGCCGCAGGCGCCGGAGGATCTTGACTTTGAGGGGCAGCGAAGGCTGAGCCCGCAACGAGGGCGCTCACCAGCACCAGTTTCAGGCTATGCCGCAGAATGTCTTGCATATCGTGTCCCTCCGCCTACCCGTCATTATACACCCACAATCGCAGGGCAAGCCCCACATGCTTCGATGAGTACTATGATGTCAGATCGTTCGGGAAGGTTTTCCTATTCCCTTCGCGATTTCGCTCGATTTGCGATTTGTCGGAGGGCTGCTGGCAGCGCGGCCAAAGTCGGCGTACTGAGTGCGTACCCAACGCCGGAGAGGCAGTTGACACACTTTGCGGCTACCTCTACAGTCAAAGCCAGTCCATTATGAGCACCAGCGTGTCGAAAATCCAGGTTGGCCAACTTTGGAAGAAAGACGGTACCGGCGACATTTACCTGGTCACGCGCTTGTACTCCGAGGCCCTGAATACCATGGTGATCCTGCGAAAGTCCGGGGCGGAAGACGAGATGCAGATCCGTGTGCGGGTCGAGCGGGCGGTCGAAGGCCAGAAGATTCCCGGGTTTTCGCCTGCGCAGGGAGACGAAAAGTTCTAGGCCTTAGATCGACCGAACTTCCATGTTTACAACATCTTCGACCTTCATCAGCTCTTTCTGCAGGAAAGGCTCGCCGTAATTCACGCCGATCATCTGGCCGTAGTGCTGCGCCAACTGATTCATCTCCATTTCGAGTTTGTCGATAGCGAGGTGGACTTTACTCTTCTTTTCGGTCTTGCCGGGCCGGAATTGCGAGGCAAAGGCCAAGATCGCCCTGCGGCGCCGCGCGTATTGGGCGGTGATGTCCACTACGAAGGTGGGCCGCACGTGCGCGTAGGAGCTGGAATAGAGGATTTTAGAGGGGCGGTAGGCCTCGCCCTCGATAGGGAGTTGTTTGAGACCCGCCAGGAAGCAGGCCTCGTAGCCAAGAGTCGAGGCATGGTAGTGGTCGGGATGGCGGGCTTCCCAGTAGGGAAGGATGACGGTTCTCGGGCGGAGCTGACGAATCATGGCCGCGAGGCGCAATTTATGTTGCCGGCTGGGTTGAACGTCGGAATCGGGTACGCCGAGCGTGGCGCGCCACTTGACGGAGAGTAATTTCGCCGCGCGCGCAGCTTCTTTGGCGCGGGTTTCCGAGGTTCCGCGCGTTCCCATTTCGCCCGCGGTCAAGTCGAGGATTCCCGTTTTGTACCCGCGCTGTGCCATTTTCAGCAGCGTGCCGCCGCAGGTGAGCTCGACGTCGTCGGGGTGGGCGGCGATGGCCAAGAGATCGAGATTCATCACGCCTCCATTGGCCGTTGATTCTATCAGTTCAACGCATAACGATGGTGAGAGGGCAGGGGTAAGCGAATCGGGAGGGAGGCAAAGCAGGTTCGCGGCTATGGTATCGTTTCGGTCATGTCCTCCGAAAAAAGCGAACAGTCTTTGGCGCGGCAAGTTGCTCTTGTCACTGGGTCTGCAAAGCGCCTGGGACGAGCGGTGGCGGTGCGTCTGGCACAGGAAGGCGCGGACGTTATCATTCACCACCGTACTTCCACGGTGGATGCGCAGTCGGAAGTTGCGGAGATCGAAAAAATGGGCCGGAGAAGCTGCGCGATTGCCGCCGATCTAACGAATGTCGCCGAAATCAAGCGACTGTTCGACGAAACGGCGAAACAATTCGGCCGGTTGGACATTCTCGTGAACAGCGCGGCGAATTTTCTTCCGTCGAGCATCATTTCCACGACGGAAGAAATCTGGGACACTTCACTCGATGCGAACGTGAAAGGGCCCTTTTTCTGTGCACAAGCGGCGGCGCCGCTCCTGAGGCGAACGAAGGGAACCATCATCAATTTTGCGGACACCGGCGGGCTTCTCGGTTGGCCCGGATACATTGCGCACTCCGTTTCGAAAGCAGGAGTGGTGATGCTGACAAAAGTGCTGGCAAAGGCGCTAGCGCCGGAAGTGCGCGTGAATGCCATTGCTCCTGGTACGATCACAATGCCGGGCGATCCACCGGACTGGGAAGCAGACTTCATCAAGCTGGCCCCGCTTCGCCGCACGGGTGCTCCATCAGACGTAGCGGATGCCGTTGTGTTCCTGGTTCAGTCGAAATTCATGACCGGGCAAGTCTTGGTGGTTGATGGCGGACGGACTTTGTGATTGCCCGGAAGACGCAAGGCCAGCGGCCGGAGCCACCCAACATCGTGTAAGGAATTTTTGCCCTCGGTCGTGCAGAGAGTGCCGCCGCGGTGTATTCTATTCTCCTTATCGCGCGCATAAATCCGCAGGGATTGCCTCCCTAGAAGCGGGAAACCGAAAGAAGAGGAACCAACCGAAGTTATGGACAACGAAATATCGACCCAGCCGCATGGCATGGAAGACGTAGAGATTCAGGAATGGCTTGAGTCTCTGGACTCCGTTCTGGAATCCAGCGGGCCGGAAGTGGCCGCGGAAATCCTCGAGCGGCTACGCGCGCACGCCACAGTCAACGGGATCGACCTGCCGTTCAGCGCAAACACTCCTTACGCGAATACGATTCCGGTGCGCTTGCAGCCTCTTTTCCCCGGCGACCAGGAACTGGAGCGCCGCATTAAGAGCCTGATTCGCTGGAACGCACTGGCCATGGTGGTGCGCGCCAATCGCGTCGAGCACAACATCGGCGGCCACATTTCCACGTATGCTTCGGCGGCGACGCTTTACGAAGTGGGCTTCAATCATTTCTTCCGGGCGCGCAGCGAGGAGTTTGAGGGCGACACGGTTTATTTTCAAGGGCACGCTTCGCCCGGCATTTATGCGCGCGCGTTTCTGGAAGGCCGCCTCAGCGCGCAGAAGCTGGAGAATTTCCGCCGCGAGTTGAAGCCTGGGGGTGGTCTCTCTTCTTATCCTCACCCATGGCTGATGCCCGATTTCTGGGAATTTCCGACGGTATCGATGGGCCTTAGCCCGCTGATGGCAATTTATCAGGCGCGTTTCAACCGCTACCTCGAAGATCGCGGCATGAAGCCTGCCACGGACGCCAAAGTGTGGGCGTTCCTTGGCGACGGCGAAACCGATGAGCCGGAATCGCTCGGAGCGATTACGCTAGCTTCGCGCGAGAAGCTCGACAATCTGATTTTTGTCATCAACTGCAATTTGCAGCGGCTCGACGGGCCCGTGCGCGGCAATGGGCAGATTATTCAAGAGCTGGAATCGGCGTTTCGCGGCGCTCGCTGGAACGTCGTCAAGGTTTTGTGGGGAAGCGAGTGGGATCCCATCTTCGAACGCGACACCGAGGGCTTGCTGGTCAAGCGCATGGGCGAATTGGTGGACGGCGAATACCAGAAGCTGGTGGTTTCCTCTGGCGCGTATGTTCGCGAACATTTCTTCGGCAGCGACCCGCGTTTGCTTCAGCTTGTCGAGCCAATGTCCGATGAAAGCTTGCGGCGTTTGCGTCTTGGTGGACACGATCCGCGCAAGGTGTATGCGGCGTACAAGGCAGCCGTGGAGCACAAAGGCTCTCCGACGGTAATCCTCGCGCGCACTATCAAGGGCTACGGGCTGGGCGAGGCGGGCGAGGGGAAAAACGTCACGCACCAGCAGAAGAAACTCAACGAAGACGAGTTGCGGGAGTTCCGCTCGCGGTTCGGCATTCCGCTGAACGACGAGGATTGCATCGAAGTTCCATTCTACCGTCCGGCAGAAGACAGCATTGAAATTCAGTATCTTCGCGCGCGGCGCGAAGCCCTGGGCGGATACGTTCCCAAGCGCAGCATTCGCGCGAAGCCGCTCCTCGCGGATCACGACGAACTGTTCAAGGAATTTCTGGAAGGCAGCGAAGGCCGGGAAGTATCCACAACGATGGCATTTGTCGGCATGCTCCGAAAAATGCTGAAGGATCCAGAAATCGGCAAGCTCGTCGTGCCGATCGTACCGGATGAAGCCCGCACCTTCGGGATGGAGTCGCTTTTCCGGACCGCCGGCATTTATTCCAGCGTGGGACAGAAGTATGAGCCCGTCGACGTAAACACGTTGCTCTATTACAAGGAAGCAAAGGACGGACAGATTCTTGAAGAGGGAATCACGGAAGCCGGCTCGATGGCGTCGTGCATCGCGGCGGGCACCGCCTATGCAACGCATGGAATCAACACGATTCCGTTCTTCATTTATTACTCGATGTTTGGATTCCAGCGCATCGCGGACTTCATCTGGGCGGCAGCAGATATGCGCACGCGCGGATTCCTGCTCGGCGGCACGGCCGGACGAACCACGCTTTCCGGCGAAGGTCTGCAGCATCAGGACGGCAACAGCCATGTCCTGGCGCTGCCGGTTCCGAACAACAAAGCGTACGACCCGGCGTTCGCGTACGAAATCGCAGTCATCCTTCAAGACGGAATTCGCCGCATGTACAAGGACGGCGAAAACATTTTTTATTACATTACCGTCATGAACGAGCCCTACGCGATGCCGGCGATGCCGGGCGACGTGAAGGAAGGAATCTTGCGCGGCATGTACCGTTTCCGGCCCGCGACGAACACGAAGGCCAAGCTGCGGGCGCAATTGTTTGGAAGCGGCGCGATTCTCAACGAAGTGCTGCGAGCGCAGGAAATTCTCGAGACCAAGTACAGCGTGGCGGCCGACGTATGGAGCGTAACCAGTTATAAGGAACTTTATTTTGACGGGAGCGAAACGGAACGCTGGAACCGTTTGCACCCGGGAGAAAAGCCACGCGTGCCGTACATCACCAAGGTCCTGGAGGACGCTCCCGGCGTGTTTGTCGCGGCGTCCGACTACTTGAAAACTTTGCCAAATATGATCAGCAAATGGATGCCGCGGCGCCTGGCGTCACTCGGCACCGATGGATTCGGGCGCAGCGAAGGGCGCGCCGCGCTGCGCGACTTCTTTGAAGTCGACTCGCGGTTCATTACGCTGGCCACGCTGCACGAGCTCTTTGTGGACGGCAAGATCGAGCGCTGCGTCCTCGACAAAGCCATCAAGGACCTGGGCATCAATGCCGAAAAGCCGAATCCGGTGATTTCCTGACGTTGGTCTAAAAGTTGCGGCACTAAAGATAAGGAATCAGTCTGTGGCATGGCCGCGGCTCGCGCCCGTTTCCTCGGCGCCCTCGAGGATTTCTGCGGGCTTGATGCGTCCGGTAGCTAGCTGCGCGATGAGCCCGCGATTCGCTGCCAGAAAATCGTAAGCTCCAAGCTCTTTTGGTAAGACCCAGGCAATCTTTTCGAAGGTGCGCGACTTCACGTCTGCTTCGGCAATTGCGGCCGCGAAGAAGCGGATTTCCAATTCATCGGGCGTTTCCGCATAACGATGCCGGACGCGGCCAATCTCTGTGCTTTTCTCCAACGTCACGCCGAGTTCTTCCTCTAATTCCCGCGCAAGCGCAGCCTCGGGCGATTCGCCCTCGCGGACCTTCCCGCCGGGAAATTCCCACTTCAGCGGGGAAGTATCGTTCCTTCGTCGCTGGCCGATCAGGAATCGACGGTCATTGCGCTCAATCACTGCCACAACGACAGTGATCATGGATGTTCTCGCATTTTAGTCTCGGGATGCAGGAGTTTGTACAGTGCGCCCGCACCTTCGATCAGCGGCGGACCAGGCGTGTTCAGCAATTCGTCGCTGATCACGTGGACGCGCTGATTGTGAATTGCCGGTACGTCCTTCCACGCCGTGACGTTATACGCTTGCTTGGGGTCTGCTTTCGCTCCCGTCGCCGCCCAAGCGAGGACAATTACATCTGGCTGGGCCGCTGCTACTTGGGCTTCGGTAACTTTCTGACCGCCGGGGACAACCATTTCGCCACCGCAAATGCTTACTAGTTCCGCCACCCACGGCGGGGAACTGATTCGCGGATTCGGCCATGCCTCGCAATAGACGCGCACGGGTTGCTTGCATCGACGCACCTTCTTTTCAATTTCCGCGAAAGCATTGCGCATCTTTTTCACAGACTGTTCGGCTGCCGCATGCCGTTGCGTAATCCCGCCCAACAAGCGAATGTCTGCTTCAATGTCGAAGAGCGTCCGCGGATTCATGGCTAGAAAAGCAAAAGGGTGCTCAAGGAGCTTGGCGACGGTCTCCTGCTTGTACGGCACGGAGCCGATCACAAGCGTCGGGTTCAACCGCACGATCTGATCTACAGATTCCATGTGCCAGCAATCGCCCAGTTTCGGCAAGTTGCCGACCGGAGCGACATCCGCACACCACTCGGTTACGCCGATGAGCGCGCGCTTCGCCCCAATAGCGCACAGAATTGAGGTCGCACTGGGGGCCAGCGAAACAATGCGCAATTGTGCTTGTCTACTCGTTTTCGCGGTCACCGGAGAAGGATAGCAGACCGCCGGCGGCTATTCGCTCGCACGACCGCTGATTGACTCCGCTCCACGACTGTGTTGCACTGCGTTCCTTGTTTTCTGGAGGACTACCGTGCGTGTTCGTATGCTTGCTCTAAGTTTGGTGTTGCCATTTACGGCCCTGGCTCAGACTTCAGCGGCGCAGTCCAAACCGGAAGTGGTCTCTTACCACGCCACCATTGACAACGTGAAATACGTTTTTGGCGTCGCTCCACCTGTCGCGCGGCTCAAGCCCGGCAACATTCTTGACGCGAATTCTCTCGACTGTTTCGGCAACGCGCTGCAAAACCCCGGTGATTCCTTTTCGCTCGTCAAAGGGGACAACCCGCTGACAGGTCCTTTTTACATCGAAGGAGCGGAGCCCGGCGACACCTTGGTTGTTCACATCCTTGATTTGCAGGTTGACGGGAAACAGGGCGTGGGTACGTTTTCACCGGGATTTGGCGCTATCAATGCCACCCATTACACGCCGATGTTGGAAAAGGAGCCGCTGCCGGAAAAAATCTGGTTTTACCCGATCGACCACGCTGAACACACGGCTACTTTTCAGGCGCTCGATTCCAACTACGAAGTGAAAATTCCGCTTCATCCTTTTCTGGGCTGCATCGGCGTCGCACCGGCGAACGGGGAGGCCCGCAGCTCCATCGTGCCTGCGGAATTTGGCGGCAACATGGACGCTCCGGAAGTCTCCGTTGGCAACACGTTGTATTTGCCTGTAAATGTCCCTGGGGCGTTGTTTTATTTCGGCGACGGCCACGCTGCCATGGGTGACGGTGAAATTGCCGGAAGCGCCATTGAAGTTCCCATGAGGGCGCGGCTGCGGTTTGATCTCGTGAAAGGGAAGCACATAGGCTGGCCGCGTTTCGAAAATGAAAAGGAAATCATGACTGCGGGCATCTATCGCCCCGTCGACGACGCTGTCCGAATCGCTTTCACTGAGCTGGTGAGATGGATTCACGCTGACTATGGCCTTTCGGAACTCGACGCCTACGAATTGCTTTCGAAAGTGGGCAAAATCCATCTCACCGAGATGGTTGATCCGAATTACGTGGTGATTGCTTCCGTTGAGAAAAGGTATTTGCCGCCAAAGAAGTAGGTCCCTCTTATGTAAGCTACGTTTCTGTCCGTGCCTTCTATGCTGCGGCCTCCGTGTCTCTGCGTTAGGTTGTCTTAAATTTGTGCCGCGTTGCAGTCCTGGCGTTGCCTTGGGATACTTTCTGGGATGTTCAGCGAAGCTGTTCTCGATCACTTTCGCAATCCGCGCAATGCGGGGGAACTGCCCGGCGCCACGGCAACGGTCGAGGTAAGCAATCCCGTCTGCGGGGATATCCTGAAGCTCGCGGCGCGAATCGTGGACGCCCGTATCGCGGAAGTGCGCTTCCTTTGCCGCGGTTGCACGACTTCGATTGCGTGCGCCTCCGTTTTGACCGAGCGCCTTACCGGTCGCACTCCCGCTGAAGCGCGATCCATCACTGCGGAATCCCTCTCCGAAGCCTTGGGGCAACTTCCAGGCGCCACGTTTCACGGCGCGCAGCTCGCCGCTGACGCCGCCCACGCACTGTTGCAAAGGCTTGATTCAAACAATCGCTAGTTGTTTTGCTGGATGGTTTTGTTGATCGTCTCGGGATCGTTCAGATTGAGCACGCAGCCCTCTTCGTTCGTCCGCACTTCGTCGACTTCTGCTTTGTGCGCCCAAACAACGGCCCGCGCGCCCGTTTCGAGCGGTGCGTGCAGCAATTCGTCATACAAAGAAGCGGAAAAAATCACTGGATGGCCGCGGCGTCCTTCATACAAGGGAAGAACAATAGGACTTTTTGTTTTGTAAAACTGCTCGATTAATTCCTGAACCAGGGCATTGCTGATCAGCGGATGGTCGATGAGACAGAGGAGCATTCCGTCGGTCCCAGAAGGCAAGCTGCGCAGCGCCGCTTGGACCGAACTTAACTGGCCTTTCTCCCATTCACGATTGATCACGATTTCGTCGGCTTTGAGATCCACCGCTTTGGCGATGGGTTCCGCGTGCGCGCCGAGCACAACGCGACGCACCCCAATTTGGCGGTGCGCCGTTACTTCCAGGAGGTGTTCAAGGAAAGGGCGCCCTTGGTAGGGAAGCAGCGCTTTCGGTGAGCCCATTCGACTCGAAGCCCCGCCGGACAGGATGACGGCGGCCAGCATATGCTCCCTTTCAGCGCTCGTTCACGGGGTGAACTGCAGTAGCGCGCGATTCGTATTTCAGTTTCTTATGCGTTCCGGATTCCGCGTTCCGCCGCACCGCGATCAGTTCCGCCACAATGCTAATGGCAATCTCTTCGGGCGAAAGCGCTCCAATTTCCAGACCCATCGGCGCGTACACCCTTTCGAATTCTTCCGGTTTGTAGCCCTCGGTCTCCAACGCCTTGTAAACGGACAATACCTTGCGCTTGCTACCAATCATGCCGACGTAGCGCGCTTCGGTGCGCACGGCCCACGCCAGCACGCGCATGTCTTCCTTGTGGCCTCGCGTGACGATCACCAGATAGCTCGACGCATTGGGGCGAACCTTTTCGAACGCGTCGTCGTAACTCGTGTAAATCTCATGCGCCATTGGAAAGCGCTCTTTGTTGGCGAATGCTTCCCGGTCATCCACCACGCCGATGCCAAAGCCAGCGGCGCCGGCGGCCTTCGCTACTGCGGTTGAAACGTGGCCGCCACCAAACAGGTACACGACTGGCTGCGGCAAAATCGGCTCCACAAAAACTTCCAGCGTTCCTCCGCAAATCAATCCGCTGTCGTAGCTCGCTTCGTTGTTCAGGTTGAACACCATCTTGCGCGGAGATTCCTTCTGCATCACTTCCTTCGCCGCCGCCCAAACTTCCGCCTCGACGCAACCTCCGCCAATGGTTCCCGCAATCGAGCCGTCCTCGCGCACCAGCATGCGCGAACTTTCATAGCTCGGGATCGAGCCGTTGGTGTGCACGATCGTGGCCAGCGCGGCGCGCCGCCCCTCCCGCCTCATCTTCACGATTTCTTCAAACAGGTCCATCGGGCTCCCTGGGAATTACGCTACGCCGCGCGCATGGTCATGTCAATTCGCAGTGTCTCAGTTGCGGCTCGCAGCGAGGTTGCGCCGCGCCGTCAAAAATACGAGAGGCCGCGCAATGCGGCCTCTCCAAACTTCTGTAATGGCTTGTATGCTGGTCGCGGGTCAGCGCCCGGCCGCAGCTGAAGCCGCTTGGTCTAGGATTGTCGCGGCGCGGCCGGCATCTGCCACGCCGAAGTAAAGAACCGGCTCGTTCCTCCCCGGTTCCGAGCCGCAAAACGCAAAGTTGATATTGATCTTGGCATCGCCGAGCCGCTCAGCGGCCCGCGCGAGTTCTCCGGCGCGGTGGGGCAACGTCACGCGCGCCACTTCGGTTTCTCTGTAAGACAGCTTTTCTGAATCCAGCACGGTCCTCGCAGTTGTGGGGTTGTCCACCACGAGATGTACCAGACTCTTTCCTTCGATAGGTGCGGACTGGAACGCAATAATGTTTACGTTGCGATCGGCGAGCGCCCGGCAAACTTTCCCGAGAGTGCCCGGCCGGTCTTCCAAGTGGATGCTGAACTCCTTGGTAGTTGGCATTGTCTTTGACTCCTGTAGTTGTTACGAGGAACGCAGTGGCGCGTTCCTGCGGGGCCGAGAGGAGAAAATCCTACTCCCCCGTTGCCAGCGTTTCAAGTGGTACGTGTGCACCGGTTCAGGCGGCCAGTCTTTCCGTTCTTTGCCGCAGTGCTTTCTAGACACATTTTTGTCGCGGTGATAGCGTACCCAGGCCATTTTAACGCGCGGGAGTTCTCATGAAGGCAATCATCTTCCATCAGCACGGCGCGCCCGAAGTCCTCAAGTATAAAGACGCTCCAGAACCCAGCATTCGCCCGAACGAAGTCATCGTGCGCGTCAAGGCTTGCGCGCTGAATCACCTCGATCTCTGGGTGCGCCGCGGCATTCCAGGAGTGCCGATCCCGCTTCCGCACATTCCCGGCAGCGACGTATCGGGTGAAATTGTCCAAATCGGCGCGGATGTCACCATGGTGCGTGTCGGGCAAAAAGTTGTCCTGGCTCCCGGCGTGACCTGCGGCAAATGCGGCGCTTGCATCTCCGGTCAGGATAACCGCTGCCGCCAGTTCACCAATCTGGGCTATCTAATCGATGGCGGTTGCGCCGAGTTCGTCCGCGCCCCGGAAGTGAATTGCCTGCCGTATCCAGAAAATCTGAGCTTTGAAGAAGCCGCGTCAATTCCTCTGGTCTTCCAAACTGCTTGGCACATGTTGGTAGCCCGCGCGGAGTTGCAGCCCGGTGAAGATGTTCTCGTCCTTGGCGCAGGCAGCGGTGTTGGCAGCGCGGCAATTCAAATCGCGAAGTTTTTCGGCGCGCGAGTGCTCGCCACTGCGAGCACCGACGAGAAACTGGAGAAAGCAAAGCAGCTCGGCGCCGACGATCTCATCAATCACAAAACGCAAAAAATCCGCGAAGAAGTGCGCCGCGTCACCAATAAGCGCGGAGTCGATGTCGTCTTCGAACACGTCGGCACGGCCACCTGGGATGACAGCCTCGCCAGCTTGGCTCTCGGAGGCCGCTTGGTCACTTGCGGCGCCACTACCGGCTACGACGCCAAGGTCGACCTCCGCTTCCTATTCAGCCGACAGCTTTCGCTCCTCGGCTCCTACATGGGCACCAAGTCCGAGTTGCACACCGTAATGAAGCTCGTCGCCGCTGGCCGCCTCGAGCCCATCGTTGACCGCGTATTTCCGCTCGCCGAAGCTGCCGTCGCCCACGCGTATCTCGAATCCAGCTCGCAATTCGGCAAAGTCGTCCTTGCGGTCTGACAATCCGAAGATACTCCCAACTCTCGCTCACTTGTCAGTGCATCGATGGCCCGCGAAGTAACCGGAAGTACTATTGACATCTTTTTGCTACTCGAATAATTTGGCCGCGATTTCCCCGGGTCCAACTTACCCCAACCCTTGTTCATCCCGGCTGCCAGAATCACGTCTGAAACGCTGTAAATAGGGAGGGTCCTCGCGATGTGGTCCAAGCGACCGATACTCTACGTGTGTCTACTCACGGGATTGGCGATGGTATTTGCCATGGCCGGTCCATCTTCGGGTCAAAACGCCAGCACGGCGATTGAGGCTCCATCCGGTTACGACAATCAACCCAATGGTCTAACCGACCCGCCATCCTTCGCCATGGATCGTGGTCAGTTCGAGCAAACTGAGTTCATCGGCGATGGGCTCGGTCCCATCTTCAACGCCCAGTCCTGCCGGGAATGCCACCAGAATCCAGTCACTGGCTCAACGAGCCAGGTCAAGGAACTCCGTGCAGGCCACCAAGACGCCTTCGGCAACTTTGTCGCTGCCACAGCCACCCTTGCTGATGGGACCGTCACAATCCCCAACCGTTCCCTCATTAACCAACGGGCTATCTGTCCTGCGGTGGACACCATAACCGTCAACGGCCAGTCACAGACCTACAGCTTTCCGCAGACCCAAGGGCAAGAGCGCATCAGCACGGCGGAAACCATCCGCGCGTTCCGCATGTCGCTCAACACACTCGGCGACGGCTTCGTTGAATCCATTGCTGATCAGACGCTCCTCAATCTTGCGTCGGCGCAATGCTCGAATACCGGGGGCTTCATTTGTGGGCAGACCGTGCGCGTCGCGGTTCTGGAAGCCAGCGGCGCTCTCGCTGTTGGCCGCTTTGGCTGGAAAGACCAGCACGCCTCGCTTCTGTCCTTCTCCAGCGACGCCTATTTGAATGAGATGGGCGTCAGCAATCGTTTGCCTCCCAACAATGTGGACGTGACCAGGATTTGCGACGTGATACCCGATCCCAACAATAACGATACCGATTCCGAGGGCTTGCAGGATATCGACCGTTTCGCGCGATTCATGCGAGCAACCAAGGTGCCGCCGCGCGACACGGCGCTAGCTACTTCCTCGGATGGTGTCGCAGGCGCAACCTTGTTTCACAACGTTGGCTGTGACATTTGCCATGTCTCTTCGATAACCACTGCGGCGCCGGGAACCACGGTTGCCGCGGGCGCCTTCACCGTGCCGCCTTCGCTGGGCAATAAGCTCATTCATCCCTACAGCGACTTCCTGCTGCACAACATCGGCACCGGCGACGGCATCGTGCAAACCGGCGGGCAGGAAACCGCTCAAAAGATGCGCACGCCTCCTCTTTGGGGAGTCCGTACGCGCACGGAGTTGCTCCACGACGGCCGCTCCGTCACTTTCTACGACACCATTCAACGGCACCGCAACGAAGCTCAGCCGGTGCTCAACAACTTCAACAACTTGAGCACCACGCAGCAAAACCAACTGATCACCTTCCTGCGTTCCCTTTAGGGCCGCAGCCCCGGGCCGGCGAAACAACGCCCTTGCTTCGCCGGCTTGTTCCATTCTTGTTGCGTATGCCCGCGCTGCTTTCCTCCTCACGGAATCACAGGAGTGATATCCTCTCCACGTCCTAAACTCCTAATGTGATGGCGGGGAATGGCGGTTAGCCTTCAAGCGCGGCTTTCGGTCTTGATCGTCAAATGGCGCGTCAAGCGCCGTTTGAAAGGCGTGCGCGATTATCGCGTCGCCCGCCAGATTCTTCGCCCGGATCCCTACAAGGTTCCGCCAACAGTTCAAATTTCTCCCGCGCATCTCGGCGGCGTCCCCGGGGAGCGCCTCGAAGGTCCAACGCCCTGCGACACAGTGCTCCTGTATCTTCATGGTGGCGGCTACTTCGGTTGTTCGGCGGAGACGCACCGTCCCATCACCGCTTACTATGCGATCCATGGGTTTTGCGTTTTCGCTCCGGACTATCGTCTTGCGCCCGAGCATCGGTTTCCTGCCGCCGTAGATGATGCCGTGGCGTTCTACCGCGCACTTCTGGGCGCCGGTTGTCCGTCGCAGTGCATCGTCGTGGCGGGCGAATCGGCAGGAGGTGGGCTGGCACTTTCGCTCATGCTCGCTCTTCGCAGTGCGGGTGATCCGCTTCCAGCGGCGGCTGCGCTCTTTTCTCCCTGGACCGATCTTGCCGCTACGGGCGATTCCATTCGAACCAACAGCGATCGCTGCGCTATGTTCAACGGGCTCGATGTCGCGGCTTCGGCGCACTACTATCTCGGTGACACTGATCCGCGCAACCCGCTCGCGTCTCCTCTTTACGCCGATCTCGTCGGACTTCCGCCGCTTCTGATTCACGTCGGCGCTGACGAAGTCTTGCGCGATGATTCCACGCGCCTCGCCGAACGCGCCCGTGCCACAGGCGTTTCCGTCGAATTAAAAATCTGGCCCGTCGTTCCCCATGCCTGGCAGCTCGCCCCGCATCTGATTCCCGAAGCCCGTCAATCGCTTCGAGAAAGCGCTGACTTTTTCCGCGCGCACGTTGCGCCAGCGGAGTCCAACAGGGAAGTAGTGGCCCGCGCATGACCGCATCCGGTGCTTTTTCTTCCAACTCGCCTGTCACCAATGTCGACGTGCTAATCGTCGGTGCCGGTTTTTCCGGAATCTGCATGGGCATCAAGCTTCTCGAAGCCGGCATGCAATCATTTCTCATCATCGAAAAGAGCGCAGAGATCGGTGGGACCTGGTGGGACAATCGTTATCCCGGCTGCGCCTGCGACATCCCATCGCATCTTTATTCGTTTTCGTTCGCTCCATCCACGGAGTGGACACGCATGTATCCGGGCCAGCAGGAAATCCACGACTACCTGAAACGTTGTGTCGAGCGCTACGGGCTGGCGCCGCATCTCCGCTTGAATACGCGTTTCCGGGAAGCAGCTTGGGATGAATCCGAGAGTGTGTGGAACATAACCGCCGGTGACGGAGTGCGCATTCGGGCGCGCCTGCTTGTCTCCGGCATGGGCGCGTTGCACGTCCCGCACTATCCGGAATTACCCGGCCTCGAACACTTTTCGGGACATGCGTTTCATTCCTCAGCGTGGGACTATGGCGTGAATCTGGACGGGAAAAACGTCGCCGTCGTCGGGACCGGCGCCAGCGCGATCCAATTCGTCCCGCAAATCGCGCCCTGCGTCGGCAAGCTCTATCTTTTTCAACGCACGCCACCCTGGATCGTTCCGCGGATGGACTTCGCCATCTCCGAAAAATGGAAGCAGCGCTTTCGCCGCGTACCCCTGACACGCTGGGCCTTCCGGCAATACATTTTCTGGCGGCAGGAGTTTCGCGTTCTTGGGTTTCTCGGCAACGAATCCATCCGCAAAAAAGCGGAGGCGATCGCGCTGCGCCACATGGGACGAAGAATCAAGGATCCCAAGCTCCGCGAGGCGCTCACTCCCAAGTATCAGTTGGGCTGCAAACGTGTCCTCGTTTCCGACGATTATTATCCGACTCTTAATCGCGCAAACGTCGAGCTCGTCACGGATGGAATCGCTGAAGTCTGCGAGCATAGCATCGTCACGCGCGACGGCGTTGAACGCCCTATCGATGTTCTGATTTACGGCACTGGCTTCCGCGCCACCGAACCGCTGATCGGCTGCCGCGTGGTGGGGAATAGCGGCGTCGAAATTCATGACGCTTGGGGAAAGCGCATGACCGCCTATCTCGGCGTCACCGTAAGCAGATTTCCCAATCTGTTTATACTGCTCGGTCCGAACACTGGCTTGGGCCACAATTCCGTCGTGCTGATGATCGAAGCCCAGGTCCGCTACACCATGAATTGCCTGAAACTTATGAAGAGCCGGAAGCAGCGCGTCCTCGAAGTCCGCCCTGAAATCCAGAATCGTTTCGTCGACGAAATCTACCGCCGCATGTCCGGCACCGTCTGGCAATCCGGCGGCTGTCACAGTTGGTATCAAGACCAGCAAACCGGCGAAATCACCACCCTCTGGCCCGGTTCCGTCGTCTCCTACCTTCGCCGCATGCGCTCGGTCTCCCGGTCCGACTACGAACTGAGATCACCCAGCCCCGCAGCATAAATACGCAATTTGTGTCCATCAGTCCCCTATGCGAAAATAGCGTAGACGGAACACCATGAGCACATCTCTCGGCAAACACATTACTCTCACCAAGCCCGACGACTTCGGCAAGCTTCTCGAGGACGAGGGCATCATCTTCACCACGCTCGATAAAGCGGTGAATTGGGCGCGCAAAAGCTCCATCTGGCCACTCGGCTTCGGATTGGCCTGCTGTGCCATCGAAATGATGTCCATGGCTGCCGCGCGCTTTGACGTCGCGCGATTCGGCGCAGAAGTTTTCCGTCCTTCTCCGCGCCAGGCCGACCTGATGATCGTCGCCGGCCGGCTCTCGCAAAAAATG
>MNDE01000076.1 GCA_001914785.1 Acidobacteria bacterium 13_2_20CM_57_17 | reverse complement strand
CTCGACCCGGAAAATCTGTCGCGGCAGCTTCGTCTTGCGGAAGGAGCCGAACGCATCGGCAAGAATGCCCTGGCCGCGCGAGCTTTTTTGCGGGCCGGGCAGCTTGCTTCGGCGAGCGGCGCATCCGCGGATGCGCTGCAAATTCTTGGCCGCGCGTACAAACTTGCGCCGCAAGAACGCAGCGTGGCATTGCTGTACGCCCAGGCAAACATGCAGACGGGAAACGCCGTACGTGCTGCCACCCTGCTGGAACCCTTTGCCGCATCCGAAAGTGACGCGGCTTTTCTCGTCACCTATAGCGACGCACTGATGCGATCAGGAAGCCTCGAACGCGCGCGCGGGCTGCTCGAACGGCTTCTTCGAGAAAAAAATGAAGGCGTGACCCACCTGTTTGAACTCGCGGACCGTTACGTCGCCGCAGGTCAGGACCAGAAAGCCACGGAAATCCTGCTGCTGCTGAAACGGAGGATGTTTGCCGACAAAAAGCAAAATGAATTCGTGGCGTTGATGGAGGGTGTGGGCGCCAAATATCCGCATTCGCAGACGATTCTTGAGTTTTGGGCGTCTGTCCACAATGAATTGAACCGCGAATCACAATATTTCGAAGTGCTGATCAAGCTGTTCGATGTGTATCTGACGTCGGGAAACGTCAAAAAGGCGGCGGAGTCCCTCGAGAGGCTGGTGGACATCGACGCGTACGACTTTCGCAATCAGGAGCGCATGGAACTGCTGCGCGGCAAAGTGGATGATGCCCAGCTGAAACGGATTGCCAGCCGACTATTGAAGTCCGGCACTCCCACCCCGGGGCACGCTTCCCATGCGCATCACGCGCAGGCTCCCCCGGCTCACTCTCCCGGCAGTGAAGAAGGCCGGCAAGTGCAGGCGCTGGAAGATTTGATCGTGCAGACAGAGATTTTTTTGCAGTATTCGCTGCAGAACAAGGCGCTGGAGCGCCTGCAAAAAATCGCGGCGATGTTCCCGGGAGAAGAAGAGCGGAACGCACGGCTGTCCAATCTTTACCAAATGGCGAATTGGTGGCCCCAGGGAACGCCGCCCAAGCCTAAGACAAGTCCTGCCACCGTAGCGGCCGCACCGGTCGCACGCGTCGAAGAGGCGCCTTCGCCTATCACCACGAAAACCGGAGTGTATTCAGCGGAGACGTTGCGGGATCTTTCCAAGATTTCTGAGGTCAACCAAAAAATATTCCGCCAGCAGACGCCGCGAGCGATGCTGAACACAACTGTCAGCGAAGTGGGCACCTATCTGCGCGGAACTCGCGCGCTGGCCGTTGTCGGCGCACCAGGGAGGCCGCCGGAGATGGCAGCGGAGTTTTGCGCGCCTGGAGTCAAGCCCGCGCCCGGCGCGCAGGTCGTGTTGCTTCTCGCGCACATCGAGAAGGCGGAACCGGACGAACTCGGGGGGCTGGTGGTGCAGGCGACGGAAGGATCAATCCTGAGCGATTTGGGGCTGGCGACGGCGCTCGGAGTGATGATCATGGACAAAGAGACGCAGATGCCGGCGGGAATGCTGATCGTCGGGCACGCGGACGACCACAAGTGGAAGCCGAATGAGGCGTACTTCTTACAAGCGATTGGCGACCAGATGCTGATGAGCGTCAGCCACACGCGCCTGCGGTCGCTGGTGCGGCGAATGGGCGTTTCCGATGAGCGCTCAGGTTTGCTGAGCCGCAGTTCGTACCAGAGTTGTTTGCTGACGGAAGCGGACCGCGCGCGGACGCAGGGGACGCCGCTGGCGTTGACGATTTTGCAGATTGACCATGGTGCGGAATTGCTGAGGCAGCAAGGGGAGTCGCCGCTGGAGCGATTTTTGGAGCAATTGGCGCGGTCATTGCAGCCGATCGTGCGCCAGAACGACGTGGCGGTAAAATATACGTCGTGGTCACTAGCGTTTATTTTACCGGATACGACTTTGGCAGGCGCGCAGAACCTGGCGGATAAACTGCGGCGCGCGGCAAGCGGGCTGCGGCCGCCATGGGACTCGACTCAGATTACGCTGAGCGCTGGAATCGTCGAAGCGGTGCCGAAGCATGAGTTCGACAGCGAAGATATTGTGACGGACTTGATCAATCGCGCGGAGTTTTCGATCGAAGAGGCAAGGAAGCGCGGCGGGGATACAGTGGTGGCACTGGAAACGCCGAAGCTTTAGACCTCTTGAGGTCCGCGCGTGGTTGTGACGCTTGGTGGCCGAGGTTGTGATGAGCCTCACAATTTCGCAATAGCCAATGGCAAGGGAGGTGGCCAAACTCAATGGGTCATGGTAAAATGACTATGGACGTGAAGAGGGCACCATGAAACAGATGCGAGCAAGCGTTTTCAAGGCACGCTGCCTGGCGGTAATGGACGACGTACAAGCTACGGGAGAGCCGGTAGTCGTGACGAAGCGCGGGAAACCGGTCGTGAAAGTAGTGCCCGCGGCGAGGGATAACGGCGATCTCTTCGGATTCATGGTTGGCCGGATGAAGATTGTCGGCGACATCGAGTCGCCAGTCGTGCCGCTGAAAGAGTGGAAGGTCTTCAAGAAGTGATTCTTCTGGACACGCACGTAGTGGTCTGGATGGCAAGCGATCCCGGAAGGCTCTCGCGGACAGCCGGTGACGCGATTCGTAAAGCAAGCCGCGAAGGCGGAATTGGAATCTCTGCGATCACGCTGTGGGAATTGGCGTGGCTGATGACCAATGGACGATTGGATATCAGCGGAACCGCAGAGGCATTTGTGGAAGAAATTGCGGCGCGGACAGCAGTTCGCCTCGTCACTCCGAAGATTGCTGTGCTTGCAACTCAGTTTCCACCTAGTTATCCAAGCGATCCATGCGACCGGCTCATTGGAGCCACGGCCCTGGCCGAGGGCATCGCGCTTGTGACGAAAGACCGGAATATCCGCAGTTCCAAACAGCTCAAGACCATCTGGTAGGAGGAAACCGCTCGTGAGGTTTTACGCCGCAGCAGAGATGAACGTGCGTTTCTGCGTTTGGAGTAAAGCAGTAGACTAGGGATGGCGATTTTGAAGAAGTGAGGAACTTATGTTTCCGACAGATGTGGTGATTGTAGCGGGGGCGCGGACGCCGATGGCGCGGTACAACGGGGCGTTTTCGGACGTAAGCGCGATTGATTTGGCCGCGCACGCCTCGAAAGAGGCGATTCGACGTTCTGGAGTAGACCCAAGCGAGTTTGACCATGCGATTTTTGGCAATGTGATGCAGACGAGTGCGGACGCGCTGTACGGTGCGCGGCACGTGGGATTGAAGGCTGGGCTGAAAATCGAAACGCCGGCGGTGACGGTGAACCGGCTATGCGGGTCTGGGATTGAGGCGATTGCGCAAGCGGCGCAGCGCTTGCTGCTTGGCGAAGCGAACATGATGCTAGCGGGCGGCATGGAAAACATGACGCAGGCACCATTTGTGATTCGCGGGGCGCGGACTGGCTTGAAACTCGGCGGCGGAACACTGGAAGATTCGTTGATGGCCGGGCTGACGGATACCTATTGCGGATTGCCGATGGCGCTGACAGCCGAAAAACTGGCCGAGGAACAGGGCATCACGCGAAAAGATGCGGACGCGTATGCGCTGCGCAGCCAGCAGGCAGCGGATGCGGCTTACAAGGCGTGCCGCATCAAGGAAGAGCTGGTACCGGTCGAAGTGAAGCAGGGAAAGAAAACTACAGTCGTGAGCGAAGACGATCACCGGCGGCCGGAAACGACGATGGAGACGCTGGAAAAATTGCCGCCGTCGTTCAAGAAAGACGGGATTGTGACGGCGGGGAACGCCAGCGGGATTGTCGATGGCGCAGCGGCGGTGGTGGTGACGCGAGAGAAAACCGCAAAGGAGCACGGGCTGAAGCCGGTGGGTCGGATTGTTTCGTGGGCAGTGGCCGGGGTGGACCCGAGCATCATGGGGATTGGGCCGGTACCGTCTTCGCAGAAGGCGCTGAAGCTCGCGGGACTCACGCTAGACCAGATGGATCGCGTAGAAGTGAATGAGGCGTTCGCCGCGCAGTACCTTGCCGTGGAAAAGGTGCTCAGGCTGAAGCGCGATAAGACAAATGTGAACGGCGGAGCGATCGCGCTCGGGCATCCGCTGGGGGCTTCGGGGACACGGCTGGTGATTACAATTCTGAATGAGTTGCGGCGAGATGGATTGCGGTATGGGCTGGCGACGGCGTGCATCGGCGGAGGGCAGGGAATCGCGATGATTGTCGAGGCCCTGAACAACTAGCCGCACTATTTCTGTTACACTCTCGCATTCGGGATACGCGGTTCCTTGCCGGCCATATTGCCGATTGGGCGGCGAAATCATCTACGAGGAAAAAATGGCGATTCAGAGAGTGGGAGTCGTGGGGTGTGGGCTGATGGGCTCAGGAATCGCGCAGGTCGTGGCTGCGGCGGGATTCGAAACGACGGTGCGTGAAGTGAACGCGGAGCTGGTGGAAAAAGGGCTTAAGGGTATCGAGAAAAATCTGAATCGATTGGTGGAGAAGGGGACGATCACCGACGCGGCAAAGGGGCAAATCCGGAGCCGGCTGAAGGGTACGACTTCCATTGACGACCTGAAGGGTTGCGACGTCATCGTGGAAGCGATCATCGAGCAGTTGCCCGCGAAGCGAGAACTATTCAGCGCGCTGGATAAGATCTGCCCCCCAGCGACCATTTTTGCCAGCAACACGTCTTCGCTGACGATTACGGAAATTGCCACAGCGACAAAGCGGCCGGAGCGCTTTGTGGGGCTGCACTTCTTCAATCCTGTGCCGGTGATGAAGCTGGTCGAAGTGGTGCGGACGATCGCGACGGACCCCGCCGTGTATGAAGAGATGGTGGCGTTCGGCGTGAAACTGGGCAAAACGGCGGTGCGCGCGAATGACAGCACGGGTTTTATCGTGAATCGGCTGCTGGTGCCGTATCTGCTGGATGCGATTCGC
The DNA here is from genome assembly GCA_001914785.1 of Acidobacteria bacterium 13_2_20CM_57_17. Classification (GTDB taxonomy): domain Bacteria; phylum Acidobacteriota; class Terriglobia; order Acidiferrales; family UBA7541; genus Acidiferrum. Next base: position 7,167 of record MNDE01000076.1, on the reverse strand, counting down.
GCGCTGGAAGAGGGCGTCGGTTCCATCGAGGACATCGATAATTCGATGAAGCTGGGGTGCGGGCATCCGATGGGACCCCTGACATTGCTGGATTTTGTGGGGCTGGACACGACGTATTACATTTCGCAGATTATGTTTGACGAATTCAAGGAGCGACGGTTTGCGGCACCGCCGTTGCTGAAGCGCATGGTGCTGGCGGGGTGGAACGGAAGGAAATCAGGGCGAGGATTTTATGATTATTCGGACCCGGCGAATCCGAAGGCACTGAAATTCTGAAAGAAAATAGAATTGACGCAGAAGGGCACTGAGGACACAGAGTTGCGGAAGAAACGCTCCAGGAGCGCGAGGCCGGGAAGAGGGAAGAGATGGGTTACGAGAACATTTTGTACGAGAAGAAAGACGGGATTGCCTACATCACTTTCAACCGGCCGAAGGTGCTGAATGCTCTGAACCGCAAAACCGTCGAAGAACTGCGGCATGCGCTGCTCGACGCGCGCGATGACTCTGCGGTGCGCGTGCTTATCCTCACGGGCGCAGGAGAGAAAGCGTTCGTGGCGGGCGCGGACATCAGCGAACTGGCCCTACAAACAGCGGTCAATGGCAAGGAATTTTCGCTTTTCGGGCAGGGTGTTTTTCATTTGCTGGAGACGATGGGGAAGCCGTCGATCTGCGCGATCAACGGATTTGCGCTGGGCGGCGGGTGCGAGCTGGCACTTTCCTGCACCATTCGAATCGCCAGCAAGACCGCGAAGCTCGGGCAGCCGGAAGTGAAGCTGGGAATTTTGCCGGGATACGGCGGGTCACAACGGCTGGCGCGATTGTGCGGCAAAGGTGTGGCGCACGAACTGTGCTTGACAGGCGAAATGATTCCGGCGGAAGAAGCGCAGCGCATCGGGCTGGTCAATCACATCCATGAGCCGGCGGAGTTGATTCCGGCGGCAGAAGCGTTGGCAAAGAAAATTATCGCGAACGGGGCGCTTGCGGTGAAATTTACCATGGAAGCGATCGAGCGCGGCATGGAAATGCCGCTGGAAGAAGGATTGTTCCTGGAGGCGACGCTGTTTGGCGTAGCTTGCGCGACTGAAGATATGCGTGAGGGAACCAAAGCGTTTCTGGAGAAGAGGGCGCCGCAATTCAAAGGGAAGTAAGGGATGCGAGAAGGAACAGCATAGACTGGCGATGGCGGAAAAATTACATCCCGGGAAGATTAATGGCGCATTGAGCGCCGTGGGTGTTCGCTTTGGAATTATCGTGAGCCGGTTCAATAGTTTTATCACTGAGCGGCTTCTTGCGGCGGCTGTAGATGCGCTGGAACGCGCGGGCGCTACCAGCAAAAACGTTGATGTGGTGTACGTTCCGGGAGCGTTCGAATTGCCGCTGGCGGCAAAAAAACTGGCGGCGACCGGAAAGTACGACGCACTGATCGCCGTCGGATGCGTGCTTCGCGGCGAAACGACACACTATGATTACGTTTGCTCGGAGACGGCACGAGGATTGCAGCTCGCGCAGATGGACAGCGGCTTGCCCATCATATTTTGCGTGCTGACGTGCGAAACGCTGGAGCAAGCCATTGACCGCGCCGGGCTGAAGGGCGGGAACAAGGGATTCGAAGCGGGGCTCGCCGCCATCGAAATGGCACAACTGTCACGCAAGCTTCGCACTGCTGGTTCCATACCGGATGGCTCTGGAAAGCCTCGGCGCAAGTAACGTGTCTCTCCGCACAAAATCCCGCGAATTTGCGATGCAGATGTTGTTCCAGTGGGACATGAGCCAGCAGGATTTCACCAAACTGGAGGTGAAGTTCTGGAAAAGTGCGAAGGCGGCGGACAAAACGCGAGCGTTTGCGAACAAACTCTTTGAAGGCGCAGCGAAAGACATTACCGCGCTAGACGCGATCATCGTAAAGCACGCGGACAACTGGCGGTTCGAACGGCTGGCCGCCATCGATCGCGCCATCTTGCGCCTGGCAATTCATGAATTGAACGATACGGACACGCCCCCCAAGGTCATCCTGAATGAGGCCGTGGAATTGGCGAAAAAGTTCTCCTCGGAAGAGTCCGGGTCGTTTGTGAATGGTATTCTTGACTCCGTCCATAAATCATTGAAACTAAATTAGTTACGTCCACTTCACTCGCTCTTAGTTCTTCGTCAATACATCTTAAGCGTCCAACGGCGAAACTTTGGATCACCAACGGTGTTTGATTTCTGTAAGTGTGGTGGTAACGCCAGGAAGTATTCAATTCAATAGGAGACAACCATGAACGCAGAACATGTGGTCCGTCGAGGGGTGCTCGCGATTGCTTTTGCCGGTTTGCTCGCCGGCGGTGCGTATGCCAAGAGCCAGGATCCGGCTCCGCAGCAGCAGGACATCCAGAATGACAAGAAAGACATTCGAAGCGATAAGAAAGATCTGGCAAAGGATCGTGCGGATCGCAACGCCGATCAGCACGATATCAATCATGATAAGCGGGATCTGGCGAAGGATCGCGCCGACCGCAACGCCGACCAGCGGGACGTCAATCACGATAGGCGCGATTTGAACAAGGACCGCGCGGACCGCAATGCCGATCAGCGCGACATCAATCACGACAAGACGAAGCTTGCCCGCGACGACCAGAAGTTCGGCGCCAACAGCGCGCAGGCGCAGGCTGATCGCAAGGATCTTCGTGCGGATCGCGTCGACCGGAACAAGGATCAGCGGGACATTAATCATGATCGGCGTGATTTGAACAAGGACCGCGCGGACCGCAATGCCGATCAGCGCGATATCAACCACGACAAGAAGGACCTGGCCAAGGATCGCAATGACCGCAACAAGGACCAGAAGGACATCAACAAAGACAAGAAAGACCTGCACAAGGATCGCAAGGATCTGCGGCAGGACCGCAAGGGACACAAGTAAGTATTCGCCTTGCAAAGGTGAAGGGCCGCGCGTAAAAAATCGTGCGGCCCTTTTTCTTCTCAGCGTGAATTTGCGTCAGACGCGAATCGTTCCTTCAAATACCTTCACGGCCGCACCGCTGACTCGAGGAACGAGTTTCTTTCCGCTTTGCGTGACTTCCACTTCGAGGTGGCTCGGTCGGCCCATTTCCGCGCCCTGCAGAATGGTCAGTGTGTGGCCGGGCGTCAGTTTTCCGTTTCGCACCAGATATGCGCCCAGCGAACCAGCGGCCGACCCCGTCGCGGCGTCTTCATAATGTTCCCAGGGCAGCATGCCGCGGGAGAATGCTTTGCCATTTCCACTGAGAGCGAAGCAGTAGGCCATTGTTGCGTTCTTGCCCTGAAGCCGCCGAAGTTCGGCCATGTTCATGACAATCTTGCCCAGTGCCGCGCGATTGCGCAGCGGCACCATCAGGTTGAAGATGCCCGTGGACACAAATTCAGGTTGCAGCTTCGGATCGAAGTCTTTGGGCGAGAGTCCCAGTGCGGAGGCGAGCTTTTTCTTCTTGATTTTCGCGGGTTTGAAGATAGCTTCTTTTTGCGTCATGGTGACCCGCTGCGGCCGGCCATCCTTAAAGCGAATTTCCACTGGCAAGATTCCTGCTCCGGTTTCTTGAAGAATATGTACGCCGCCGTCCTGCGCGGGAACCACGCCCAATTCCGCGAGCAGGAACCAAGTTCCAATCACGGGATGGCCGGCGAGCTTGAGTTCTTCCTTGGTGGTGAAGATTCGCAACCGCGCGAGCGCTTCTTCGTCCGTGGGCCTTTGCACAAAGACCGTTTCCGAAAGATTCATTTCGCGCGCAATGGCGAGCATCTGATCGTCTGAAAGTCCGTCGCCGTCGGTAAATACGCCAAGCGGGTTGCCTTCGAAGCGGTTGTTGGTGAAAACATCGAGCGTGTAAAAACGGTGTTCCATGGCTGGTTGCAGATCGCCGCAGGAGCAGATTTCAGATGCGCTCGAGCTGGGCGATAGTCCTTTCGTTGGTGATGTTCCCGGTGTTCAGGGTCGAATTTGGTTCGATCAGGATAACCTGGACCTCTTCGTCCGCCACGGGACAGTGCTCGACGCCATGCGGGACGACAATGAATTCCCCTTCACGCACTAGACGTTCACGATCGCGAAACTTCATGCGGAAAGAGCCTTTCACGACGAGAAAGAGTTCGTCTTCCCTGTCGTGATGGTGCCAGAGAAATTCTCCCTTGAACTTGACTGCTTTTACCAGGCAATTGTTGACTTCGCCGATGATGCAGGGCTTGTAGTGCTCGGAAATGAGGTTGAATTTTTCTTTCAAGTTTATCGTGTTCATGCGGCACCTATAGATCGTGAACGATTTGGGTTACAGCAGTGAGAACTCGGCGCGTGGTTTCGGGCTTTGACGTTTCTGAATACACACGCAAAAGATTTTCTGTTCCAGAAGCGCGGACCATCACCCATCCAGCCTCACCGAGGTAAACCTTGATTCCATCCATGTCCTCGCGGCCGACTACCGGCAAATCAAGGATACGATTCAGTTTTCCATTCGAAAAGTGAGCGATGGCTTTTTCCTTTTGCCCCGGCTTCAAATCGAGGTCGACGCGGCCGTAGTGATACTCGCCGAATTCCGCATGGAGCGTAGTCAGCAGTTCTCCCAAGGATTTGCCGTGCCAGGCCATCAATTCCGCGAGGAAGAGCGCGGAGACCGTGGCATCACGCTCCGGCAGGTAGAGGCTGGTGCCAATGCCGCCGCTTTCTTCGCCGCCGATCAAAATGTTCTGTTCGAGCATCAGCTCGCAAATGTATTTGAACCCGATGGGCACTTCATGCAGTTTGCGTCCGAATCTTGTGGCCAGCTTGTCGATGAGCTTCGTGACAGAAAATGTTTTTGCGATGTCGCCGGGGAGGTTGCGGGTTCCCGCCAGGTGCCAGACGAGCATGGCAAAGATCTGGTGAGGGTTGACGAACGAGCCGTCGCGGTCGATGGCCCCGATGCGATCGCCGTCGCCGTCGGCGCAGAAGCCGGCATCATATTTTCCTGCGCGCACGGCCTGACGCAGCGCTTCGATGTGCGGTTCGATGGGCTCCGGATGCACGCCGCCGAAGCGCGGATCGCGCGTGCCGCGAATTTCGTCGCAAATCATGCCGTTGCGCCGCAAAAGTTCGGGAAGCAAGCCTGCTGCCGATCCGTGCATGGGATCAAATACAAAACGAAACTTCGCATCGCGCAGCCGCTTCCAGTCCACCAGTTTTTCGAGCGCATCGAGGTACGGCGCGCGTGGCTCGAGAGGCTGTATCAAATTCCGGCGTGGCGGCATGGGCGGCACACCCTTCTCCAACACGACTTCGAGCTCTTTTTCGATTTGTGCGACGATTGAGGGAAGAGCACTGCTGCCATAGCTGGCTTTGTACTTAATTCCGTTCCAGCGATAAGGATTGTGGCTGGCGGTGACCACGATACCGCCGGCGGCCCCGCGATTTCGTACCAGATAGGAAATTGCTGGCGTGGGACAGGGCCTGTCCGCCAGCCAGACGGGAGTGCCGCTGGCGCTGATCACTTCGGCGGCTGCAGCGGCCACGCGATCCGCAGCGTAACGGTGGTCGTAGCCGATCAGCACGCCTTTGCGCGCGTCTTCATTGCGCACCACGTAGCGGGCGATGGCATGCGCGACAGTGCGGGCGTTCGCAAAGGTGAAATCATCGGCGATGACGCCCCGCCAGCCGTCGGTTCCAAACTTGATCGAGGACATGAGTGCCGGGAAAAGTATACGCGATGCAAAACATTCCCAAAACAGCCGGATTGGCCTGCTAGAGGAGGTCTTTCCGGCGCTGCGCTTCGAGCCATTTCACGATTTTTCCCACATCTTGGGCACGGTCGCGTGGACAAACCAGCAGCGCATCGGGAGTCTCAACCACGACAAGATCACGGACGCCGATCGCGGCCACGAATTTTGACGGGCTGCACAGAAAGTTGCCTTCCGCATCGAGCGTGTGGCCCTGCCCCGCGAGGACGTTCTCGCCGCTTTTCTTTGCGAGCAATTGATAAACGGCGGCCCAGGAGCCGATATCGCTCCAGCCTACCTCCGCGGGAATCACGAACACACGCGGCGGCCCTTCGATACACGTAGCGGGCTCGAGAACAGCATAGTCCACGGAGATGTTTTGGAGCTTCGGATAGATGGCGCGCAGCTCACGTTCGTAGCCACGCGTTCCAATAAATTCTGCGAGCCTTTCCAGAGCGGCGTGCGTCTTCGGCAGAAAACTCTTCAGATTCTCCAGGAACGTGGAGGCCCGCCAGAAAAACATTCCGGCGTTCCAGTGATAATTTCTGGAAGCAGTGTACTCTTGCGCGAGCTTCAGTTCGGGCTTCTCCGTGAAGCGGCGGACGGCAAAAACCGCGAAGCCTTTGGCCTCGATCGGCTCCCCGCATCTTTCAATGTAGCCAAAACCCGTTTCCGGCCGCGTTGGAGGGATGCCTAGCACCACCATTCGCTCCGGTTCGCTGGCGACGTTGAGCGCGGAGTTCATAATCTCGCGGAACTTCCGCGGTTGCTCGATGTAATGATCGGCGGGGAGCACTGCCATCAACGCGTCGCCGCGCGCGATATTGCGCACGTGAATGGCCGCCAGCCCAATCGCCGCCGCAGTGTTCCTCCCGAGCGGCTCAATCAATACGCGCTTGCGCGTGGCCGTGGGAACCTGCTTGCGAACCGCGCCAGCCTGTTCTGCGTTCGTGACCGTCCAAGTGCGCTCGGCCGGAATCAGTGGCTTCAAGCGCGCGATGGTCTGCTGCAGCATGGTGTCCCTGCCGACAATGTTCAAAAGCTGTTTTGGGGTGCGCGTCCGGCTGCGTGGCCAGAAGCGCGTCCCCCGCCCTCCGGCAAGAATCACTGCGTGCACCATCAGTTTTTCGGTCGCCATCATTAAGCAGCCTTAGTCGAAAATAACTTGTGCCAGTGCCGCCGCCGAAACTCCATTGCGATGTAATTCCGTCCGCAGTACGGGGATATCCGGCACAAAGGTACGGATCAGCGAAGTCGCCGTTTCTGGCAAGACCTCCACGTGTCCTTGTGATGCAGGCGCCAGCCAGCATTCGCCCCGACGATAACGCGCGGCGTTGTCCGGCCAGACAAAGCTACCCGCGCCTTCCAGAATCACGATGAGTTCGAATCTCTCGGGGTTGACTGCGATTTGGCATTTTGCGGAACACTCCCATCGCTCTGTCGCAAAATACCGGCAAGCGGCAAGCA
>MNDE01000169.1 GCA_001914785.1 Acidobacteria bacterium 13_2_20CM_57_17 | reverse complement strand
GTCGGTCATCTTGAATTCCCATTTCCTTTCACCGGTCTGAGGGTCGAGCGCTCGGACCGCGCCGTAGCCTTCTTCCTCTTTCCGCAAATTCGGAGCTGGAGACCAATTAAATGGAACCGACGACCTCGTTGTTCCCCCGGAATAATCTCGGCCCTCATGATACTCGCTGGGCAGTTTCACAAACACAGACGAGGAGCTAACCCATGCGGGAATGTAAAAAAGCCCGGTGCCCGGACTGTAAGAGGGAGAATACCAGCTAGTCCCACCAGGATTGCCGGGATACACAAGAGTCCCCTCCAGGCTTGGAGCCTGGCCCTCCACTCGCGTTGGTCTGCCCTTTTCATCGAATCCATTCGCCCAGGTGACTTTGACGAACGGTTTACCCAGAAGGAATTTTCCTGTGGTGCGATCAAGCACGTAAAAAAAGCCGTTCCGATTGGCCCACAGGATGACCTTGCGCTTGTGACCTTTCCACTCGATGTCGGCCAAGACTGGAACTTGAACCGAATCAAAGTCGAAATCGTCGTGAGGCGTGAATTGAAAATACCACTTCAGTTTTCCGGTGTCCGGGTCCAGCGCAATCGCGGAATCGCTGTAGAGATTGTCTCCGGGTCGCGCGTCAGAATTCCAGTCCGGGCTGGGGTTCCCCGTGCCCCAATAGGTTAAGTTGAGATCAGCGTCGTAGGATCCAGTCATCCATATTGGCGCTCCCCCTCTCTCCCAGGAATCTCCTCTCCAGGTCTCGTGGCCTGGGTCGCCTGGTCCCGGAACTGTGTTGAACCGCCAAACCTCCCGTCCTGTTCGGGTATCGTAAGCGGCGATAAAGCCCCGAATGCCAAACTCGCCACCGGCGACGCCGACAAGCACCTTGTCCTTAATTACCAAGGGAGCGTGCGTAATGACATATGCGGACCTTGCCTTGGACACCGTGGTCTCCCATAGAGGGTGGCCATCTTTGGCATCGATCGCGATGAGATGTGCGTCGAGCGTTCCCATGAAGAGCGTATCATCTAGTATGGCCAGCCCTCGGTTGACTCGACCGCAGCAAGGGCGCCCATGTTCCGGATGATGTGAGTAAGTCCAAAAAACCCGACCCGTGGCGGCATCCAAAGCGACCACGTCATTCGGAGCCTGGACGGTGTACATGATTCCGTCTACCACTAGAGGCGTGGCCTCGAACTTTTCCAACGACCTAGCCTGATAGACCCACTGCAACTCGAGGTTCTTGACGTTTGCCGTGGTGATCTGGGTAAGCAGGCTATAGCGCTGACTAAAGGTGGTTCCGGAATAGGTAAGCCAGTTTTCCGGCTCCTTGTCGGCCCCAAGAATACGTTCGAACGAAATCTGTCTCGGCCAGGCGCTATTCGGGAGGCAACCAAACAGAGTGACCAGAACTATTAAACGCACTCGTTGGCTCATTGGGCGCCGATTCCTTTTAAGGTGACAAGGTAACTGACGACATCTGCAAGCTGTTGGTTGTTGAGTTTGTCCCTGTAGGAAGGCATTAGAGATTTGTCGATGAAGCCGTATTCTTTCAGGTTTGCCTTCTTGAGGGACTGTAGCCGCTCTTTCGAATCGATAAGTTGCACCGTTAAGGTGTCTTGGTTCATAAGCCTTCCAATAATTGTGACCCCATCCCGGGCTACTATGCGGATGAAGCGGCTCGAGGGAAGAACTTCGGCGTCAGGATCGAGTAAAGAACGTCGCAGTTCGACTGTCCTCCGAAGAGATCCGATCTCAGTGAGGTTCGGACCCACTCGGGAGCCCCTATCCCTGACTCGATGGCAGCTGAGACATTCACCTTTGCCTTCGAAAATGACCTTGCCTTGAATTGCATCGCCGGGAGCGAACGTGGCACTGGATGTGGATTTCATATAACGCAAGTAGGCGACAACGGCCCGCATTTCGATCTGCGAAAATTCCTTTGAAAACGCGGGCATCGAAGTTCCCGGGACTCCCACATTGAGAATTCGAATGAGATCGTCGTCGGACGACGCTGTCTTGAATTTGCCGCGACCCAAATCCACTCCGTAGACAGAATCACCATCCGGGCCATGGCAAATCGCGCAATTGGTTAGGAAAATTTGCCGGCCATCCTCGGTCTCACTGAGAAAGGATGTTTGCTGTTGGGCTAGCACTGTGCGGGATGCCAACGCCGTGGCGAAGAGCAAGAGGCAAGCCCTAACCTCTCGCATATGGTTCCCTCTCTTTCATTCGATTACCTTTACAGCCTATCCGAACCGTATGCTCCGCAAGCCTGACCCTCATGCCGTTAGCCCGATAGAAACCCTCGCTGCCTTTCTCAGATCAAACACTACGATCTGCTCATTTTCACGAACGCAGGGAAAACGCTCACAGAGGTACTCGCGGAACCCTGCGTAGTATTCAAGCCACCAGAAGGTCGACGAAACGAAAACGATAAAACTGGCGCCAGATTCTCGCTGTCGTTCGAGTTCTCGAATTGCCGCTGCATCATCGGCGGGTTTCCCCCAGTATCCCCCGCCTTTTTCGAGGAACGGTATGCAGCGCCGAGGGGCGACCAGGGCGGACACCTCCGAGATCGCTTCGCCCGGCAGAATAAAAGCTGCCTCCGTCGGAATGATCTCTGTGATCTCCTGGGTCGCCGTATAGAAACGGTGCCAACCTGGGTCCGCCCTGCAAGGCAAAGAGATGCCACTCATACTTTCTCCTGCCACTCGGAAGACCTCGGCATAACGGCCCGCCCGTGCTACGACGCTCCTATATTTGTTCATGGCACGAAACGCCAGATCATAGCGGAACTGTCGTATCTGCGAACGATGCGCCCTCACCGCCATCAATTTGCGTCGCATAACCAGGCTGATGTCCTCTACTCGATCAAATTCGGAGAGGGGGGTCAGCACCTCATAGCTCAGCAGAGTTGGCTCTGCAATACCGGCAGCGTGTACCGCCGCCTGAACTATTGGTACGGTTGCGCGGTGATCCGGATGAAAGTCCCGCTCGTGCGTCAAGTAGAGGACCTCCGGGTTTTCCCGTTGGAGGATGGGTTTGAGGGCGCGCGCAGCATCAATGGTATCCTCCTCAAGATACTGGTCCGGCCGCCTCAAGAACTCTACAGAGGCAACTCCCAGTATCTCTCCGGCCCTCTCCGCTTCACGCTCTCTGACGCGCCAAGCGGCTTCCTTTGATAGTTCACGCAACCCATATTCTCCAGACGTAAGAAATACCGTCGTCACCCTGTGGCCCCGATCAGCGTGCAGGCAGATCGCGCCGCCACAGCCGATCGACTCGTCATCAGGGTGTGGGGCGATCACCAGGACATTCATTCAGGTACGCCCTCCCTCCGCAGGTCGAACATCACTAGGGAGTCGTTTTCAAGAACGCAGGGAAACCGTGTGCGCAGGCATTGGCGAAGCCCAGCATAGTATTCAAGCCACCAAAAAGTCGACCAGGCGAATACGATGAATTGTGCGCCCGCTTCCCGCAGCCGTTCCAATTCCTCAATGGCATTCTCATCGTCACGAGGATTACCCCAATATTGGCCGTTGCGTTCCAGGAATGGTATACGCTTACGGCCGGACATTGACGGATCTGTCTTCCACTCATCTCCGTCAACGAGGATGAACGATCCGCCGAACGGTACAAGCGACACGATGTCCCGCGCTGCCCGCTGGACTCGATGGGCCCAGGAGTTGGCTTTCCATAGCTCTCGATTTACAGGGATCCCGAGCTTGTGACAGTGTTCGGCAGCAGCTTTCGATGCATAATCGAAAAGCGCCAAATCGAACCTGAGCCTCTCTTCAAATTCTAGCGATTGGTAGCCATTGTGTCCATGCATCCGATAGCAAGCCTGTGGTTCCTCGACCTGCTTCATTCGCCCATGAATCGCCGCCAAAGTGGCAAGATACAAATCTGGGCCTGGCCTTGCCGCCCAATGTGTTTCACCTTTGGACGAACCGCAGCCCGCACTGCGCTGCACGTCAGGCAGAGGGAAAACGCTTTGCAAGAACTTACGGGGGTATGCGTTGCCGGACGGCAGGTAACCCGCCACCCCCTCCGGACCTGCGTGCAGAACTAAATCACGCATATCGCCATCGGGAAGAGACTTCCACCAGACCTTGCCGGTTGCCCGCGAGGACTCGTCCCATTCCAGCCATGGCCAATGCACTTTGACAACATCTGGGTCAGAAAAGGCGTGTATGGCAGCTGTCACCGCTGTTGGGCACAGTACATCATCCGAGTCCAGGAACAAGACCACATCTCCGTGGCTTAATGAGAAGCCTGCATTCAACGCCGAGTTTTGTCCCCCGTTTCCTTTCAGTAGCGGAATGATCTGATGGCCGTAACTCGCAATGATTTCGAGCGAGCCGTCTGTGGAACCATCGTCCACCACAATGACTTCCGTATTGTAGTAGGTCTGGTTGAGAGCGCTGTCAATGGCTTCTGTCAGGAAGCGCTCGTAGTTATAGTTGTTGACGATGATGCTGACTAGGGCGTTGCTCATGTCCGCCCCGCGCGAGTGAATGAGAGTTGCTTGTCCGCGCCCCTGTTGAGCACAGACTCATACGCCTTAAGGTATCCGTCCGCCATTTTGACTTGCCCGAACCGCTGCCGGGCATGATCCCGAACTGTACCCCGGTCAAGAGCCAAAGCTCGTGGAACTAGGGGGATCAGCGTCCCCATGGAGTCAGCGTAAAAACCCGTTTTTCCGAAGTCGACCACTTCTTTGACAGAACCTCTCTGGAAGGCAATTACTGGCGTGCCGCAAGCCATAGCTTCGATCATGACAACGCCGAAAGGCTCATCCCATTGGATGGGGAACAAAAAAGCACCAGCATCTTTCAATAAGGCCACCTTTTGCTGATGATCCGCCTGCCCGATGTAGATGACATTCTCGCCGTCGATCAGCGGCTCGATTTTCTCCTTGAAGTAGGCTTGTTCCTCCTGATCCAGCGGCTGGCCCGCTACAACAATAGGCAGGCCAGCTCTCTTCGCGATTTCAATGGCGTCCAGTGGTGACTTCTCCTTGCTTATGCGCCCCAAGAAGGCCAGATACTTGCCGGGCGACGCGGAGAACTCATAGGATTCAAAATCACAGCCGTTATAGATCACACGAATCTTTTGTCGCCGGTTTTCTGGAATTTCAGCAATCTGTTGTTGGCTGACAGCCGTGACTGCAGCGTTTGCGTACCGGTTCAATAGCCAAATGGCATCGGGGGTTATGGGATTATGGAGCGTGTGCAGGATTGGCGTTCGCGAAAAGGCACCAAGGGGAATCGCGTAGCAACCCACGTGAAAGTGGATTAGGTCGAACGAATCGCTTTGTTGGAGAGCTTCGGCGATGTTACATGTCTCGTAATACTCATATTCCCACGCCAAGCTTCTTTCCATCGCTTCGATCATGTTCCGTTTACAAACGGCCCTGATTCTCGCGCTCGTGGGAGAATCGCTTGAGGTAAACACGGTAACTTCATGACCCTGCTTCACAAGCTCTTCGGCAAGCACGTAGACGATGCCCTCTACACCTCCGCTCGTACCAGGCGCTACTTTGGCCCAAAGGGGTGGAACCAGAGCTATTCTCAACCTCCGGGATGTGTTCTGCAGGTTCATGGCGCTGTGCTTGCGATCTCCGCGGACTTAGAAAAGTCCGGAAGGGCGGTGAAACTACATAGTTCGATTTTCATTCCAATTAGCGCCGACCGGACCTTGGCGTCGCATAATGTCTTCAATTCTTTTGAGCGTTCATCCACATACGTCGTATTCGGAACCTGTTCCTCCCCCGGGTGACAGGCAAGCTCCGTGATGCCCGGTGGCAGTTGCGAAAATATCTCAATTAACGCATCTGAAGTGATTCCCTCTGGATAGGGAGAGCCCTCGGTAGATTGGCCGTAAAAACGCCCGCAATAATGTATTTCCGGGTTGCAATCGCGTACGGGGGCTCTCAACTGTAGAGCAGCTTCGAGCACAACAGATCGCCCCGGCTCTCGCAAATGTGTGTGCTGGTGAGAATCGATGTGGCTGGGGTTTCTGCCCGTCAGGGTTCGGAAGGCGGCAAGCTGGCGTGATACTTCGTTACGCAACGCCGTTACATCGTCGAGTGATACCATATTGTAGACAGGCACCCAGTTTTCGTTCTCATAAACCCATTCACCGAAGTCAAGGTGCAATCCTAGGCTAAGACCAGGACGGTATCTAGCGTACTCCGCGGCCTCGACGGCCCCTGGCCACCGTACCATCAAGCTGGCACTAGTCACGATGCCGTGCTCATGGGCATGCATGACGCCGCGATTCACCGCGCGGCTGTGGCCAAAATCATCAGCATTTACAATCAGGTATCTCTTGGCGGACATATCTTACAGTTCCAAATCGCTCAGCAGTCTTGCCAACACTGTCTCGGCCTTGAAATATTCTTCGGCAATATCTCTGGCAGCGCGGCTGTGTCTCTCGTAATCGCATTCGATCGCTTCGAAAGCAGCCAAGATCTCGTCCATCGTGTTAAAGGCGAACAGCCCCTCACCTGTTGGGAGGATCGTGCTGAAGCCAGTATCCTGAGTGATTACTGGCCGGCCAGCCGCGAGGTAGCAGGCACTGCGATCACTGAACCATCCAGTCTTCAGGCGCACGTTCGCATCCTTGGCCACAGTAAATTCGCCGCGGGACGACTGCAGATAATCCCTATAGGAACATACATTGAGCGGGTGAGAGTCCGTCAGGCGCCAGCCGTTTGACTTCAGCAGGTTGCTGTCGTCGGTGGACAATCGGACCAAGCCGGTAGCTAGCTCCAACGGCTCTGTCGTGCGTTTCGGCAGATCGATGAACTTCAGATACTCGCGATGCTTGCTCCAGTAATACGCGTTCCCCTCGAATACCGTGTCGCGACCGTCTTGTCTCCAGTTCCCCACTGTCGTGAACTCCCGTTTGGTGGGCGGACCGGTCTGCCACAAGTCAAGCACGACAGGCTGGCAGGTCTTCGCGCGTAGATGCGGTAAAGGCGGCAGCGAACAATCCGAGTTGCCGATGTTCAGTCCAAACGTCACGACATCATCATGCTCCTCGACCAGTGTACGGACATCTTCGTCATCCTGGGCAAACCGCACTTCGTGAACGACGGGGTCGGTGCACACATAGACGAGCCGCCCCACTTCCAGACCTTCTTCCGCCAGACGCGTGGACCCTGTAATGCTAAAAACAACGTCAGCGTGTGCCAGCAATTCTTCCGCTGACTCTCGGTCCATACCAAACCACGCTTTGTCCCCATAGCTTCTCCGGTAAGCCCAACGGTCGCTGAAACCGAATAATTCAGCGACTTGCGCCAAATACGATATGGCATACGCCGAAGTGTTGACTCTCGACTTTCGAACCGGATCGTATGGCCACGAAGACGAGGTTTCAAAGTAAAACGCATCGTGGCCGAGCCGTTGAAAGCCAACTGCGTACTGCATAGCCTGCCATGCAATTCCGGGGTAAGGCTCACACGCGACATTCCCGAGAACGACGATGCGAAGTGGCATCACTTATAGCACTCCATCTGCACGAGACGCCCATGCTCCAGTTGCAACATGACGTCGCAACTTTCCAGCGTGCTAAGGCGGTGAGCGACCATGAAAGTAGTGCGGTCTTGCATGAGGCGTTCTGTCGCCTTCAGGATGGCCGCTTCGGTCTTCATGTCGACTGAACTGGTTGGCTCATCGAGCAGAAGAATGGGGGCATCCTTTAAGAACGCCCTGGCGAGTGAGATGCGTTGGCGTTCTCCCCCGGAGAGGCGGACTCCACGCTCGCCAACAACGGTTTGGTAACCGCGGGGTAATGCCAAAATGAAATCGTGCGCGTCGGCCATCTTCGCCGCCTGAACAATCTCCTCCTCGGTTGCTCCTGGCCGTGCGTAAGCTATGTTCTCGGCGATGCTAGTCGAAAAGAGGACAGGTTCCTGAAGAACCACCGCGAACTGGCTGCGCAGATCAGGCAACCGGTAGTCGCGTAGATCCACACCGTCCAGCAGGATCAGCCCACTTGTGGGGTCATAAAAGCGGGTTAATAAGCTGAGCAGAGTCGTCTTTCCAGCTCCCGTCCGGCCGGCGATGCCAACACGCGCTCCGCGCGGGACCTCGAAGCAAATATCTTGGAGAACCAGATGATCCTCCTCGTAAGCGAAAGACGCATGTTGGAACGCTATGCATCCGGAGGCCCGGACCAGCCGCCGCGCGTTAGGGCGCTCCGGAACATCCGGCAGCTCATCCAGAACGGAGAAGGCACGTTCCAGACCAACCCAGTGCGTTTGCAGCGAGGTCGCTTTGCGGCCAATAGTTTTTAAAGGTGCGTAAAGCTGGCCGAGGTAGCTGACTACGAGCAAAAGACTTCCCAAAGTCAATGTACGCGCCCGGACGTGATTGACGCCAATCCAAAGAACGCATGCGGTCCCCAGAGCTGTCGTCATGCCCACGAGCAAACCGTACCAACCGCCGAGCAAATCCAGTTGAATTCGAGCCCACATCCCTGCTTGGGATTTGTGGACATAGCGGTCTTCCTCATGCTTCTCTCTACCGAACGCCTTAACGACGCGCACGACCGACAGAACCTCCTGCAAGACTGCCATTGAGCTGCTTTCCAGTTGCTTCACCTCTTTCGAACGCTTCCGAAAGCGTGGCCGGTACGCCATGGAGAGCGCGAAAAGAACGGGTGAAATGACCATCGCAACCATCGCTAACTGTGCATCGATACGGAACGTCACATAGAACATAACGAGCAGCGTGACTGCCGAAGTGACAAACGGTCCTAGTCCATCGATGGCTAAATACTGCATGGACGCGGTGTCGTACTGAATGCGGTATACAGAATCCGTCGTGCCCTTCGCATCGTGATACCCCAGCGATAGACGTTGCAAATGAGAGAAAAGGCGAACCCGAAAATCCAAAAGAAGTTTTTCCGCGGTCCACGTGCGGAGAAATGAATTCACAAGGGCAAAGAGGTTATCGACAGCGGTGACCCCTAGAAGCAAAACGACCGCGATGGTCAGGACGCCTGTAGGTGATCGAGTGGCGGATATGGGCGACATGCGGCTTAGGAACGCTGGCAGAGGACGCGTACCGATAACATTGTCGACTACAATCTTCACGGGCAGTGGCGTAAGCAAGCCCAGCGGAGTCGCTACCAGGCCCAAAAGGAAAATAGCGATGACGTGGACCCAGTAGGGTCTCGCCTGCTGCAGAAGTCTTCGAAAAAGCGCTAGGTCCGGGTGGTGCATTCTACTGATTCCTATTTCTCATGCTCGTGCCTTTAGAACTGAAAACGTACCAGCATTTGCAGGCGTCGAGGCGGCCCCGCGCCGATAGAATGTCCAAAAAAAGGCGAGCTCAAATTGCCCACGGGCGCGCCGAGGTTAACGTGATTGAGAACGTTAAACGCATCCACTGCTAGGGTTGCGTTCAGGCCCTTCTTCTCATCTTTCTTACGTTTCCCGGTTTTGGCTGTGATTAAGCTTAGTTCCTTAGCCAGTCGAAGGTTGAGTGTGGTGGACCCTGGTCCTTCCAGGCTGTTTCGCGGCACGCCTGCCAGCCGAGCATTGGCAAACGTCGTCCCGTAATCGTCCGTTCCCGTTGTCACCGTGTAGGGTTGCCCGGAACGGACCGACAACGACGCACCGAGGCTGACAGCCTTGGGGGCGTTAAAGGTACCGTAGAAGTAAAAAAAGTGCAGAGAATCGGAATTAGACCGAGACCACTCGCCGGTCAGATCGTACTGATTCGCGGGAAACGCGGCGATGCCGCCAGTATCATCATAAGATCGGCTCAGCGTGTATTGCGCCATTCCGTTGAAAAAACGGCTGATTTTTGCGCGCACTGTCAGCTTCAAGGCGTTGCTTGTCAGGTCTCCTTCCGATTCGATCTCTCGGAGTGTGCCGATCTCAGGATTGGGGCGCTGCACGTTGAGTGGAGGAACGCGGAACGGAGGAAGGGGAGCGTTGAGGTCGCGCGACCGAAACAAATCGAATCCGCGGATGCCGGCATAGGTAGCCGTGAATATCGTCGATTTTTGCAACTGCGTTTCCACACCAAAGCTGTAGTGCAGGTCGTACGGCAAACGAAGATCAGGCGCAAAGCGGACAGTGCTGTTTGGAATTGTCTGAGCCACACCAGCGACCGTGAATGGGTCTGGATAACGCGGATCGGAAAGCACGATCTGATGCAAGGTCTGACCATTGAAGCGAAGCATGTCTGCGATAGCCGCCTGGCCGGTAGTCTCATAGAAGATTCCTGCCCCGCCGCGAAATACGATCTTCCTAGATCTGCCGGGAGCTAAGGCGAAGGAGACTCGGGGAGCAAAGTTCCTGGGATTGGAAACATAGTTCTGCCAGTCATATCGGAGGCCGAGTGCTATCGATAGTCCCGGGCGTATGCGCATTTCATCCTGCGCAAAAAGACCCATCTCTTTCTGCCAGTACACCAGCTGACTGGTCCCTTGCTGCTGTACGAAGGAGAAAGGTTTGCCCTGGGTGTAATCTTGGAGAGAAGAGAACTGAAATGTGCCATCGAAATTCGAGCGGTCATTAAGACTGTAGCGGCCGAGCTCCGGGAGATTGGCCCCGGCCTTGATCAAGTGTTTGCCGTGGGACCAGGATAGCGTTTCGTTAAGTTGCAGGTAGTTGTGCAGCTCGTTGTAGTTAATCTGGCTGCTACCACCCACGAACGCGTCGAGCACCACAATACGGGGCTGTCCCTGGAGTACACTCGCGGTTAAGCTTTCCGATGTGGTCGCTCGAACAGAAAATTCGTTGATCAGCTTCGGAGTGATCGCTGCTCTGTCGCTGACATAGAGGTAGTGTCTGCTGGCGGATTCATTCGAGGCTGCTTCCGGGAGATTCACTCCTCCGACGCCATTGCCGTTGTCCGACCAGTCGAAGAAGCTGTATCGGATTGCCAGGTTGTGGCCTTTGCCTATCTGTCGATTTATCCCCCCCAAAAAGTAGGTACTGCGCTGTGGATTGGCAAAATTTTGGATGAACGTTCCAGAACGCACCTCGGCGTATACGATCGCTTGCCGGTCATCCTGCTTCTGGCTGGCGCTGACCTGGAACGTGGTCTTCTTGCTCTTTCCTAGCGGTCCGCTCAAATAGCCATCGAAGAGTAAGAGACGCTCAGGAGGCCGGGTGTCTGCGAAGGCATTTCGCGCGTCAAGCCTGTAGTCGCGGACTGATGTTTCCAGAGAGCCGTGGAGGTCGGAAGATCCATTCTTAGTGGTGATCTCGATCCGGTTCTTTCCGGGGACTGAGTACTCCGCGGAATAGGGGTTTTGATTGATTCTGACTTCTTGAATGGCTGAAGCCGGCACTCCGACGTCAGAAGCCATTACCCCGTCGACGATTAGGACCGCACCGCCCGAGCCCCCCGGCCCCAGCATCTCGGTGACGGCCCGCACGACATCGTTGTCTATTGTCGGTAACGAATCTAGTGTCTGCCTATCCAGCGTGATAACGTCTGCATTTTCGCTAGCGTCACGACTCAGTTGGCCCTGCGAATTCGTCGCGGTGACCTCCTCGTGCAGTTCGGCGAGCGGCAGCACGATGTGCAGCGGGGCGGAAGAGTGTGGCCCGACTTTCACACGGCTTCTCAATATCTTGAAACCCTCCCGCTGGAATTCAACCTCATAGCTGCCGGGCGGTACAGCCGTAAACTGGAAGTGCCCCGTCAGATCGGTTGTCGTGGACTGTTCGTTCTCGAGGCTTCCTCCGTGGAGAGCCACTTTCGCTCCCGCGATAGCCGCATTGCTGGGATCAAGCACAACTCCGGAAATGCTAAGGACCTCAGTGGGAGTCGTAGACACTTGCTCAGAGCGGCCCGGAGAGCTTCGCTCACCGGCGGTAGCCGAACTCACCGATAAGATAAATAATCCCGTGACGCATGCGGCTTTGAACGCCGAGGTACCATTTCGCTCCTTCCTCATTTTTGCTCCAATTCTGTCAGCAGGTTACGCAACCGCATCCAATGCCCACGGGCGCCAGTGCTTCGAGTAAAGTCGGGATCGTCGCCCAACCATCGGACAGTCATATACAATCGGGCAGCCTTGAGGACTTTCTCGAATCCGGCGGGCGCTCCTTCGGGCCAGCGAGTCCGGACGTAGGTTGTCGTGCATACTTCAGCGATCTTGCGTTCCCATCCATCCGTTAGGCAGGCCAGATCAATCAACCCCTCGCCAACGGCAGCCGATTCCCAGTCAATCGGACATACCCGCCCCTGGTGATACAAGATGTTGTGTTGGTAGTACTCGCCATGGATGATTGTCGGCGCTGAGTCCAATAACGGAGACAGAAAGTCCTCAGCGCAGGCATGGAGACGGCGAAGCCACGATAATCTCCTGTAGTTCGGGCCCGCGAAATTGACCGTGCGACTAACCCATCCGAGGTAGTATTCCTTGTCGTATCTCTTCAGGAAGCGGACGTGCTCGTTGCCCAGCAGGCGCTGACTGGTCACATGGAACCGCGCAATCCATCGGGCAGTTTTGCCCATCGCCACAGGATCATTCAGCTTTCCGACCCGCAGACCGCCATCCAGATACTCCAGAAAGAGCCAATATTGACCCGTTTCCGAATCTGCGTAACCACCGTAGAACTTTGGATGGAACTTGTCTGACTGCGCCAGGATGTGCCGGTACGTTGCGATCTCATGCCCCACGCCACCTCGATGCCCGTGGCCTGTATAGTCGACCCCTGCCGTATACTTGCAGAAGAGTCGGCGCGGCTTCCCGGGGCCAATTCGGCAGGTGACAATCTCGCATGGAAAGGTCGTTGCGTAAGGCGTGGGTTCACGGCCCAAAAGAGTGAGGAAGCGTCCGCGAACATCTTCGCTCTGCAGGGCCGAAGCGAGGCCTCTCTTTAATGCGTCAGTCTTCGGGAGTCCGGAAGCGAAATCCTGCATTCGCCTAAACCTCCAGACCGAGAGCCAGAGTGGAGGCATTCAACTGGGAGGCGTAGATCCGAAGGCGTCTCACAGCCTTGTGCTCCGACCCTGCTGCCAGCCGTACCAATTCCCAACTCACACCTGAAAGAGCTTGGAACAGAGTTCCACAACACACCTGCCCTTCAACTTGTTGGAGCTCTACGCTCGCCCATATCCTTCGCGCAGTCGACCAGTAGGCTACAGCGTCGATCCGCGCCAAGTCGGTCGCAGGAGCTCCCCAACCGGCCTCCTCCCAGTCCAAAGGCAAGAACGCAATTCCAGAGTCAGTGTGTCGAATGAGGACGTTCTTAGGTTGAAGATCGCAGTGGACCAAAGTCCACGGAAGGCCTTCACAGCGCTCTTCGACGACGTGCCAGTTTCGTTCCAAGACGTCGCAACAAACCAGCATCTCTGCGGCGGCCGACCGACCCAAGTCGCCCCAGGTTTGTTGTCGCAGGCTATGGCAAAGTCCTAGTCGAGCCGCCCGCAGAGTTTCCAGATACCACGCCGGTCCACGTTCCGGCAGGCGGCCACGTATCGGCAGATTTGAGGCCGAGCAGTGCAAGAGTGCCAACCAGTGCGCAAACTCCGCCGGAAAACTTTCGCGCTTACCTGCAACCTGGGTAATGCCGCCGTCTTCGAGGAATAGCCATCCGTGCTCTCCGGAGCCTTCGTCGATAAAGCCATAACAACGAACTGACTCCATCGAAAGCCGCTCCAGAACTTCACTATATATAAATGCTTCGATCTCACCTTCCGCTCGGCGGCACCGCTTGGCAACAATACAGGAGCCTCCCGGACCCGTGCCTTCGATCCTGTAAACTGTAGATCTTGAGGTGTCCTTAAGAAGTGTTATTCGGCCGGGCTCACGAGAGCCGGGCCGAAGCCGCAACCAGGCTCGAGCGGCTAGATGTGCCCTTTCCACGCTCTGCGCTGGGCTGGCTTGCTTAGACAATAGCAGTCATCCTTTCTGTTTCTCATTCCGGGACATTTCCCGGTCTAAGGCCTTGATCCCCGTCGCTTATCGCCTTCGCTGCATAACCTCACCCTGATAGGAGCCAGTCAATCCTTGCCTTCCACGATGGGCTGGTTGACCGGGACGCGGCCCCCCATCGATTGGCGTACCGCGTGCGTGGCACGCTTAAAGCCCCCGGAGACGAGTTGCGCCGATGATTTCTCAACTTTTCTGTCCGGAATTGCGCGGAGTGCCAATGCCATGGCGGTTTCACACTCCTGTAGGACAGACAGGCCAAGCAGTAGGCCCATCGTCGCCACCACCGCGCAGGCAGTCCATGCGCGGGCGGTGCCCGCTCCGACTGAAATCGCAATCAATGTGGATAACACTACAAGGCCGATCTCCGAGCATTTCGGTGACACTCTCCACCGCACAAGTTGTCGTCCCTGCCCGTGCTCTTCAGCAACCATCCCTAAACGTGCTGATCCCAGAAGTCCGCTGCGGATCTCTAAATCCCAGTTATCGAAGTCTCCGCCCCTACGGACGACAACGCCAAGTTGCTTCAGAGCAGATTCAACTTCTTCAAGCCGATCTTGTGCTGCGTGCCAGACCTCGCACCAAAGAACAATGGAATTCGCTCGCGGCAAAGAAGGACTCTCTGCTTTCACCCAGCGCCAGGGAGTGAGCCCCCAACGTATTCTTCCCAAGAGACGAGCAAGTGGCTGCAGTAAATGGAGAAACGTGGTAACGCCTATCACACGAACCTTCTCCAAGAAGTTCCAAATCGGTCTTGAGGGACATGCGCGGAGGCCGCTGGCGACAGCATGAGCGACGGGTGCACCAAGTGCGAAGAGCGAGAGCGGCGCCGCTAGAAACAACGGCTTCCAGCTGTAACCAAGTCCGGTTAGCAAGGCGAGAAGCCCCACAATGAGAAACCACTCAGGCATTAAAGTCAGACATGACAGCCATCCTGGTGTGGGCCCGTAGAGGCGCTGGAAGGGGGCAGTCCCCCAAATTCCTTGGTAGATTCGGCCTGCACGCGGAAGAATTGTAAAGAAACCGTTGCCATACACTCTTCCTGCCCAGGACACATGACCTGCCGAGTTGTATTTCTCGGGCCACTTCTTCTCAAGCAGAGCTTCGGCTCGGCCATACCCCCTCTGTTGATTCAAATACGTTCGAACCGAATTGCGACGGTGGTGCCATACGACAGCCGCTGGGCTGAATCCCAACTTCCAGTTTCGTTTCTGGAGGCTCCAGCAGACGTCCACATCGTCGCCCGCCACGCGAAAGCGTTCGTCGAAGCCACTAATTTCAAGCAGCGCGGACTTCCGATACGCCATATTGCAGCCCGGAATGTGCTCTGCCTCGCGATCTGTCAACATTACGTGGATGGGCCCGCCCGGTGAATTTGCTACGCAATCGGCGACCCAGCCATCGCCGCAAGGAGGAAGATTCGGACCGCCGACACCAACAAAGTCACTGTGAAGAAATACAGCCGCGAGGTACTTCAACCAATCTGGGTCAGGATAGGCGTCATCGTCGATATAGGCCACGATTTCGCCAGTCGCTGCGAAAAGCCCGGTATTGCGAGCGTTGCCGAGCCCTGAATTCGGAGTTCGAATTAAACGGAACCCGTAATCTCGCGCACAATCGGTGAATCGATCGGTCGAGCCATCATCGACCACAATGACTTCGTAGTTCGGATAGTCGATCTTCTCCAAGTGGCGGAAGCACTCTAGAAGCCATTTGCGGTTTCCGTTGTATGTACACATGATCACGGAGATCCGCGGCCAGTTCGTCTTGGGGGAAAAGGGAACCTCGGCAAAGACACGTCGCATGGCGTCTAACGCGAGCTTTGGGCTTCGGTCACGGCGCGTCAGCCCAAAATCCCAGTCTTCGATTTCGTATCCGCCTCGATGCCATTCATCCGTCCAGGAAAAGACAAATGCTCCAGCGCAGCCGCCTACGAAAGCACTCCGAACTTGCCATTCAAGCGAATCAGCTTGCGCCTTTTCACCGTTTCGTCGGCTGTCTAAACCGATCTCCGCCAACAGCAATGGGCGGTCCCCAGCAAGCGTTTGTAAGCGTGCAAGGTAGGCCTCGAATGCATCTCGCGATTCGAGATACACGTTGAAACAGAAAAAATCGAGAAAAGGGAGTTCCAGGAATTCGGTTGTCGGAAAATTTACATAAGTGACGAGCCCCTCGGGGTCTTCAGCCTTTACCACCCGATAGAGCTTTTCTATAAATCTCTCGACTCGCCTGCCCCCAAGCCAGCGCACAATTCCAGCAGGAATTTCATTGGCTACCGCATAGCACATTACGGCCGGATGACCAGCACACTTCCTTACAGCCTCGCGGACCCGCGCTTCAATTGCTCGCACAGTGCGCGAATCATCCAGGAATGTGACGTGTTGTTCCCAAGGCAGTCCGACCATGACTCGCAGGTTGGAGCGTTGCGCCGCATCCAAGAACCAACGAGGCGGGACATTGTAGGTCCGGATGGCGTTGATTCCTGCCGCAACAATGGCTTCGAAGTCCTGGGCTACCCGTGCTGGGTTAGGATATTCGGCGCCGTCTTGGCTGGGGCGAAACGGGCCATACGTAACACCCCGGACATAAAGCTTTTCTTCCCCAACGAAGAGGAATTTTCCCCGCACTTGGGGACGCGGCAAAGTCCGAAGACTGGGAGCGGGCCTGCCCTCTAGGCCTGGAGCTGCTGCAGTGCTCAAGGAGTTCTCGCCTCTCGTGAATTGTCCCTACAGCAAATTAACCGGTAACTTCAATCGCGCCCGCCGCCGCCCGTTGGGTGGAAAATAATCCGGGGACTGGCGAGCTATCTGCTGGGTCGGCGGAATGAATGCATCCCAACTCACGCCGTATCTGTGCCCGCGACTCAGGTTATCTAAGACGACCGAGTGGAAGCCGGCGGCAACAAGCGCTCTGGCTGCATGACTGCCGATGTATCAGGCTCCGCCAGTCTAGCTACGCTCATCCTTTCTCCGTTAGAAGAGAACCTGCGCCGTGTCCTTATCTGTGGCGCAAGTCGCCGTGACCTTTAATGCCAGAATCGCGTCACTCACAGTGCCGCCGTTCATGCCGCATTCACACGGTATTAACGCAGCAGGGCTGCGTCAATTAGCTGACGGACTAACCGGGACGGTTAGTACTACGCCACGAGGAGAGTCGGGAGAAGATCGCAGGAATCGTCAATTCAGACAAGGTATTGCAAACCGGCCGGGTAAGGCGTGCTGCATCCAACATCGTCGATTTGGAGGAGAATCGTCGATCTGCGGCTGCTGCTTTGGTAGCGGCATCAGCTGGCGCAATGCGGGCGCGATCATGAATCGGCTACAGGACTGTGGCGATGAACGAGGGCTATCGCCGGAAGAAGAAACTGTTCAGCAAACAAGGGCGAGCGCAGTTAGAGAAGCTGATCGTGGTTCCTGGGCTAGGCCGCGCCGGAAAGAGTTATTGGAACTACCGGACCAACTGGATCCAAAGATTGCGGAGTTAACTACAGTAGTCGAGCAAGAAGCCAATCAACGGTCCGAGGCGGTGCAGTCGAGATGCTGGTCACATCAAACCGCACTCTCTGTTGTAGAATTTGATGATGCAGATCACGCTGGTGTCCATCATCGCGCTCGGCTTTTTTCTTGGGATGCGCCACGCGACGGACCCGGACCACGTTATTGCCGTAACGACGATCGTCAGCCGCCAGCGAAGCTTCCGCCAGGCGGTCTTTATTGGGTTACTGTGGGGTCTTGGTCACACGATCACGATTTTCGTTGTGGGTTCCGCCATCATCTTGTTCGGTCTCGTGATTCCACCGAGGATTGGTCTGAGCATGGAATTGTCGGTCGGCCTCATGTTAATTCTTCTGGGGATTCTAAATCTGTCTGGACTCACGCGTTGGGTCACAAAAACATTTAAGTCCTCCCCGCGGGAACAGCACACGCATTCCCACGGACACGGAGACTACATTCACAGTCATCCGCACGGCCACACTCCCGGTAAAAAAGGTCATTTTGAGGATGCAACGCCCGTGAGTTGGGTGGACCACACTCTTGACAAGATGGGTTTCTATCAGGTCATCCGTCCCTTGGCCGTGGGCATTGTTCACGGTCTTGCGGGATCGGCAGCGGTCGTCTTGCTAGTGCTCACGACCATTCGCGTTCCAATCTGGGAAGTCTTATATCTTCTGGTATTCGGAATTGGCACAGTCGCGGGAATGATGCTGATCACCGCGGCGATTGCCGTTCCATTCACATTCTCCGAAAATCGTTTTGCGCGCCTCCATCGCGGCCTTGGGTTGGCCTCTGGACTGGTAAGCCTGGTCTTCGGTCTGTTCATTGTCTACCAAATGGGTTTCGTAAACGGACTCTTCGCCCATAGTCCCAAATGGGTGCCTCGTTGATCTTCCCGTTATGAGCCAGGTGCAGGCTACGAAACCTTTGTTCGACGCATCGAATCTTAAAGTACAGTAGAGATTGTATTGACGAGGAGTCCCGAGAGAATGAGTGTACTCATTTCCGCTTTGGAAGAGATGAAGCGCATGAAAATGGGGGAGAGAGCTCTTTTGGTGGTTGCGTTTGCCTTGTTGGCGCTACCCTTGGCCGCGCAACAACGAGGACCATTGCCGCCACCCCCTCCGGGGACCGTGATTCCATCAAGTGCGCCCTCGGATTCAGCCAAGACGAATGCTGGGCGGCAAGATACCTCCTCTCACATCACAAACGAGCCGCCGGCTATCCCTGTTGAGCAAATCATCCAGAAATTCACCCAACACGAAGAAGAATTTCGCAAAGAGCGGGACAACTTCACGTATACCCAGATTTTCGTCTTCCAGGAAATCGATGAGAACGGCCGTCCGGACGGAGAGTACCGCCTGACCAGTGACATTCTTTTTACGCCGGCAGGGAAGCGCTACGAAAAAGTTGTCGACGCTCCTGCCCCTACTTTGAGCCGAATTTCCATGTCGCAGCAAGATTTCGACGACATTGAGAAGGTGTGGCCTCTTGTGCTCACTCCGGATGAATTACCCAAGTATGACGTCAAGTATGTTGGCCGGGAGCAGGTCGATGAAGTTGGCACCTATGTTTTCGACATCGCCCCAAAAAAACTGGAAAAGAGCCAGCGCTATCTTCAAGGCCGCATCTGGGTAGAAGACAGGGATCTTCAGATTGTCAAGACCAGGGGAAAAGCCACTGGCTTGCTGAAGAAAAAGGAAGACCAGGCTTTTCCAACCTTTGAGACCTTTCGCGAAAATATCGAAGGCCACTACTGGTTTCCGACTTACACGCGGGCTGACGACGTCCTGCGCTTCAAGTCCGGCCAGGACGTGCATATCCGTTTGTCGGTTCGATACCAGAACTATAAACGGTTCGGCTCCACTATCAAAATCGGGAAGGCCACCCAGGTGGACCCGGAGAAGCCGTAACCCATGGAAGCTTGCTCAACGTCTGCTGAGCCAGACCAGCGTTACCCCGACGCAAACGATAAAGACCCCTAACCAGCGCTGCTTGCTGATGCGTTCGTGCAAGAACAACATGGCGCCAACAGTGCCGGCCGCGTAGCTTAGGGCCGTTACCGGTACAACGAAACTCACGTTCTCGATCGAGAGCATCGCTAGAAGCGAAAAGAAGGCCATGGTCATCATCGAAATGCCGATCCACATCCAGCCCACGCGCATTGCACGAAAAACAAAATGAACTAGCGCGGCTGGTCTGAAGTCCTGAACTTCGCCGATTACTTTCATGGCCCGCGAGACACATAGCTCACCGCCCGTTCCTGCCACAACAATCACAATCAGGAAAATGAACTCGAGCACGTTTACACTTTCTCCGTCGTTCGCGGATGGGTGTGCCCCACAATAAAGACGCCCCCGCAGATCACAAATATACCCATCCATCGCAGCGGAGGAACGGTTTCTCCGAGAAGAAAATAACCCAGCATTGCGACGACCGCGTAGGAAAACGAAGAAGCCGGCTGAACGTAGCTGTAGTCCGCCCAGGTGAGAACAAGCATGTAGGCCACAAAAAAGGTGAGCAAACAGCCGATCCCCAGCCAAATGTACCCTGATGTCATTATGCTGCTCAGGACATGAAAAATCTCGCCCGGCGCCCAGTTTTTGGCGGAACCGACTCCCTTCATGCCCTTGCTGAGCAAAACATTGCCTAGGGGAGCGAACAGGACCATGAAGAAAATGAAAATGTAAGTTTTCAGGTGCAGGCCCGGGGAATCTTTCATACGCTCCTTGCTTTGGCTTTTGCGTTACGGTGGATCGCGCGCGGCCCGCTGGCGGCGCCAAGAATCCACCAATCGCTCGAAAATTATCTTACAGGATGTCTCGCCGGGGCCAAAGCTGTGGGCAGCGAAATATTCCATATTTTGCTATGCTTCTTACATAGAAGCAGTCGGTATTGGTGCGCCTTATCATCGAAGGAGCAGCGTGACACAATCCTAGCTCGCGAGGTGCAATGATTTCGAAAGCCGCCGATTACCTGTTTCTTACGTTAGCCGCTGCGCCCTTCGTCTATTACGTGCTCGTCCTGTACAGTTCTTGGCTCTTCTTTCGGCGTTCGAAGGATGGTACGTGGAAGAACCTGGACTTTACTCCGCCGGTCAGCAACTTGAAGCCTGTCCGCGGCCTCGATCCGGAAGCCTACGAAAACTTTGCCAGCTATTGCCGCCAGGACTACCCGGATTATGAGCTGATTTTCTGCGTCGGCGATGAAAACGACGCCTCCGTTCCCCTTCTCCAGAAGCTGATGCGCGAGTTTCCCCAGCGCCAGATTCGAATCCTCTATGGCTCGGGGCGCAACGCCATCAACGATAAAGTGGCCAAACTGGTCAGGATGGTAAACGAAGCTCGCAATGAAGTTCTTGTCATCAACGACAGCGACGTTCGCGTCGAGCCGGATTACTTGCGAACAGTGGTGGCCCCGCTCCGCAACCCCAAAGTGGGCGGAGTGACCTGCTTGTATGTTTCCACTCAGGACAAAACATTCACGCAGCATCTTCAGTCCATCGGCATGTATTCCGACTTTTATCCCGGAGTTCTGGTCGCCCGGCAGTTGGACGGCGTCAAATTCACACTGGGACCAACCATAGTTACGACTCGCTCGCACCTTGCTGGATTTGGGGGGTACGAGGCCATTGAAAACAAGCCCGCCGATGATCTGCTTGTCGGCCGGTTGATAGCGGAGCAGGGCTTTGAGGTCGAGATGCTTCCCTACGCCGTGCAGACTGTACCGGACTATGATTCGCCACGCACGCTTTTCACTAAGCGCCTCCGTTGGATGACCGTCATGCGGCACATGCGTCCGTGGGGACATGTCGGCCTTGCTTTCACGCAAGCATTTCCATGGAGTCTGGCGGTTGCGCTGACTCATCCACCCACAATTGGCCTCGCGTATCTCGGCCCTTATCTGGCGTTCCGCGTGGCGATGACGTTGCTGATTGGCGTGTGGGGACTGCAGCAAAAAGGGCTCTGGAAGTCGATGCCGCTCATCGTGGTTTGGGATGCCACGGCCTTTGTGATCTGGCTGTTGACCTTCGGACGCAGCAGCATACGGTGGCGCAACGTCGACTACAGGATTCAAGAGGGCATGCTTGTGCCTGCCACTCCGAGTCCTGCGCGGGGTCCCTCTCCATCAAAGCCTGTGCGGGAAGGGTCCTGAGAAGGGTCCTACACCTTCTTGGACTTTGCGACCGCGGAAGTCGCAAGATCCGCGCGCGGTTCCGACGTTGAGAGTTTTCCAGGCAAACCCATTTGCAAGCGGCGATCGTTTTTCGGTTCGCGCCAGTTGACCTGCGGCAGCATCAGCGAAGCATCCACGCGATCGCGGTACTTTATCGCGATGTTCATCAGTGAATCGAGGAGCGAATCCGATAGATGGTGAGGCTGCAGGCCAAGGTCGATGAGCTTCGAATGCTTCGCATTGTAATAGTGGTGCTCGGCTTCAACGCGAGGATCGGGGATGTGATCGATCTCCACCGCCATGCCAAGTTTGTTTGCGGCCGATTCCACCATGCGGGCCAGGTCCAGCACGGAGAATTGTTCGGTGAACTGGTTGTAAACCCTGCACTCGCCTTTGGCGGCCGGGTTATGACAGGCAATCTCGACACATCGCACGGTGTCCCGAATGTCGAGGAAGCCGCGTGTCTGCCCGCCCTTGCCGTAGACAGTGAGCGGCTGGCCGATGGCTGCCTGCACGCAGAAACGGTTCAGGACGGTGCCGAACACGTCGTCGTAGTCGAATCGATTGATCAGCGCCTCATCCAGCGCGGCTTCGTCCGTCATCGTTCCGTAAACCACGCCCTGATTGAGGTCTGTGGCTCGAATGCCCCAAATCTTGCAGGCAAACATAATGTTGTGGCTGTCGTGCACTTTCGAGAGGTGATAAAAGGACCCGGGTTGCTTCGGGAAGGGAACCACATCCTTGCGGCCGTTATGTTCGATGGCAATGTAGCCTTCTTCGATGTCGATGTTGGGCGTGCCATATTCGCCCATGGTCCCCAGCTTGATGAGATGACAATTCGGCGAAAACTCACGGATGGCAAACAGGACGTTCAGAGTCCCTACAACGTTATTGACCTGAGTGAAAACAGCGTGCTTGCGGTCAATCATCGAATAGGGAGCGGAGCGTTGCTCCGCGAAATGAACTACCGCATCCGGTTCGAAGGATTTGAACGCCGAAGCCAGAAAATCGTAATCGGCAACGTCGCCGACGAACAGCTCGATGGTCTTACCCGTAACGTTTTGCCAGACCCGGACGCGGTCCGTTAGCGGACGAATCGGAGTCAGCGTTTGCGCGCCAAGTTCATGGTCCCAGAGCCGCCTCAAAAAGTTATCAAAGATGGCGACCGAATGGCCCCTCTGCGACAAATAGAGAGCTGTGGCCCAACCGCAATAGCCGTCCCCACCGAGCACAGCAATCTTCATGTACCCTCCTCAGGGCGAACCTCTAGCCGAGTTTCTACGGCAATCCGAACCCCGACCCACGCTCGTTAGATGCACAGCCGGGCAAGCAGGGGTACGCTAAAAAACTGCTGTGGACTGGACTTCCTTTTTTTACCTGTACACCAAGGGCTTTGCAAGCTGGTTTTTGAACGCCGCTGACAAATGCGGAATCCCCTCTGCCGGACTGGTGTGTCCCAGCGCATGGTTGGTCAGTAGGACTTTGCCGCCGCTCGCCGTGACGATATGCAGATGATCTTGGCCTATCAATTCTTCGAAGTGCTTAAGTTCGGACTGGTAAGCGACAAGATAATAGCGGTGCGGCTCGTACCAGAGACTCTTGAATCGCGCATCGTCGATGAAAACATCCGGGGCGCCGGGAGCATACGATCCATATTCAAGATTGAAGTAGCGCCCGTTCAGATTGAGGGCGTCGCGATTGGAATAGAACGTGACCGAAGAAAAAGTCCAGTAGTTGTGGTTTACGATTAATTTTCCATCTGGAGCCTTGAGAAGCGCTTCCACTAGTGGCCGCGACGATAGAAATGGGTCGAAAACCACCAGGGCGAGACGTGCCGCATGATAAAAAAGAACCATCATCAGCGCTGCTGCCAGGAAAGAACGCAAACCAATCCATCGTGAAGTCGCCAGTGCGCCTCCGGCCAACGCGACTGCCGCAACCGCCAGTGGTAAGCGTAGATAGGCGAAGGAATCGAACGTAAGGTCCATCATGTGGCCCAGGGAGAGCGTGTAAACGCTTGGATGATGGCCGAGCGCGGAGGAGATGTCGCCGGGGGCGGGAAGATTTCGCACCAGAAAGAAAATCGTGATGCAGGCCAGCGCCGCGCAGCCGGTGATCACGGAAAGAACGCGAGTTCCACGCCGGACCCAATTACCGCCATCTGCCATCGCGGAGCCAAGCAGCAAGGCCATCGCTGGATAGCAGGGCATCGAATAATATTCCTGCGTCGTGGAGAGCGTGAAAAACACCAGGATGAATCCGATCCAGCAAATCGCCAGCAAACGCGCGTGGCCGGCGCGGTCTGCAGGCTTAAAGGAAAGTTTGGCGATAGCGGGGA
Organism: Acidobacteria bacterium 13_2_20CM_57_17; assembly: GCA_001914785.1. Lineage (GTDB taxonomy): Bacteria > Acidobacteriota > Terriglobia > Acidiferrales > UBA7541 > Acidiferrum. The sequence goes on along the minus strand of MNDE01000169.1, from coordinate 9,897 downwards.
AGTAGACGCTCCATGGAAAAAGCCACAGAAAGTGGAACAGCCAGAACCAAACCCGGGGGACGGTATTGTAGTCGCGTGGATAACGCAGATTGAGGAAGCGAAGAACCTGCTCGTTGATGAAATAGAACCAGAGAAATCCGTGGTATTCCCCCGGACCGCCGTGAAACCCAAAATAGAAATAGGGCGGATTACGGCGCGTCGCCAGAATGTGCCACGGCGCCGCAAGAAAAACCGCAATGAAAAAACCGCTCATAGGACGCAGCCGCTTCCACGTTCGTCCGGCAAACAACTGCTTGGTCAGGAAAAGATATAGCAACCCGATTGCAACTGGGAAAACAGCGCCAATCAAACTCTTCAGCAGAACGCCAACTCCCAGGCTGGCGGCGAGCACGAAGGCCCAGAACCGCGGGTGCGGCTCCTCCTCATCGAGCGCGCGCAGAAATGCCCACATTGCCAGAGCGATCGTCAACGTCAAAGTCACATCGGGAATAACGATTCGCGTGAATAGGAAGAGTCCGACGCACGTGGCCATGCACAAGCCCGCGCATAAGCCGGCTCTGCGCCCGAACGCCCAGATGCCAAACGCACAAGTCAGGCATGCGAGTCCGATGGCGGAAAGCGCGAAGGGAATACGTGCCGCCCAGTCATGAATGCCAAAAATCTTGAACGAGACGGCTATCGGCCAGTAAAACATCGCGGGTTTTTCGAGGAAGGCGATGCCGTCGGCGCGCGGCGTTGCCCAATCGCCGGAGGTAACCATATTTCTTGCAATTTGTGCTACGGCCCCGTCGACGTCATCCATCAGCGACGGCGGCGAAACGCTGCAACCCAGGTAGATCGCTCCGGCGACCAGAGCGACGATCAGGTAAATGAGCCAGCTTTTACTTGTAAGAACGCTTGCGTCGTCGAGCTTGACGTCGCTTGTATTCGCCATCTTTTCATCCATTGAAAGAGGATCATCAAGCCCCAAAGGTGATAGCCGAGGTTTGCTTTTCGTCCCAGGTGCAGGGCCATGAAGTTCTCGACGACGCCCTCCCGGAAAAGCTGTCCGTATTCCGAGATTCCTTCTCGCAAGGAATCGACCAGCATCGGGCGCAGCGGTCCGCGAAGCCATTCGTGCGCGGGAATGTCAAACCCAGTTTTCTTCCCGGCCTGGATGGAGGCGGGCAGCTTGTCTTTACGCATTTCACTCAAGACCAATTTCTGCTGCGAGCCGCGAATTTTCAGGTGTGCAGGCAGCTTGGCGGCAAACTCCACGATGCGATGGTCGAGGAAGGGTGGACGCACCTCGACGGAGTGAGCCATGCTCATGCGGTCGCTTTTCACTAGAATGTCGTCAGCCAGATAGTATTTCTGATCGAACCACAGAAAATTTGCTAGAGCATCCCCAGTCTTCGGTAACTCGTCGACTTCGTTCAGAAGACTGTGAAACGCGACGGGAAGAGGCTCTCGAAGGAGCGATTGCTTTTCCATGTCAGAGAAAGTTCCGTTCCAGTAGACGTGAGCCTGCTGTGGCGCAAGCAGACTGCCTTCCAGGAATCTCTTCAATTTGTATTCAAAGCTGATTTTCTCATCCGAAACCGGCCAGTGACGCACTCCGGCCAGCGCCGCATGAAGGAGCGCTCGCGGCACTCGCCTGGCCCACTTTGCAAGCATGTCAGCGCGGCAGGTAATGTATCCGCCGAAGAGTTCGTCGGCGCCCTCACCGCTCAGCGCGACCGTGGTCTTGGACTTGCACAATTTCGAAAGAAACCAGACGGGCAGCGACCCCGCATCCGCGCTTGGTTCGTCGGAATAATAGGCAAATTCCTCGATGGCGCCGCACAGGTCTTGCGCGGGGGTTAAATCCAGTTCCTGATGGTCCGTTCCGTACTGCCGCACGGCGCGGTCGATGAAGGTTGTCTCGTCAAAACTTCTTCCGCGAAATGAGATCGAAAATGTCTTCAGTTGGGCAGTCGTGGCTTTCGACGCGTAGTGCAGAATGGTCGTCGAATCCATCCCGCCGCTGAGCCAGATTCCCAGCGGAACGTCGGAAATCATGTGCTCGCGCACGGATTGCTGCAGTAGGCTGTCGAGTTCTTCCTTTGCGGACTCCAGTGTGTAATTCCAAGCGTGCGTGAAAGGCAGTTTCCAATAGGCATCCGAGGTTATTTCTCCGTCGCTCCACTCCAGCCAGTATCCCGGAGGAAGTTTTTCGATTCCTTCCACCAGAGTCCACGGGCACGGGACATAATTCAGCGAAAGGTAGCAATCGAGGCCATGCATGCTCAGCCGCCGTTCGATTTCCGGATGAACAAAAATGGCTTTCAGCTCGGAGCCAAAAAAGAGATCTTCCCCTTGCTCCATGATGTAGAGCGGTTTGATTCCCATTCGGTCGCGCCCTAGAACTAGGCGTCTCGCGGACTTTTTCCATAATGCGACCGCAAACATTCCCCGCAATTTCGAAAAGCACTCTTTATCCCACTGCATGAAGGCGCGAAGAACAGTTTCCGTGTCGCAATGCGACTCGAAGCGATGTCCGAGTGTTTCCAGCTCGTTTCGTATTTCGACGTAGTTGTAGATTTCGCCGTTGAAGGCAATTCCGAAATCGCCATCCTGGGAAAGAATCGGCTGGTTTCCGGAATCCAAGTCAATAATTTTCAGCCGTGCCGCGCCCGCCGAAAAAAGGCTGGATTGAAAGACGCCTTGCTGGTCCGGCCCCCGGTGAATCAGCGTCGCGGTTGCCTGGCGTATTCGCTCCGGCGGCGCGCTCCAATTTTTAGTCGTGAATCCAACGATTCCGCACAACTCTTTGTACCCCACGAAGCGCCCTTTGAACGTCAAGGCGCTCTTCAGTCACCGTGATGAGCTTCGGAAGAATTGCGTTCCGCCGCTCACTGCCATGTCCGGCAATGAACGGCCGGAAATGTTGCGCCGCGCGAACCGGTAAAATCTGGCCGGATTGCGCGCGATCCAGTCGAACGAAATGGAAGTATGCAAAAAGATCCAAACTTGGATTGTAGCCGGTGCCCTCGTGGAGGTGCAATGCTAGCTCCCCGGAATTCTGATTCTTGCATGCTAGTCAGCAACAGCTGCCTTGCTTCTGCTCACAGTCGCAAGCCCTGTCCAACTGTATCCACGATGCGAGCGCAGCAGGGCATCGCGGAATCCCGATGCCAGCCAGGGCCGGACTTCGTCTTCGCGCAAATAGTAAGCCACCGGCGTGACCAGTTGATCGAAAACGTTGGCGTGAATCTCGTCGAAAGGGTAGCGATAGAGCGCGGCAAAATAATCTCCGTACGGAAGTTTCGATGGACCTTTTCCATTCGCTCGCGGGCGGTAGAAAAGTTTTATGACTGCCCAAAGCGCGGCGGCTGGCGGAATTGCGGCGATGCGCAGAAATGGCGCCGGCAATTTCGAAGTGACCGCCTTGCGTACGGGATCAACGTATCGCGTAATCCATTCGTTTCCTTCATGGCCGTAAACCCAGAAGGCGACGCGCCCGCCTTCGCGTACTCTTGAGGCCAAACTCGCAAAACCTGCCGCGGGATCCGGCAAGTGGTGCAGAACGCCGATGGAAAATGCCAAATCAAATGCTGCGCGCACCGGCGGATTCAGCAAATCGCCAATGATTACGTGCGCGTTTGGAAATTGGCGCGTGTGCGCAAAAGCTACGAACGCGCTTTCGCCCAAATCCAAAGAGATAATTGCTCTAGCGCCATGCGAGGCAACGATGGCAGTGTGGCGTCCTTTCCCACAGCCTCCTTCAAAGACAACCTGGTCTGCGAAATCCCTGGCCGTCAGCGGGGCGACCCAGTCGAAAAATTCCCGTTCGTAATAATCGCGAAGATCGCTCCACCGCGTCCATTCCTCGGCAAAACGCGAAGCCGTCTTGAGTTTGACGCTGGCGAGATTTGCAGGAAGCAGAATCGGAACGCCGTTGCGAATCGCAAATTGTGAAGCGCAAGCGCGGCAAGCGAGGCTGCCGCTCAGGATGTGACCGTCGTCGGCGCGCGGTGAGTCGCTGCTCAAGGTTAATTCGCCCGCGCAATTGGGGCACACGATGAAATTCAATGCTTCGGGTCTCATCTCGTTGGTGAAATTCCATGATACACCATGCACGACAGGGCAGTCTCACCGTCCGGCTGCGGGCAGAGAACGAAGCAAGGCGCTCGCGCCGTTCCAAAAGATCTGGACGCCGATGCAAACGAGAAGGAAGGAAGAAAGGCGCAGGATGATGCTCATGCCGCTTTCGCCGATGGCGGCGGCGAGACGATCTGCGAAAGCGTAGCAAGTGTAAATGCTCATCGCGACGAGCGCGGAACCAATGACCGCGGCGAGAATCGCGAGAAAGTTCGGGCCGAGATGATGAGGCTCGTTGGCGCCGAGCGTGATGGCCATGGAAATGGAACCAGGTCCAACCGTTAGCGGAAGAGTGAGAGGGTAGAACGCGCTGCGAAAAACATCGTCGCGATGCACTTTTTTCTGGACGTCCGGCCCGCGATCGACTTGCTCTTTGCTTTTCAGCATGGTCCAACCATTGGAAATTACGATCAGGCCGCCGCCGACCTGCACGACAGGGATGGAAATTCCGAAGAAATGCAAAATGTGGGTGCCGATGAGGAACGAGGCGATCAGCAGGATAAAACTGTTCAGAGCGACTTGCCACGCCAGGATGCGGCGCAAAGGGGGAGGATAGTCCCGCGTCAAGGCGAGAAAGACGGGGCTGCCGCCGAGAGGATTCACGATGGGAAAGAGCGCGCTGAGGATGAGCAGAATACTCTTGGCGACTTCGAGCAATGAGGTTTCCTCCGGAGGGGAGAGTATAGCCGATCGCCGTTGGCGACATATCCTGCTCCCAACGAGGAGAAAAGAGGACAGCCAGGAATGACGGTCCCACGAAAACGCGTTGACAAAAAGGCGTGTGCTAGACTTTCACGGTGATGACGAAACCGTTGAATGTTATTGAACTGGAATGTTCGGCGTGTGGGAAGAAATATGATCCGGCGACCGAGCAGCACCTTTGCACGTGCGGGAAGCCGCTCCTAGCACGCTACGACTTGATGGGAGCGAAGGCTACGCTGACGCTCGAGAATCTGAAGACGCGGCCGCGCACGCTGTGGCGCTACGCTGAAGTGCTGCCGAACGATCCGCCGGTTTCGCTTGGCGAAGGGATGACCGTGTTGGTGCACGCGCTGCGGCTCGGCGCATCGATGCGTTTCGGACAAAGGGGAATGGAACGGATGTTCATCAAAGATGAGGGACTCAATCCTACGGGCTCGTTCAAAGCGCGCGGGATGACGACGGCTGTATCGCGCGCGAAACAGCTTGGAGCAAAGGCGCTGGCAGCTCCCACAGCGGGCAATGCGGGCGGGGCGCTGGCGGCTTATGCCGCGGCGGCCGGGCTCCCTGCGGTGATCGTAATGCCCGCGGATACGCCTTGGGCCAACGTGATGGAATGCCAAGCGTTCGGCGCGAAAGTGGTGAAGCTGAACGGGTTGATCTCCGATTGCGCCAAATATGTTGCCGAACACAAGGATCGCGAAGGTTGGTACGACGTGTCTACCCTCAAGGAGCCCTACCGCATCGAAGGCAAGAAGACCATGGGGTACGAATTGTGGGAGCAATTCGGAGGAAAGTTGCCCGATGTGATTCTCTATCCCACAGGAGGAGGCGTTGGGTTGATCGGCATGTGCAAAGCGTTCGACGAAATGCAGGAAATGGGCTGGATCGGAGAGGAGCGGCCGCGGATGGTTGCCGTTCAGGCAGAGGGTTGCGCTCCCATTGTGAAGGCGTGGGAGGCGCACCAGAGTTCGGCGCAGTTCTTCTCCAACGCCGCGACGGTCGCATCGGGCCTGCGTGTTCCCGGACCACTGGGCGATCAATTGATGTTGCGCATGCTTAGTCAAACGAAGGGCATTGCCCTTGCGGTTACGGATGATGAGATGCTCCAGGCGGGAAGGGAATTGGCGTCGCTCGAAGGAATCTTTGCTGCTCCCGAAGGCGCCGCCACCGTGATTGCGGCAAGGAAGCTTGCGGCATCCGGTTGGATCAAGCCGGAGGAAACCGTGGTGCTCTTTAATACCGGCACCGGTTACAAGTACGCGGAAGCGTGGCAGCGCGCGCTGCAGTCCGCCGGTGGAGAAGAAGCGTGACCACGCGCCGACTCTATTACGACGACGCGTTTGAAAAAGAATTCACGGCCCGGGTGATGCACTGCGAAGTGCTGCCGCCGGATGTGAGCGCGGGGATCACAGGAACGGTCTGGGGGCTGCTGCTGGATCGCACGGCGTTCTACCCTACGTCGGGTGGACAGCCGAACGATTTGGGTAAAATCGGCGATGCAAATGTTCTCGACGTGCGCGATGAAGGCGACGAGATTCTGCACGTAGTCGATCGCAAGCCATCGAGTCCGGACGTAAACGGCTGCATCCATTGGCCGCGGCGCTTCGATCACATGCAACAACACACCGGGCAGCATCTGCTGTCGGCCATGTTTCAGGAGCGCTTCGGCTTGCCCACGGTTTCCTTCCATCTCGGCACGGAAATGTGCACGATTGACCTGCGTGGCCCCGAACCTACCGAGGAAATCTTGGAAGGCGCCGAACGCGCCGCGAATAGAATTATTTTTGAAGATCGCCCCGTCAATGTCCGTTACGGAACTGCGGACCAACTGGCGCAGCAGGGCGTTCGCAAAGAAGTGAACCGCGAAGGCATCCTGCGTGCCATCGAAATCGAAGGCGCCGATTTGCAGCCGTGCGGCGGAACGCACGTGAAAAGCACCGGCCAGATTGGCGTCGTATTGGTGCGCCGCTGCACTAAGGTGCGCCAGGATTGGCGCGTGGAATTTGTGTGCGGCGGCCGGGCGGAGCGCGTCGCGCGGCACGATTTCGAGTCGCTGCGGCAGACCGCCGAAAAACTGAGCAGCGTTCCCGAAGACCTGGTGTCCGCGGCCTCGCGGGCGGTGGCGGAACGCGACGCCAACTTCAAACTGGTCCGAGCTCTGCAAGAACGACTCGCACAAGCCGAGGCTACGCTTGCGTTGCAGACGGTGTCGCACGGAGCCAATGGCTCTCTTGTTTTCTCTCGAATCTTCGAGGGTGTTTCAGCGGATTACCTGGGCTTTTTTGCAACCGCATTCGCAAAATCCGAAAAGGCGATTGCGCTCTTGGGCACAGTTGAGGGTGGCCACTTGCTCTTTGCGCAGCATCCTTCCGCCGGAAAGGACATGAACTCCCTCCTTAAACAAGTTCTGGAAAAGGCCGGCGGGAAGGGCGGCGGAACGCGCGACTTTGCCCGCGGCCGCTTGAATGAGGGAGCTTCCCCGGAGCGAGCGCTCTCGGTTGCCAAAGAAATGCTGGGCTAGAAGAATCGCTTGCGCACGCGATCCGGCAGCGCTTGGAGATCCACTAACGTCAAGAAGTCGATGGTCTTGAATTCCCGGTCAATCGCTGGTGGCCCGCAAACTCGCGCGGAAATATCCAGATAGGCTTGGAACAGCCGCGGCGGACGCGGACGCTGCGCCTGGGCTCCCCTTGGCTTGCAGCGGTGGCCTTCGACTGGAAGGGTTCTCAGCGATGGCGCCACGAGATATTTTTCCCGCAACGATTCGTAGAGCGCGATTCCCTCATTTTCATCCTGAGACGACAGGGAACTGCACCCAATCAGGTAGCGGGCCCCGCAACTCCGCGCGTACCTTACGATTCCTTTCCAAAGCATGTGCAGGACGCTGGTGTTGCGATACTGCTCATGGACGCAGGCCCTTCCCAGCTCCAGGACTTCGCTGCGCATCGGTTCGAACGGGCTGAAATCGAAGAATTGCTCGCCGTAGTAGCCCAGGTTGCCCTTGGCGCGATACCCGCTTTGCATGCGGTAGGTCCCGGCCAATTTCCCCGTGGCAGCGTCATGCACCATCAAGTGGTCGCAGGCAAAATCGAAGCGGTCGCGGTCGAGGCCACATAGGGAAGAGCCGTCGAGCCCTTCCCCAAGCTCGCAATTGAAAACCAAATAGCGCAGACGCTGGCATTCGATGACGTCTTCGAGTGTTTGCGCCATCCGCACATGGAAGTGGCCGGTGGCGGCCAGTGGATTTCCGCAGTCGTGCACCAGGACAGCGGTCGTTGGCATGCTTGAAGTCTCGAACGAGCTACGTTACGGCGATGTTTCAGGAGTGTGATTTGGATGTTTCCGGGGGTAACCGAAGAGATACACAAAGGGGATCAGCGTGCCGCGGCCATCGAGAGGATTCCTGGCCTTTCCTCCGGCGGCAAGGCAACGCCGTCGCGAAAAGCAACAAATCTTCCGGAAGTGGCCGACACGCGCTCGCCCGGAACCAGGATGCCTACGAGATTAAGCGGGTCGGCAGCGGAAACTGCGATGGTTTCGCCCGAGGGCGGAAGGTCGTGCAGCGCGCGGAGCGATTCCACCGCCACAGGCAGAGCGAATTGTTCCCCAAGAAAGCCGCTGACAAATCTTCCGCCGCGGACTTCTCCGCGATCCTCCAGGCGCCGCAAAGTGATCAGCAGTTCACGCCAAGAGGGAAGCAAGGTCTCCCGCACGAGCACGTCGCGGAAGACCACGCCATAACGACGCAACAGCATCCAGCACGTAGCCTCCACAGCACGCGGGCGATCGACGGCGTCGTCGGAATAAAGCAGCGACCAACGACCCGCGCTGTGCCGGGGACGCGCGCTTCTCGCCTTTCCGTGCCCGGCGCGCCGCTTGGGATCGATGAGGGCGCGGAGATTGTCAAATCCATCCGCCGTCAGCGGGCCTGCGGCGACAAGCTCCCAAAGCGCGGTTTCCACCTCGGCTTTCAATTTGCCCGTGCCGCGCACGATATCGGTGAAAAAAGATGCGCCATGGCGGTGCAGAAACTGGGCACTTATGGACCGCGGAGAGCCAATCTGGCAGACAAGGTCAATCGAGCCAATGTCGATACCCAGTTCAAGGGACCCGGTCGCGACCATAGAGCACAGTTCCCCAGCCTTCAATTTCTTTTCGGCTGCCAGCCGCAGCCTGCGCGATAGGCTTCCGTGGTGGGTGGCTATTGCGTTTTTTCCAAGGCGCTCTCCCAGATGAAGCGCCACGCGTTCCGTCAGGCGACGCGTGTTCACAAAGACCAGCGTTGAGCGATGCTGCGTTGCCAGTTCCGCGATGCGGTTGTAGATTTCGTCCCACATCTCGTTTGTAGTAATGGGTCCGAGCTCGCTACGGGGCACCTCGATGGCCAGGTCCATCTCTCGCCGGAAACCTATCTGCGCGATCTGCGGGTCGGGACGATCGGCACCAGACAAGAAGCGCGCCACAACTCGATGGGCTTCTGAGTAGCGGAAAGACCGATGCGCACAGAGCGGCTGCCGGTCAGAAATTCCAAACGCTCCAAGGAAGGCGCCAGGTGCGCGCCGCGCTTGTCGTCGGCAACGGCATGGATTTCGTCGACGATAACCGTCTTAACGTCGCGTAGGATTTCGCGGCTCTTCTCGGCAGTCAGCAGGATGTGGAGAGATTCGGGCGTAGTGACCAGAATATGCGGAGGGCAGGCCAGCATGGCGCGGCGCTCGCCGATGCAAGGCAGGAATGCTGCCAGAGTTTTCCCGGAACCCGTGGGGGCAGAGATAAGTGTAGTCCTGCCAGCAAGAATATGCGGCCAACCTTGCTCTTGCGGCTCCGTGGGCGTGCCGAACCGGCCGACGAACCAATCGCGAACGAGAGGGTGGGCCCATGCGACCCCAAGACAAGTGCTGTGTGAATTGGTGGCGTTCACAGCGAGGTTTAGATTATAAGCGAATTACATAGGTGGTTACAAAATGCGGCGTAAGTCAAGTGAGCGGCCTGAGACATAGGTAACACATTGTACCGGACACATAGGTGACACTTTTCCCCGTAAAGGGGAGGGAGTGATGCCTTGGAAGGAGT
>MNDE01000118.1 GCA_001914785.1 Acidobacteria bacterium 13_2_20CM_57_17 | reverse complement strand
CGGCTTGCGGGATAACCCACGCTTCCAAGACCTGTCGCGGCGTGTCGGCCTTCCCGCACTGAAGGCCGCGATCCCCACCTGAAGGAAGCCAAGGCGGAGTATGTGGATGAGAGACTTGACTCTGGCGAGAAAAATGGCTAGAATATGGCGAGATTAAATGACGGCGTTGTGACGAGAAATAGTGCAGTTGTGGCGAGATTGACGGCGAGATTATGGCGAGAAAATACATCCACGAACTCATTGATTGGCCTGGATTTACGTGGAACGCAAAGACGCTTGCCCCATTGCTCTCTGGAGTCCGATTGTGCCAAGGCCTATTGCTTGGCAAGATGCGGGGCTACGGTTTTGCCTCACAGTGGACCGCAACACTAAAGGTGCTGACGGAAGAAACGATCAAATCCAGCGCGATCGAAGGGGTAGTCCTTGATCCAGAGAATGTCCGCTCGTCTCTCGCTCGCAGGCTTGGACTGGAGGTCGGAGGACTCAAGGTCCACAAGGATCGATATGTCGATGGTGTTGTTGAGATGATGTTGGACGCGACGCAGAAATTCAAGGAGCCGCTGACAAAGGAACGCCTATCCGATTGGCATACCCATTTGTTTCCCGGAGTTCGTACGACCAGCGACAGATTTCGAGTCGGCGCCTGGCGAGACGACAGCCAGGGTCCGATGCAAGTTGTGTCAGGGCCAATCGGCCGCCACAAGATTCACTATGTTGCACCCATTGCTAGCCGAGTCGAGAGCGAGATCGGAAAGTTTCTCAAGTGGTTGGACGGCAGCGAGCAGCAAGATCCGCTCTTGAAGGCCGCAATAGCACATCTATGGTTCGTAACGATTCATCCCTTTGAAGACGGCAACGGGAGAATTGGGAGAGCTATCGCCGAGATGTGCTTAGCCAGATCGGATGGCAGTGCTCAGCGTTTCTACAGCATGTCGTCGCAAATCCTTGAAGAACGAAAAGGCTATTACGACGTTCTTGAGAAGACCCAGGCTGGATCGTTGGACATCACGGAATGGCTAACGTGGTTTCTTGGGTGTCTGGACCGAGCCATCGAACAATCGAGTCGAATCTCAGACAGCGCTCTCGAAAAGGAATTGTTCTGGCAGGACTTGAAGAAAAGGAATCTCTCTCCGAATGACCGGCAGAAGAAAGTCCTGAATAAACTGTTCAGCGGGTTCGAGGGAAAACTAACCAGAGACAAGTGGATGAAGATAACGAAGACTTCCTCGCGAACTGCTCTTCGAGACATCGAAGAGCTGATCGTCGCAGGTGTGATTGAACAAGAAGAAGCCGGCGGAAGGAGCACTTCCTACAGGCTAAACAGGGGTGCAAAGGTCAGAGGGCAGGATTAGTTGATCTTCGGAGCCTTCGGCTGCATCGCCAAAAGTGCGTGAGGTTTGCCTGCTTACAAATAGCGACGTCGGTTTTCACCCGCTCAGCCACGTCTCGGGCGCAATCGGAGTCGTGCGCGAGAGGTTGACGGTTTTGGCTGGTATCGGAGATACGGATTTGTGGTGCACTCTTGGTGCACTTTAACCTGCAAATGAGGCTATCTCAGCGCAACTGAGAGCAGCCTAATCTACTGAAAAAACGTGAAAATCAGCGAGTGCAAACAGGGCAGGTAGGTTTAGCAAACCGACCCATTAAACCACTCTGGCACCTCTCCGCCGAGTGTTTTCAGTAGCTTAGCACAAATCTGCGATTTGATTGGTCCGCTTTTGGTGCACTATAACAGGAAAAACGTGAATCGTCGCGAGAGTACGACTGGGATAAGTCCTGCAAAATCAATCCGTGCTCTGATTGGAATTCGCTGGCGTGGTTGGGAAAACCGCCGCCGTTGGTCAAATGCGCGAGTCCCGAGATCGGTGCCATTTCCAGAAGCGGATTTCAAAGTCGATGGCGATGCTGCGACCTACGCTTAGAAGATAAACAACAAAGATTGTTGAAAAAACTCGGCTCCAACTTAGTTCCAATAACGCTTGAATACGATACAAAATCATCAGGCAACAAATACGCGGAGCCAAGGAAAAGCAACGAGATAGTATGTTGTTTAAGTCTGTTCGTCAGTCACGGAATCGATCCCGCGTCCTCTGTCGTGACAGCGTACAACGAGATGGAAACTCAGGCGCTTGCATCAGGATCAAGAAAAGGTGCCGGTATTTGTCAGAGCTATGCCTGCGCAAACTTCAGCGCAGTTCCTGTACGCGTCCGGTGCGAACAGATTCCCTCGCCGCGTCCAGGATCTCCAGCACCTGAACATTCAATTGAGCAGACAGCGGCTCTTCGATCGGCTTATCGTGGCGGATGCAGTCGACAAAGTACGCAACGGGATTGTTCGTCGCTGCCTGTGCTCCACTGAGCGCAACCGGCTCGCCCTCTAATCCCGATTTCCCGCGATCTTCGGTAGACCTGTAGAACAGAGCGTCGTGGGTTGCGAGCAAGCTCCCCTTCGGGCCAAAGACTTGCACCTGCCCCATGCTGTGCGGCCAATCCCAGGAAGCCTCAACAATCACAGTGGCGTCCGGATATTCGAGAAGAATCGTTGCGTCGTCGTCCACCTTGTTGTGTTGTGAAACCTTCAACTTTTGCGCGATCGCTTGCACACCTTTGGGCCGGCCCTTCAGCCACAATGCCCACTCCGCCCCGTAGCATCCGAAATCCATGATTGCGCCGCCGCCATTCTTGACGGGATCGTAGAGCCAGTCCGCAAAATACTCCGACACACCAATCTCCTTGGGGCCCGCGTGTCCGTATTGCACGATGATTTTCTGCACCGCGCCAACCTGTCCGTCTTTCACGCGATGAAAAAGCTCATGACTCGGTGGCACCCACGCGTTCCAGTAGTTCACCATGAGCTTGATTCCCGCCTGCTTGGCCAGCTTCTCCATCTCGCGAGCGTCAGCCGCGTTCGTGGCCATGGGCTTCTCGACGGAATAATGAATGTGGCGCTTGGCGCACTCGCGCAGAATCTCGAGGTGCCGATCGTTTGAGGTAGTGACGATGACGGCGTCGGGTTTGACTTCGTCCAACATAGGGACGTAGCCAGAATAAAACTTCACGCCCGTTTGCACCCGCGACTTCGCCTCTTTCACGAGCGCGGGCTGGAGTTCCGCGATGGCCACTAGCTCCGCATCGGGTTCAGCTTCCAGATACTTCAGCAATCCCCAAACGTGATCGTGGTCAAGTCCCACGATGGCAATGCGTGTCTTGCGCTCAGGCGCACTCGGTGCCGCAGCTGCGGCTCTAGTGCCCAGAACCTGCAACGCCATTAAGAAAGCCGCGGAAAACACGCATTCTCGCGCCAACATCCTCGCTCGCATGTCAAGACTCCTATCTCACCGCAAAAGGCAGAATTTGACACGAGATGCAGTTTCGGAACGTCGCTTGGCGTTGTCAAGTTACTCGGATGTCCCCTGCGAAGCCTTCCGCATCCTATTGATACATAGAACCTTACCAGGAGACATTCCCCAGACCAGTGTGAGGATGTGGCCACCGGCACTGCGCCCGTACTGCGCCCATAAGATGGGTGTCTCGAATTCCCCTGGCGGGTTGCGAGAAATCGCCTGGCCTCCTAATCCCTAACGTCGTGCGAACCCCGGTTCGTGGCCGTCTGCAAGGCAGCAGACGCTTTCTGGGCAAATAGCTGAAAACCACCTTTTGCTGCCTCCTTCCGCAATGCGTCTAGCTCAGTGCGGCCTGTGCTTGGATCGGGGTTTCCCATCTCAATCTCGCCTTTTGCCAGGCGGGCCTCCAGCGTGATTGCCTGGAAGCCTGTCGTGGTCGCATCAGCGATCACCCTATCGAGGCGCCGTAGAGCCTCCCTGGCTTCCGAAGAATCTCCCGACGCCGCACGAACACGAGCAGCCGTCAACGTTGCCGATAACTCCAATTCCCGGTTGTGCGTCTCAGTAGCAACGCCCACGACCTCGTCGACAATCTTGCGGGCGTCAGCCGTGTGGCCGCTAACCAGCAATGTTTTAGCAAGCAGCAAGCGGGCAGTTGCCTCGTCGCTCGTTCCCTTTGTCTTTGCAAACACCTCCGCCGCGCGCCGGGCTGAGAGTGCCGATTCCTCGCTCTTCCCTTCATCAAGAAAGAGTTCGGCAAGATTCAGGTCAACGTGTGCTACCTCCGTCTTGTCACCAATCTCATCGAAAATGGTTCTAGCTTCCGTTTCCTCCGCGAGCGCTTGGGCCAGTTCCCCATGGAGCCGGTGCACGCGGGCTTTACCAGCCAATGCCCCGGCTTGCCGGCCTCGATTGCCAATTCTTCCGCAGATTTCGAAAGAACTCTCGAACATTTCCGTTGCTTCCCGATGCTTGCCCAGGACCAAGAACACATCGCCGAGACCGTTTTTGGCCAGAGCCTCACCGTTTTGATCGCCAACCTCATGATAAATTGCCAGAGCCGCCTCATATCCGCGGCGAGCACCTTCGAGGTCGCCAAGGTAAACAAGAATGTCTCCGATGTTGTCATTCTCGGCGGCAAGGCCCGTACGGTTCCCGATCTGGCGATAAAGCGTCAAAACCTCTTCATACCCCTTTTTCGCGCCGAGATAGTTTCCCTGATTCTTGAGAGCTATGGCGCCGAGCGTCGTCGCTTCCGCGACCCCGCTGCGGTCATTCGCCGCCACATAGAGTTGTCTCGCTTCGCGCACCGCGGCCTCAACTTCGGAAAACCTGCCCAGGTTTTCAAACAACCATGCTTGATCAAGCCTCGCCTTTGCCAGCAGCAAAGATGCTCCGGCCGCTTGAGCCTTTTCCGCTGCCCTCACGAGCGCGGCCTCGGACCTCTTTGTGTCCCCTAACGATCGTGCCGCATCCTGCTCTGCCAAATCGATTCGAGGGTCGTCCCGAAGGGGCAGAGGCAGCTCACGCAATGCCGCGATAGTGGTCAGCGTATCCTTCCATTTATTAGCCTTGTATTCGGCATTGGCGAGGGCGAGTCCGTAATCAAGATTGTCCGGGAAAAACTCGAAGAGCGCCCGGTAGATTTCGGCGGCTTTGTCCCAGTCTCGGGAAGTCTCGCGATACCGTCCTTCAACCAGGAGGCGCTCGGCGCGAGACAGGTTGGAAGATAGATCGAAGGCTTTTTTCGCCTCGGCCCTGGCATTTTCGTCATAGCCAAGTTGCGCCCAGGCCTTGGCCAGGGCCGCATGAGACAGCGCATAAGCGGGTTCGACGGCAATGGCACTCTGCAAAAGCTCACTTGCCTTGAGGGCGTCAAAGGCACGCAACCGGACGAGTCCCTCGGAATAGAATTTTGCGGTTTCACTCTTCGAAGGCAGTGCAATCGCCACCTCCGCTGCCTCTTCCTTGGTCACAGCGGGCACGCCCAATTTCGCGCGCAGATGCTCTCCCGCCCGGGAAACAAGGTCGAGCAGATGATTCTCCGTTCCGGTCTCGGAAAAAGCACCAGCTGTTTCCCCATTTCGCGTGTTCTGCAACCGCACATCAAGACGAATTTGGACGTCGGATTTCGCGCCAAACATCGCATACGAACCCACGACAACAAAATCGGTCCCAAGATTCTTGCGAATCCGGATCAAGCTGTCCGCGCTAAGAGTGTCCACATCGGTCAGGGAAAGTTCCGTCTTCATTCGCGCGACACTCTCCGCGGGTATCGTGCGCACTTGCTCCCCAGCTGTGAGTTCCGTCATGAGCCAGTCGGAAAACGCAGTGGACAGCCATGCATCCTGCGCCTCACCGGAAAGATTCTTGAATCCCAAGACCGCCACGGACTGCCGCAAATTGTTGCCGTTTGCGAATCCTGACGGGCCGGAGGAGGCCTGAATTCTTGTGAATGTAATCGCGGCCAAGATCACGAACGGCAATGCCGCGGCCAAAAGCGCGGTGCGTCGCCGGCCGGACCGCGTGTGCAAATCCAGGGAGTTCAGAAAACGTTGGAGGCGGCCGCGCTTTTCTTCTTCTCCGGAAACAACTCTTGAGCGGCCGACACCCGGCGGGCCGTCCGAAAATGTTGCCGCTTCCGCACCTTCGTGATGCTCGTATACGTGAGCCAAGAAGCGATATCCATGGCGCGGTATTGTTTCAACGTATCGCGGACTTTCCGCCGAATCTCCAAGGGCGGACCGCAACTTGGTCATCGCTTTGTTGAGGCTGCGGTCAAAATCAACGAAGGTATGAGCCGGCCAGAGCTTATGCCGCAGTTCGTCGCGCGTCACCACCTGTCCGGAATGGTCCAGGAGCAGGCAAAGAATCTGGAAAGGTTGTTCTTGCAGCTTTATCCGAACGCCGCGCTTGCGGAGCTCGGCCGCCCGAAGGTCCAGCTCGAAAACCCCAAAGCCGCGAGTTTGGCCGCGACCCTCCGTGGTTTGCATCGCCGAACACCCCTAGTTTAGGCAGCAGGGTAGCACGCACATTTCGCAGGTTCAATACCCCCTTTGGCCTTCCTACCAGACCGCGGGGTGGTGCGGCGAGATCGGGAGAGCGGCTCGTTCGAACGGCAAAGTCCATTCTCCCGGCTCAGCGGGCCGCTGAACGCCGGAATTCTTGGAGAACGCTTTCGGCCAGTGTAGAATTCCGTTCATGTCGCGGTTCCACTTTTCCCGATTCGCCTGTCCCCATGGTCTCCCCGCAAGAACGCTGGTGATTTTTCAACTCCTGGCAATTTACGCCCAATCAAGTCCCGCCACTGCTAGCGAGCGGGTGCAGGAACTGTACTTACAAGCAAAAACCGCCGAGGCGCGCGGCGACTTTGCCGGCGCAGCTCAAATCTATGAATCGCTATTGCAGATTTTCCCGCGCCTCGCTCCCGCCTACAACAATCTGGGGTCTCTCTATCTGAGGCAGCGCGAATATAAGAAGGCTGCTGATGTCTTGGAAAAAGGATTGAAAATCGACCCGAAAATGGTTTCCGCTTCCGCGCTGCTGGGAATCGCGCGCTACGAAATGCGGGATTACGCTGGCGCGCGCGCGCCCCTCGAAACCGCCCTGCGCGGCAATTCGAATGACGACAACGCGGAATTACTTCTTGCCAACGACTTAATGAAGCTGGACGAATTGAATTTGGCGGTGGAACATTTGCGAAAACTGGCGCAGCACCAGCCCGCCAACCAAGAAGTCTGGTACCTCCTCGGCAAGGTGCACATGAAATTGTCCGAGCAGGCGCTATCCAAACTGAATGAAATTGATGCAAACTCCGTCTGGGTCCACGAAATTTCCGGCGAAGTCATGGAGAGCATGAAGAATTACGATGGGGCGCTGATTGAATACAAAAAAGCAGTAGAGATGGCTCCGCAAAAGTCCGGCACGCACTATCTGCTTGGCAACGCGTACTGGTCGCTTAGCATGTGGGACGCCGCTAACGAACAATTTCGAGCGGAACTCACCAACGATCCGGCGAATTGTCTTGCGCAGTGGAAGATTGGCAACATCATCCTCGAGCAGCGCGGAAGCCCCGAAGAAGCTCTCTCCAACGTCGAGAAAGCTTTAAACATTTGCCCGAATCTGATGGTGGCCAGAGTGGACCGTGGCCGTGCGCTGATGAAATTGGATCGCCATGCGGAAGCAGCAAAAGATCTTGAGACGGCTGTGAAGTCCGACCCTGCCGAACCGTCCACGCATTTTCTGCTGGCCCAAACGTACCGCGCCCTCGGAAGAACACAGGAAGCTCAGGCCGAAATGAAACTCTTCAGCAAACTTGAGGAGAGCGCAAGGGCGGCGACAGCCGAACGAGCAAAACAGCTTCTCCAGGAAAGAAATAAAGAACAACCATAAACGTCTGTTGAGTCAAGCGATCCCTCCCGGTTCGAACCGCCGAGTCAAATGCCCTTTCCAGGTAGGAACTTCGTGGAGCGACTTTTTTCGGCACGCATGAAGCCTTTATGGCCGGGGCGTCGGGGGGACAGAGTGGCTTCCCGCCAGAGTCGCGCAGCGGTCGAATTCGATTTTTGCTTTATCGGCAAAGCCCTGCTTGCGATAGACGGGCGCCAACATGCAATGGAGATTGGCGTTTTGGGGAGAGAGTTCGATGGCCTTTTCCAGTTCCGTCAGAGCCTTGGGGAGTTGATCCAGGCGAGTGTAGGCTTTCCCCAGCAGCTCGTGCGCGCGAGACTCGCGCGGAGCGATCTCAGCCGCCTGGAGAAGATAGGAAACGGCTTCCCCATCACGATTCTCGTCCAGGAGAAGATCGCCGAAATCAATATACGGTCCAGGATTTTTTAGAGCGGCTCCCGACTGCCAGGCGATGGCTTGCTGGTACGCTGCTGCTGCTGCTTCCCTACGACCAAGGCCGGCATAGGACAATCCAAGATTGTCCTCGGCCTTGGGGTTCCTGGGGTCAAGCTTCAAGCAACGTTGGAAGGCATCGACGGCTTCCGCGAATCTGTTTTCATTATATTTTGTCCGTCCGAGGAAATACCAGCCTTCGGCATCGTTGGGAGTCCACGCCAGCATTTTTGTGAGCCAGTTGTCCGCATCCACGTAATCGCCCAGCAGCACATAGTCGAGCGCGACGACTTTCAGATCGCCGGCGCTGGGATCGTGGAATTTCGCGCCGGCGGTGAACTCTGCCAGGGAAGCTCTGGCCTTTTCTTCACCATGCCTCGCGGGTGGAACGCCTGCCCCGAGAACCTCTACGCCCTCCACCCGTGTCTCGAGCCTTGCTTCACTTTGGATTTCGCGAAAGAGGATGTGCCCGAGCAGGAAGTGTCCATCGGCGGAATCAGGATGGGTCTGGAGATACTGACGAACGAGACGGTCCGCCTCGGTCATGTTTCCTTTTTCCAGAAGGGAGTGAGCTTCGGCGAGAGGCACGTCGGCCGACTCCGTGGGCGGTGTCGCGCGACTCGTCGACGACTGGCCGGAGGCGGCGGGTGGCTTGGCCAGGAATGGTGGCGATTCGGGGCGAGGCGATGATGTGCGCCCGGAAGCCACATCGATGGTGAAAACCAGCAGCAAACAGGCGGTGGCCGCAATGCGGAAAAACCTAGTTAACAAAACGCCGGGGGCCCCCGGGGGGGTGTGGGATTTGTGGCAGAGAAACGACTTAAAATGTGGCCATTTCGGAAGCGTGGCAAGGAAAAGAGTTACGGGCGAATTTCTTGGATGTGTGGCAAATGAAGGAGTTAAGGTGTTCGACGCAGGTGGGCAAAGAGGCATGAGGGGAGGGTGAGGTATAGCAAGTTCCTTCGTAGCCGGAGATTTCCCGACAGTAAAGAGAATGGGTGGCCGGAGGTAGAAGTCAGCAAACACGGCAAAGGATAGCATGGGGATGGCACTTACCGAAGCGTTATACAGCGAAGTGTCGAAAAGAGATTGAATGCCAGTCAATTGAAGTTGAACGGTTGCAGGAGCGGCTCGAAATTCACCCGCAGCTCGATGTTTATCAGTGGGGAAAAAACAAGAAAAGGTGCCGGGGCTCAACGAGCCCCGGCTTCCTCGACTTACGATACTGGAGGGGTTCGCTCCAGCAGGGTTCAGAAACTAACTTTGAAGAAGGCTTGTCCTGTTCTAGGGCTGTTCTTCTGGCAGACGGAGCCGCCGTTGATTCTCCCAAAGTTGGCATTATCCACATTAGTCTCTGGATCGCAGATTTGCATTCGATTGAGGATATTGAAGAATTCCATCCTGAGTTCCGCGCCGACGCGCTCGCTGAAATAAAAGTGTTTGGCCAAATTAATGTTCTCATTGGCGTTGAAGGATGTGCGGAGACCTTCAATTCGTCGCGGAGCATCTCCCACCGCGAACCTTCCGGGCGAGGAGAAGGCGGCGGTGTTGAAGACGGGCAGGCCCTTGTAATAATTATTATAATCAACGGTCAGCGACTGCCCCGCGACAAGATTGGCAATGTTTCCAGTACGCAGAGGGCTGCCGTTGGCACCGATCCTAAGCGGAGTTCCGCTCGAGTACTGGAAAACACCTCCGAACTGCCAGCCGTTCAGGAGATTCTTTGCGAGCATACCGCCCCGGTTGAGGAAGCGTTTCCCGGGGCCCAGAGGCAATTCGTAGAGCCCGCTGACGTTCAATACGTGTTCTCTGTCATCGCCCGCGATGGCCCAAAGCTGCTTCTTGTTGAACTTATCCACCGGGGTCTCGTCGAATGTCGAGAAGCCACTATCGGCATTCGACATTGTCTTGGAAAGAGTGTAGGCCACCAGGAAACTCACGCCGCTCGTGAAGCGCTTTTGAACTTCCGCTTGGACGGAATTGTAGTGGTCAACACCTGAGAGATCGAAATTATCGACCATGCCGAAGTACTGCGGGAAGGGACGGATCGCCTGGTTTAGCGTTTGCCCCGCCCCGAAATCATTGAGGAAATTGGCATACGGGCTGAAGAAGCCGGTGGCATCTTTGCCGAACCCGAGATTCTGCAAAGCCGATTGCGGCGTTGCCGTCGATACGCAACTGCCCGAGTTAGTCGTCGCCGTCCATGGCTCCAGAAGAACGCAACCAAGGTTCAGGAAGCTGGGAAAGACTTGGTTGGGAGTGTCCAACCGGGATACCAAGTGCGTACCCCTGTTTCCGATATAAGCAACGGACAGGAACAGATTCCGCGGCAACTCCCGTTGAACCGCCACATTCCAGGCCTGAACGTAAGAGGCCCTTCCGCGGTCCCTTCCGAATTGATGGAGGTTGCCAGTGGCATTGGCAATAGTCGGGCTGAACGGGAGGGGAGGAGGCAAAGGCATGTGGAAAGCATCCCAAGTGCAGTTCGCGGAGACGTTGCAATAGCCGGGTGTATTCGAGCCGTTTGAACTCGCCGTGAAATCACTTGCCAGAAGATTACCGTAGTTGACCGCTACCTTATTGACGCCATATTCGTATGCGCCAGTGTCTAGGAAGTTCAACGCATAGCCACTGAGAAGGACGGTCTTATCATTCAGCTTATAGGCGAGGCCAAGACGCGGGCTGAAATGACCCCAGCGAGTGTCCGCGCGATCATACCCAACACAACCAGAACAAGTGCCTAGGACGCTTGCGGCCCCGAGGAGGGGCTTCCCGCTGCTGTTGCTAACAGCGCCGGGATTGGGAGCATTCGGATCGAAGAAAACGATTTGGTTGGCAGGCTGGCCAGTAACCGCCTCGGTGGTGAAGGGCCGCATAATTTCCCAGCGGACGCCAACATCGACGGTCAGCCTTGGGTTGATTTTGATATTGTCTTGAACGTACGGCGCGATGTAGAAGTTTCGCAGTTTCGTTTCCAGGGCAAAATGGCGCCCGGCGGAGTCCGGCATACCCAACAAGAAGCTAGCGAAGGAGCTGCCGGTGTTGTTCTCGTTGAGAGCGCCGCTCGTAAGGCCGTTGCTGGTTGTGAGGCTGCTAAAAGTGAAGTTGCCCCCGCAATTCTGACATTCGTGGTCGTCCTGGTAGGTACGGCGGATCTCCCAACCAATATTGAAGGTGTGCCGTCCACGAATCCAAAGCCAATTGTTGTCAAGGCTGATGCCCAATTTACGGTTGATCGAAAACGTTTCGCCGTTACCGTTCACTCCCCACGTGGTGGGGGCGAATGAATCGCCAGAGAAGGAAATTGTAGGAAGAATCTCACTCTTGTCGACGGCCGCGAACGGGTTTCCAAGATGCGCATTGAGTTCGTTGTTGATTTCCCCCATCCAGCCGAGCCCCGCCGTCACCACCAGATTGCTCGATATCGCGTTGGAGTATGTCAAGAAGAGTCCCGTTCCAATTCGAGGCTCGTTTTTCAAATCTGAAAGGCCGTTTGCGAAGGGAGCGCTATTGTCCTCGGCAGGCGCGTTGTAAACATTGCGCCAGTAACTGCCGTGGAATTTTTGTTTATCTGAAAGATTGTGGTCTATCGAAAAACCTCCCAGCGTATTCCTGGTCGGAAGGCTCTTCAAATCGGCCAGCTTATTGTGCAAGAAACCAGCTCCGGGAACGTCTGGAGCCGGTATTTGCGTGTTTTTTGAGGATAGCAAGCCGGCCGAGATACTACTGAAACATGCTGACGGAATTTTGTTTCCCGGCCACTGTGTTCCCGACGTGGGCGCCGTGCACCCCGAAGGAGCCACGAAGCCAGCGGGAACATAAATCGGCTGCGGGAAAGCGTTGAAATCGCCTCCGACCATGGCTGCAGTCGGAACAGTCATGGTGCCGGTCACTCCTTGATTCAAGCGATACCACTCCAAACTCACATGAAAGAAGGTCTTGTCTTTTCCGCGGTATATCTTCGGAAGATAAACGGGCCCACCAACCGTAAATCCGTAATTATTTTCATGATCCGTGGGCGTTGGGCCACCCGCGGCTGCCGTGGCAGCGTCTCTCGCATCGAAATAGCTGTTGCGCATGATCTCGAAAACATCACCGTGAAGGGTATTCGTGCCCGAAGCAAATTGGTAGGACGCCACTCCCTGGGCCAGTCCATATTGAGCAGAAAACGCCGAGGTCAGAACACGGAACTCACTCACCATCTCGAAAGGCGGGTTGATATTCGTTTGCAAGCCTTGCGTTTCAGACTGGGCGACAGCCACTCCGTTAAACACCACCTCATTCTGGAAGTCCAAACCACCGTTGATACGGTGGCTGAAACCACCACCGGTCACCCCTGGCACAATGAACAGAAAGTTGTCAATTTGCCGTCCACGCGCGCCGATGTCCGAGCCCAGAGGCAGCGGAAGTTCGTTTACAACTTTGGTTTCGAGAGACGCCCCGAGTTCCGGCTCCGAAGTCTCCAGGGAGATCGGTTGCGCTATGATTTCGACATTCTCAGTGATGCTGCCTGGCTTGAGAACGGCGTCCGCACTGGCGTTCCTACCGACTTCGACAAGGACGTTGTGGCTCACCGAGGTGGCAAACCCAGCTTTTTCGGTCTTGACGGTGTAGGCGCCAGGGACCAGGTCGGTGATAGTGTAGGTGCCGGCCGAACTGGTGACGGCGGTACTCACGACACCCCTTGCGGTGTTGGCGACAGTAACCTTGGCGTCAGGAACCACTGCGCCGGATTGATCAGTGACAGTTCCGGTGATGCCGCTGAGAGCCTGGGCACGCAGACTGGCTGGAGAGGATAGCAGCAGAAAGGCCCCGGCCAACGCAGCAAGAAAGCGAGTATATTTGGTTCCACCGCCAAAGCAATGCGGGCAACGCAAAAGAGATTTCATGTGGGCCCCCAAACTGTTTTAAACTAAGCAAAAACACGAAAACCTCGACAGCCCTCGACCGTTGCGGCGGAGTCTTGCGAAGAAGCGCAGGGGAGTCAATGCCTCAGGGTGTCATTCCTGCCTTCCCGGCTAAATGATTGAGAACAAAACTACTAGCGGGCATTTCTTCCCCATGAATTGGGACGCAAAGAGAACGCTAGGTGGGCTGGAGGGCAAGCGACCAGTTCGGGAATGATGGCGAAATGAGGTTACAACCGGGGGAGAGGGGATTGATGACTACTACCGGGATTCCAGAGCTTCCGGGTCATGGGAGTGAAATTCCCTTTGCCTCGACCACGGTAAGGATGCGGTCAATTTCGGGGACAAGGATTTCCTCGGTAGCGCCGCTAGGCCAGCGAATTTCGAGTTTGTCGACTTTGGTTGCCGCACCAACGCCGAAATGGACGCGAGGGTCAGAGCTGGAACCGTAGCTGCCCCCGCTGAAAACATCTGCTCGCTGCCGGACGCCCCCCGCGGTGAGAAACAGTTTTGCACCGAGGGCATCGCGCGGACTCTTCGGGCCACCAACCAATTTCAAGGTGAGCCAATGATTTTCGTTTTTGACGGCGTTGCGAAGAAGCGTGGGCGGCGCGTCGATATTGTTCAACACGACGTCGATGTGGCCGTCGTTGAATAAATCGCCGAAGGCGGCCCCGCGCGCCGAGACTACCACGGCCAGGCCGCTGCCAGTGGCGGGAGGCACTTCCTGGAATTTTGCGCCGTCGAGATTGCGGAAGAGCTGCGGGCGCTCGGCCCAGGTGGTGCCCCACTCGGTGCGGTCGGCGACGGGATAGACGTGGCCATTGGCGATGAAAATGTCGAGGAGGCTATCATTGTCAAAGTCCAGAAAACCGCAGCCCCAGGCGAGGAACGGAATCGTGGGATTGCCAAGGCCAGCGCGAAAAGAAACGTCGGTGAAATTCGCGTCACCATCGTTGCGATAGAGAGTCTTGTAGTCGTCGGAGAACGTGGTGACGAACAGATCGACCTTGCCGTCGCGATTGTAATCACCGATGCCGATGCCCATGGAAGCCTGCGCGCGGCCTTCTTCATTGACGGCAAAACCGCTGAGGTAGCTGACATCCTCGAATGTGCCGTTGCGGCGATTGCGATAAAGATAGTTGGGAGTGGAGTCGTTGGCGACGACGAGGTCGAGCCAGCCGTCATCGTCTAGATCAACGAAGGCGGAAGCGAAGCCGTAACGGCCTTCGCGATCGGCGACGCCGGCTGTGACACTGACGTCGGTGAAGGTGCCGTCGCCATTGTTGTGGAAGAGATGATCGCTTTCGCCGATGAGGCCGATGGGGCCGCAAAAAACGGAGACGCCGCGATATTGACACGCGCCTTCGGGAACGCCGTTTTTTCCAGCGAAGACGGGGCGATCGAGATTGTAATTGACGTAGCCGGGAACGAAGAGATCAAGCAGGCCATCGTGGTCGTAGTCGCCCCAAGTAGGTCCGGTAGACCATCCGCCAAGCGCGACGCCCGCCTTTTCGGCAACGTCGGTGAACGTGCCATCGTGATTGTTGCGATAAAGGCGATTTTTGTCGTAGTTGGCGACGTAAATGTCCGGCCAGCCGTCGTTGTCATAGTCGGCGACAGCGACGCCGAAACCCCAGCGGTCATTGGAAACGCCGGCTTTGTCGGTGACGTCGGTGAAGGTGCCGTCATGATTATTGTGGAAGAGCATCGCACGAGGTGGCGCTTCCTTCCCTTTCAGCGCGGCGGCGGTGGAACCGTTGAGGAGGTAAATGTCCAGCCAGCCGTCGTTGTCGTAATCGAGGAGGCCGACGCCGGAGCCGGGAGCGTCAAGGATAGTGGATTTTTCGGGAGAGCCGGAACGATGGCGAAACTTGTCGAGGCCGGATTGTTTGGTGATTTCGAGGAAAATGACGGGAGCGCCGTCCACGAAGCCACCGGCAGTGATGGGACGAGACTTCGCATCCTTCACTGGAGCGTGCGCGCCGCCGGTGGACATGCCGGAGGGTCTCACAGGAGCGGGAGATTGCGGCGTCTGCGGATTCGGTGGCGCGGACTGCTGTTCGAATGCTGCAGGGGCGAAAAGTAAAACCAGGAAGAACGGTGCGAATAAACCGGTGAGCCACTTCGAAGGGACCGAGGAGGACGTGTTCATTTGCCGGCCGCGGGTGGGAGAGGTTCGTCGACTTGCAGGAATTGGTCAGCGCGGACGTTCTTCAACGTTTGGAGAATGCCGCTGGGCCAGCGGATTTCGATGGATTGCGCAGCGGCTTCGGGGCCGAGCCCAAAGTGCACGCGCTTGTCGCTAGAAGAAAGATAGCTGGCGGCCGTGGAAACGGTAGCGAACTGCGCGCCGTTTGCGGTGATGAGTTTGACTTCGGCGCCGATGGCGTCACGGTTGCTCTTGTGGCCGACGAGCTTGAGCGTCAGCCAATGATTTTGCGTGGACGTTTCGTTGTGAAGAATGTAGACGGGCCCGTCGTTGGACGTGACGACGGCGTCGAGGCGGCCGTCATTGTCAATGTCGCCGATGGCCATGCCGCGGCCAAGCCAGGGCTGATGAAAGACGGCACCGGAGTCCGCGGAGACATCCACGAACTCTTTGCCGGTGTTTCGAAGGAGAAGCATCGGTTCGCGATAGTGAAGGTTGGGATAGTTGAGCTCGACGGTGTCGAGGTCGTGGCCCTGAGCGACGAGAAGATCTTTCCAGCCGTCATTGTCGTAATCCAGAAAGCGAACGCCCCATCCGGAGTGCAGCATAGTGGCGCGGGTGATGCCGGTGCTGAAGCTGGCGTAATTAAAAGTGGAGTCGCCATTGTTCTGGTAGAGCGCGTAGCGCTGGTTGGCAAGATCGGTGATGATCAGGTCAGGCCAACCATCATTGTTATAGTCGGCAAAGTCGACGCCCATGCCGGCGTAGGTGCGGCCGTCGCCGTCAACGGCAGCTTGCGAGAGGAGACCCACTTCTTCAAAAGTTCCGTCGCCTTTGTTGTGGTAGAGATATTCGACCATCGAATCGTTGGCCACGAACAAATCGATGTGGCCGTCGCGATCATAGTCCGCGATGGCGATGCCGAGACCTTTGCCCGGTTTCGCGAGGCCGATTTTTTGCGAAACCTCAGTAAAGTGCCCGTTGCCGTCATTGTGATAAACAAGCGGGGAGATGGGCTGAAAAATGTCGGGATGACAGTAGGAGCGGAAACCTTCCTTATGCTCGCCGCACCAGATGTCGTCGAAATCCCATTGAACGTAGCGGAGGACCACGAGGTCGAGTAAGCCGTCATTGTCCAGGTCCACCCAGGCGGCGCTGGTGGACCAACCAGATCCGGCGACGCCTGCTTTTTCGGTGACGTCCGTGAAAGTGCCGTCGCCATTATTGTGATAGAGAATGTTGCCGCCGTAGGTCGTCACGTAAAGATCTCCAAAGCCGTCGTTATCGTAGTCTCCGACGGCGACACCCATGCCATATCCGGCGCCTTGCAATCCGGCCTTTTCGGTTACATTCTCGAACGTGCCGTCCTGTTTTTGGTGGAACAGACCGTTCCAATACTTCGGGCCGGTTTTCTGAGGGATGCTGCCTTTGGACGTGGGGTCCCGGAGGGGTGCGCCATTGACCAGGAAAATGTCGAGGCGCCCGTCGTTGTCGTAGTCAAAGAGGGCGACGCCAGCGCCCATGGTTTCCGGCAAATAGTGCTTGGGTGTGTGGGAAGAGAGGTAGTTGAAATGAACGCCGAGAGCGGAAGTGACGTCGGTGAATTTTCCTGGGAAGGGCTTACCTGGGGCAGTAGAGGAACCAGTTTGCCGGGCGGCAGCAGCCCCAATGAGTAGCGCAACAAAGGATAGACCCAAGAGAGCACGCATACACGATTGATATTACAGCATGAGAGCAGGAAGCACCGCGTTAAGGGCAGGATACAAGCCGTAATCGCAGGGGAATGGGGGCAGCTATCCTGTGGCTGTGGAACAATTTAGGCGGGAACGTTCAAATGACATCCAAGTGGATTGACAGAGAGAGAGCATCGCGCGAAGAGTGCGGTCTGTGACAAAGAAGTGTAGGTGTGCGCAATGAAGGTCAAGTCCAGTTGGAGGTCTCATGATTTCGCATGAACAAGTGACTAAGCATGTTTCGGGTGTAGCCATGCGGCGGCTTTACATGGTTCTTGTTGCCGCCGGATTAGCCTGCTGCTTTTTCGATCAAGGGGCGCTGGCGCAGACCTTTGATAAGCAGGAGCCAAACAAGCAGGCAACGGACAAACCCGATTTGAGTAAGGAGCCCACGCTCTATGTGGTCGGTTATGCCCACCTAGACACGGAATGGCGGTGGGAGTATCCACAGGTCATCAACGAATACCTTCGCAAGACCATGGACGATAACTTCCAGTTGTTCGGGAAATACCCACACTATGTTTTCAATTTCAGCGGAGCGAATCGCTACCGTCTGCTGAAAGAGTATTACCCCGCGGACTTTGCCAAGTTGACTCAATTTGTTCACTCTGGCCGATGGTTTCCTGCGGGGTCGTCGATGGAGGAAGGCGACGTCAATGCACCGAACGCAGAAGCGATTATCCGCCAGATTCTCTACGGAAATGAATGGTTTCGCAGGGAGTTTGGCAAGGCCAGCGCCGAATACATGCTACCCGACTGCTTCGGATTTCCGGCCTCGCTGCCAACGATTCTGGCGCACTCCGGCGTCAAGGGATTTTCGACGCAGAAACTCGTGTGGGGCTCTTCGGCGGATGGCGGAGGTCCCGAATCGCGGGAAAGGACACCCGAAGGCACGCCGTTTAACGTGGGCGTGTGGGTGGGTCCCGATGGCGAGAGCGTCTTGGCCGGTCTGAACCCTGGCAGCTATGGCGGGGGGATCTACACCGATATCAGTAAGTTGCTGCCTGCGGCACCAGCAGACACCGCACTTGAGGAAATCCAGACAAAGCTTCAGGCGCTACGGGAGAAATTGGAAAAGGCCCGGCAAAGCGGGCAGTCCCTGGAAGCGAAAGAAATGCAGGAGTTTCGCAGCCTCCAAAATCAACGCCAAGCTCTGATCAAGATACAGCGCGACCGCGCTGAAGACCGGTATCAGAACGATTGGGCGGCACGAGTAGAGCACAACGGCACAGTCAGCGGCGTCTTTGCGGATTACCACTATTACGGGACAGGGGACGTCGGCGGATCGCCTGATGAAGATTCCGTGAAGAGGTTGGAAGCGATAGTTACCAAGAGCGCGGCGAGCTTTCCACCGGAGAGCGCGTTCTACTTCTCCAGGAGGCAGCCGAATCCCGAGTGGCCGGAAACGAAAGTGGGCGACGGACCGGTGCATGTGACTTCTGCGACGGCCGATCAAATGTTCTTGGACATCACTCCCTCGGAGGCTACAGGGTTGCCGCGATATACGGGCGAGATGGAGTTGACTAACCATTCGGCTGGCTCATTGACGTCGCAGGCTTATCAAAAGCGCTGGCTGCGCAAAGAGGAGCTGCTCGCAGATGCCGCGGAGAAGGCCTCGATTGCCGCGGAATGGCTGGGAGCGCGAGCGTATCCGCGAGAGCGGCTGAACGATGCGTGGACGCTGGTGATGGGCGGACACTTTCATGACATCGCTGCGGGAACGGCCACACCGAAGAGCTACGAGTTCGCTTGGAATGACGACGTGATAGCCATGAATCAATTTGCGGGAGTTCTGGCCAACGCCACCGAAGGTGTGGCCGCAGCTTTGAATACGGAAACCAAAGGCGTCCCGGTAGTAGTCTTCAATCCGCTGAACATCGCGCGGGAGGATTTGGTGGAAGCAAGCGTTGAATTTCCCGGAGGGATGCCCAAAGCCGCTCACGTCACCGGTCCTGGCGGCCGCGAAGTTCCGGCACAAATCTTGGGCGGAAAAGTTCTTTTTCTTGCGCAGGTCCCGCCGACAGGCTACGCGGTCTATGATGTGCAGCCAGACGCAGCGTCCGCGGCATCGAGGCTGAGAGTATCCAACGATTCACTCGAAAATGAATACTATCGCGTAAAACTCAATCCAGAGGGAGATGTCGCAAGCATCTTCGACAAATCCATTGGTAAAGAACTGCTGGCTGGACCAGTAAGGCTGGCAATCTCCTACGACAACCCTCAGCAGTGGCCGGCATGGAACATGGATTGGGATCAGGAACAGGCAGCGCCAAAAGCCTATGTAAGCGGGCCGGCAAAGATTCGCGTTGTGGAAAACGGGCCGGTGCGCGTAGCGCTGGAAGTTTCGCGGGAAACCGCCGGCTCGGGGTTTCTCCAAACGATACGGCTTTCCGCGGGTGACGCGGGCAAGCGCGTGGAAATCGGAAATGTGATCGATTGGAATACGAGAGAGTCCAACCTGAAAGCGACGTTCCCGCTGACCGCTTCGAACCGCTTGGCGACATATAACTGGGACATCGGAACCATCCAGAGGCCGACAGCAGAGCCGAAAAAGTTTGAAGTGCCCTCCCACCAGTGGATTGATCTGACAGACATGAGCAACGAGTTTGGCGCCACGATCCTCACCGACTGCAAGAACGGATCAGATAAGCCCAATGACAACACTATTCGGCTAACTCTGATTCGGACGCCGGGAACAGCTGGCGGATATCATGACCAAGGCACCCAGGACATTGGGCACCATGAGTTTGTCTACGGCATAGCCGGACACGCTGGCGGTTGGCGCGACCGGCAAACCGACTGGCAGGGACAGCGCCTGAATGCGCCTCTGATCGCTTTCGAAGCTTCGAAGCATGCGGGAGCCTTGGGTCAGGAATTTTCGTTGCTGAAGGTGAGCAACCCGCGCATGCGATTGCTAGCGTTGAAAAGAGCCGAGCAGAGCCACGAGATCATCGTGCGACTAGTGGAATTGGACGGTAGACCGCAAAAGGACGTGCGCGTATCGTTCGCTGTCCCAATCAGCACGGCGCGCGAGGTAAACGGTCAGGAGCAACCGGTAGGACCAGCGACCGTGGCTGACGGTTCTCTGGTGGCTTCGTTCTCGGCCTATCAGCCGCGGACATTTGCGATCAAGCTGGCCGCTGCGCCCACGAAGGTCCGCGGCGTGCACTCTGTTCCGGTGAAGCTGCGGTACGATCTTGCAGCAGCCAGCAACGACGGCACGAAGTCGACCATTGGATTCGACGGCAAAGGCAATGCATTACCAGCGGAGATGCTGCCTTCGCAAATCCAATTCGACGGCGTGGAGCTTCAGCTCGCGCCCGCAAAGACCGGCACGCCCAATGCACTGAGAGCGAAGGGACAAACAATTGATCTTCCGCTAGGCCGCTTTGACCGGGTATACGTGCTCGCGGCTTCAGTCGACGGCGACCAAAAAGCCGCGTTCGAAGTAGGGGGAAAGCGAGTCGTGTTGAACATTCAAGACTGGGGCGGATTCATCGGGCAGTGGGACGACCGGCGGTGGACTGCGAAGGACATAACCATTCCGGGGAACGAGCGGCGACCGGCTCGCAACGAGCATGATGATTACGCGGAGATGACCGGGATCATGCCCGGCTACATCAAGCGCGCGGATCTGGCGTGGTATTGCTCGCATCATCACAACGCAACGGGCGAGAACGTGGCCTACTCGTATTCGTACTTGTTCGCCTACGCCATCGATTTGGAACCCGGAACAAAATCCATCAAGCTCCCCAATAACGCCAAGATTCGCGTTTTGGCGATGTCGGTTTCGGAAGAAAATCCTACCGTTAAGCCAGCGCAGCCCTTGTACGACGTTCTTCCTCCAGCAGCGACGGGCGACAAGGATTTTTCGCTTTCTAACTCAGCTACAAGCCTCTCCATCACCCAGGAGCGCAGCGCAACAGTAGCGATTCGTGTGAATCCGAGGAATGGGTTCCAGAGCAATGTGAGCCTTGCAGCGATAGGACTGCCTGCAGGAGTAACGGCAACTTTCACTCCACCCAACGCCCTTGGGGCAAACACCCTCACGCTCAAGGCGGACAATTCTGTGCGCTCGGAGAGTGCTACCGTCACTGTCACGGCAACATCTGGCAGCTTATCGCATAGTGTCCCTCTGCTTTTGAAGGTGAATACAATTAAAAAAGGGGCAGTACCTGTCGACCTTGCCTCAGCCTACAACGCCACGGGCATCTACGAGGATGGTGCCACGTTCGACGAAATGGCCAGCCTGGACGGTGGCGGTTTTGCGCTCCCGGCGCGGCCTTTGGGCGCCAACCAGGAGTGGGAGGGCGTCTTGTTTCGGCTGGGACCAGCCAATGCGCCGGATCTCGTCACGGGAACGACGGTTACTCTACCGCCCGGTAAGTTTGGCAGTTTGAAGATTCTTGCTACCGGCGTGGAAGGCAGTCAGAAGTCACAAACTTTCACCGTCGCGTATGCCGATGGGACATCTTCGACCTTCACGCAGAGCCTGAGCGATTGGTATTCACCGGGAGGCTTCGGCGGGGAATCTTCGGCTGTGACCGTTCCTTATCGCCTCACAGGCGACGGAGAAACAGATGACGGTACGTTTCATATTTTTGGCTATTCGTTTGATCTCGATGGTAGCAAAGTAGTGCGCAGCGTGAGCCTGCCGAGCAATCGTAATGTGGTGGTTCTCGCCATGACCATCGTGCCTTAAGTGCGTTAACGAAGCAAGAGTCGGACAGGTACCTAATGTCGTGCTTGTAGAAAGACTCGTACGCGATGGAGGGAGCTGGCTTTTTTATTATGGTGGCGCGGACAAGAACGTGGATGTGGCCACTGCTCCGGCACGCTGACCGATATCGTCACATGTCACTCGAATTCACACAGTGCAGCAGCGCCAGCGATCCCGGCGTCTTCCCCATAGCGGGCGAGTACCAGTGGAATTTCCATCGGCGCCGGATTGAGGCACGCTCCTTGCCAGCGTTCACGGATCTCATTCAAAAAAGGTGCGAGCATCGTCGAAACACCTCCCCCAATTACGATGACTTCGGGTTCCAGGAGATCGATAATGCTTCCAAGCCAATAGGCCAGCAAATCGAGGGTTTCCCGGATCACTTCTTCGGCAGCCGCGTCTCTCGCAGCATAGGCCCTCGCAACCATCTCGCTGGTCACGGCATCTGCATTTCCGCTGGCCAACTCGCCAAGCAGCGACTTCGGATATTTAGAGAGTTTCTGACCGGCACGCCGACCGATGGCCGGTCCTGCTGCCAAGGTTTCAATGCAACCGCGCTTCCCACAGTTACACCTTGGTCCGTTGCTGTCGATCCCGATGTGGCCGCCTTCGGCGGCTGCACCGGTTCTCCCATGGTAGATGCGCCCGTCAAAAATAATCCCCGTGCCTATGCCGGTTCCAATGCTCGCACAAAAAACATTTCGATACCCGCGCCCGGCGCCCCATTTTGCTTCTGCCAGAGCTGCTGCGTTGGCGTCATTGTCGATTTTCACGTTCACGTTGTAGAGACGGCGCATTTCCCCAGCCAACGGATAGTTATGCCAGATTATGCCAGATAGCAAGATTCGGCGGGTTAATGATGATGCCCGTGACAGGATTCAGCGGCCCGGGAGCACAAATTCCTATCGCTTCAATTCGCGGTCGTTCAGTAAAGCCGAGAACAACGCTTGAATCGCGGCAGACACCGCGGCGAGGCCTTTCGAAGCCTCCCCGGCTGTGATCATCGGCGTCCTGCTGCGCACATGAATTTCTCCGCAAGCATCTACCAAACCTCTGGCAACCTTCGTTCCTCCGATATCTATTCCGATGACGAGCTTGGTTGTCGGTTCCATTTTTTGAGGATCCTTCTTTGCACGGGTGGCGCGGTGCGTGAATCCCTCCAAAGCCTTGAAACACGTGAATTATATATACCCCTCAAGAAGAATGCTTCTTCGCGAACCCGGATTCGTCTAGTTTGGCAGCAGTCGACTGCGTCCCCGCGCAACACGTTTCATCTGCGAGGTCGGTCAGCACGATCCAGTTACGCGTTCTTGCTCGTGCCAATCCTTCCGCAATTTCTTGCCTCCGCGTGTCCACTTGTTGCGAATATGATGATTGGGGGAATCACGCGGGCTCACAGAAAGGGCTATGAAACTTAATCTTTATCTTTTGAAGAGCACGGTGGTCGCAGCACTAGGGGGACTACTCTTCGGATTTGACACTGCCGTCATCGCTGGCACCACGCATGCGCTCACGGACACCTTTAAACTCTCTCCGGCCGCATTGGGGCTGACAGTTTCTGTCGCACTGTGGGGGACGATCCTCGGATCCATGTTTGCCGGAATTCCCGGAGACAAAATTGGACGCCGCGATAGTCTCCGCGCCATGGCCGTGCTATACCTCGTATCAGCTCTGGGCTGCGCCCTTGCGTGGAACTGGTTTGCTCTCGTGCTTTTCCGATTCATCGGGGGGCTGGGCATCGGTGGCTCTTCCGTTCTTGGTCCGATGTATATTGCGGAGGTTGCGCCCGCTAAGTGGCGAGGCCGTCTCGTGGGTTTGTTTCAGTTCAACATTGTCTTCGGAATTCTCCTCGCCTATTTCTCGAACTACATTGTGGGAACGATGCAGCTTGGCGCTGCTGAATGGCGGTGGAAGCTTGGGGTTCCCGCAGTACCCGCCGTCCTGTTCCTTCTGCTTCTCTTCGGTATCCCTCGTAGCCCCCGTTGGCTGGTCAAAAAGAAAAGAGTGGCCGAGGCGCGCGAGGTACTTCGTATGACTGGCGAAGAAAATTACGAACAGGAACTCCAAGATATCATTGTGTCCATCGATGCGGAACACGTCGCCGACGATCCGTTCTTCTCCTCGAAATACCGGCTCCCAATTTTCTTGGCGGTCTCTATCGGCATGTTTAACCAACTTTCTGGTATCAACGCCATTCTGTATTACCTCAACGACATCTTCGCGTACGCCGGCTTCAATAAGGTTTCTTCCGATCTTCAGGCTGTGGCGATAGGCGCTACGAACCTAGTATTCACCATGCTCGCCATGTCGGTCATTGATCGAATCGGCCGCAAGACTCTGCTTCTGATCGGCTCTGTGGGCACCGCAGCGTGTCTCGGCGGGGTTGCGACAATATTCTTCACGGGACGCCATCAGAAATTCCTGGTCTGGCTTCTGATAGGCTACATCGCATTCTTCGCGTTTTCACAAGGCGCCGTAATCTGGGTTTACCTCAGCGAAGTCTTTCCAAATCGAGTGCGGGCCAAGGGGCAGAGCCTTGGAAGCTTCTCGCACTGGTTTATGAACGCGCTCATTTCAGGAATCTTCCCATTGTTGGCCGCATCGTCCGGCGGGTATCCCTTCGTCTTCTTTGCTTTCATGATGGGGCTTCAGTTTCTTGTCGTTCTCTTCTTTTTTCCGGAGACTAAAGGAGTCTCTCTTGAAGAGATGCAGAGAAAGCTCGGCATCGCCTAAACGCCGGCGCACCACGAATCCCGACTTCACCTTAAGCGTGTGATGAGCATTAGAAAGCAGTGAAAATAGTTGCACAATTGGGCCCCAACGTAGACGTTCTGGCCCGAATGAGGGCCTCCCACCGCACACGAACCTGCAACGACCCAGAAGGCAGACGGTAAAACGGAACCTGGTCTGGTGCACTCTTGGTGCACTCTAACCTGCAAATGAGGCTATCGCAGTGCTACCGAGAGCAGCGGAAGTTACTGAAAACAGGTGAAAATCAGCGAGTGCAAACAGGGCAGGTAGGTTTAGCAAACCGACCCATTAAACCACTCTGGCACCTCTCCGCCGCGTGTTTTCAACAGCTTAGCACAGTTCTCCAATTTCACCTGCTGCACTCTTGCTGAACTCTAGCGCGGGAAATTTGATCGCCGCATGAATTTGAAATCGCTTAACCTCTGCAAAATGAATACGGACTTTGGTCCAAGTTGCTAGCGAGGTATGGAAAACCGCCGCCTCTCGTCCCAACGGCCATGTTGTTTGCGCATCGAGGTCCAGCTGGACCGGGTTTTGCGGGCGCTGGTGACGGGCCGAATGCAAA
Source organism: Acidobacteria bacterium 13_2_20CM_57_17 (assembly GCA_001914785.1). Lineage (GTDB taxonomy): Bacteria > Acidobacteriota > Terriglobia > Acidiferrales > UBA7541 > Acidiferrum. Next base: position 36,521 of record MNDE01000118.1, on the reverse strand, counting down.
TTTAACCGATTTTCAAAACACGTTAGGGTTACGCCGGTCTTGTAAACCGTTGTATTTTGATGCAGGGTGTAAGTCGCAAACTGTAGAGACGAAGTCGGGCTTAGGTCCGGGTACTGCGCAGGCACACGGATCCTAATTGCATTGCCTACAAAATGGACTCGGTAGATTAAAGGAGCAGCGCAGAACTCACGAGGGCTCCGTTCCAAAAAAACAGACGAGTCTCTCTGAGATCAAAGTGGTTGACCTCCGGACGTCGGCTAATCCGAACAACGCGCTGATAAAGATTCTTAATGTGCAGTAGCTTTGGGAGAATGTACCCGGAACCAGCAGGGTGCCATTTTTCACCACCCTGGCCCACACGACTAGGGCCAAAAGCGGCAAAAAAAAGGCTTCGCAAGAATTCTTGTGCAGAGCCGCTTGTAGAAACACGCACGAGCGTTTCGACTCGACACCACATTATCATCACACCGCGCTCCCTTACGGTCGAGGAGAGTGGTCAAAGCGGCAGTGATGGGGCAGCGGCGGATTCGTGGAGAGCTTGCGGGGCCGCGCTGCCTGACTGCCCGGGCTCAGACCCGTCGCAGCGTGGCCACGGTGGATAGGGAGTTGCTGTCACGCCGGTCGACGCTGACGCGCGCTCCGGTGTGGTTGAAGTCGTAGCGCTGCCGGGTGACTGGACCAATGACGGTGAGGCGCGTCTTGCCCGTGTATTGGAAGGTGATCGTGCCAGGCGGGGAGATGGGGAGTTTTGGGACAGCCATCGGTGGGATGCGCGACTTGCCGCAGCAGCTCATAGGGTCTCCTTCTGGTTCGGTTCAGGCTCTTCAAAATAATCAGGAGGATCGGGAGCGATCCGGTCGGCCACTCGATTTACGAGAACGGCTGCCGCCGACAGGGCAAGCCAGAACAAGACCCGCTGTCCCCATGAGGAGCGGAGCCATAGTGCGAAGGGGACGGCGATCCACAGGCTGAGACAGTAGAAGCAATCGAGCAGCGATCCCCAAAAACCATGACCGGCGGTTCGGCGCAGCCACGCAATTGCCTGGAAGGGGCCGTCCTCGGCGACGAGCAAGTGCGTCAGACGCCAAACGGCGAGGACCGCGAGCACGAATTCGAAGATGCTCATGGCCTAGCTTCTCCAGCCGTCGTATCGCTTGACGAAGGTACCTGAGAGTCGATTTTCAAACGAATGGCCGCGGTTGACTCCTGGCGGCTGCGCGCAGCACAGCGCGGGTCGCGGGCGGCTCCGCACACGAGACCATCCGCACTCCACTGGCCCACGATTCCCGCGCAGTCGCGCATCCCCCAGGGCGAAGCAGCGGACAGCATTTCCTTTTCCCATCCGTTTCCCCACGGGAAAAGACGTGCATCGGGCCCGCGGACTGCCATCTCCCACTCGTCCGCAGTCGGTATTGCAAGGGCAAGACCCTCGGAGGAGGAGAACTCCTCAGCAACCTCGCGAGCCCTCGCAAAGCTAGTCTGGAGGTACTCGTTCGAGTTGGAAGACCGCAGCGGCCAGCGCGCGAGGAAATAGCCTTGTGCTGGCGTTTGCTGGCGGACATTCGTGCCCGCCCCAAGCCAGTGAACAATCGGAGGAACCCAGATGAACTCGAGACTGCGGCTGCGGTAAACGCCGTTACGGTCACGATCCAATCCGCAAGGAAGAATCGCCGGTTGCGGTACTACAAGAGGAAGCGGCTGGGTGAGAGCAGTTGTCAGGAGAGAAAAGTCGTCGTAGAAACGGAGAGGAAGGCCTGCGATGCTGCGCAGCAGGTGGGCTTGCATTCCGGGACGATTGTCCGGTGCTTCCGCGGAAGTCTCAGGGATTGCTCCGCAAGAGAGAAGAACGAGCGAGGCCTTCTGCATTGCAAGCAGCATTCTCCGAACATCGCCAGTGACGCCTCCGGGGCCTCTCTGCGGAATCTCCATTCGCTTTACGTGCATCCCGAGCGATTGAAGACCGCCGCGTGCCGCTCCCAGCATCGCCGAGGCGCGAACTTCCCAGTCAGAAGAACTCAGAGCATTACGAATTGCCAACGTGAGCGCCTCCTGATCGACGCCTTCAGTGGCCATGATCACGCGGATCGCCTGGCGTGGCACCGACGTTGTCGGAGACTCCGGCAAGATCAGAAGCGCGCCGTCCCACTGTTCTTGTGCGATCCCGTCTATTCGGGAACGATCGATCTCTGCGGCTGCTGACGGACTAAGCCAAGTTGCGATTGGCATCGGAGCAATTCCCGGCGTGCTTTCGACTGCCACCATGCCGCGGTCGGCCGCTAACATGCGTGCTCCCGCGGCAAGTAGATCGACGGCAGCAATCAGTGGAGAACTGCGAACCAGCGTTGCGGCTGGTCCTAAAGAAAACGAAAGTGCTGCCCCATTGTCACGGTTCGCCTGGAGAATACCTCCAAGCTGTTGTCCACCATCGTCGTCGACAGAGATGTCTAGCCGTCCTCCTTCTTTAGACAATGTTTCCGATAGGTTGTAAAGATTCGGCGGCAGCCCTTTCACGTGGAGCAGACTCGAACGGCTGACGAACTCCAGCAGCGAACGCAGCCGATCGGGCGCGAACGCGTTGGTTGCAACCCACGTTATTGAAATGCGCTGGTCCACCGATCAAATCACTTCATTCCGTAAGTTTCCATAAACGTCTTAAGCTGAGCCAACACCTTGGCTTCGGTAAAGCCTTTGCCATGATAGACGTCGACGGCAGATTCCACCGTCCAATTAGGTAGCAGTTTTTGAAGGGCCTGCGCGTCGAGCTGCTTTGCCGCAAGATGGCTTGCACTAGGGCTGGCAGTCAAATCAACGGGCTGAATCCTGCGGTTTGCCACGTCCACAAAAAAAAGGTCGGGACCGCCAATTCCACCCGGCCACGGCAGCTTGTCGAGTCCGAGTATAGCTTTGAATTGTCTCCAATCCTGAGTTGAGAACACAGTATCCTTAGGCATCATCTTCCGCATCGCGGGAACCATGGCATCCTTGAAAGTCTTATCGCGATACGTACCTCGGATCGCAGCCAGTAATCGATCAAGTGGATCCGGTTCTCCCCCGCTGATTTCCTCCAACTCTGCGAGGAGTGCGCGGGTTTCCTCATTGGGCTTGATGAGTTTAAGATGCTTGTCGGGGTTTTCCGCCAAGTACTTCTCGATCATTTCCTTCTGTTTGGCGAGTTGCTCCGGGTTGAGCTCTTCCTGACCAAGCGTGGCAGCGAGCTTGTCCTCTTTTGATCGAAGCAATCCGATCTCGTACTCTGCGTCTCGGAGCAGGCGGAAATCACTGTTCGATAGCTGTCCTTCTTCATCAAGCCTGCTCTCAAGCTCTTGTTGTTTTGCACTCAGTTCCTGAATCCTGCGCCGCACACCTCGTAACTCCTTGCGGGCTTCGGTCCTGGTCTGCTGCTTCTTAGCGCCGGCAACAGGGATGTCTTCTTCCACGGGGACTTCAGTGGGCTCCGCCACGAGTGGCGTCTTGGTCGTTTCCTTTGGGGCAGGAGCTTTCGCAGTTTCCTCAGTTGGTGGCGCTTTCTTCGTTGGCTCTGGCGCGACCTTCTCTTCCGGCTCAGCCGTTTCAGCAGCGCCCTTCTTCCTTCCTTCGGCGGCCACATAGCCACGAGCTTCTTCCTCGGGCATCGCGCCCTCGAGGATGCTCTGGTGTTCATTCAGTTGATCTTGCAGATGCTCGACGCGAGCCTCGATGTCGGCGCGTGCCTTCGGGTCGAGTTCCGGATCCGCCAAGGCTTGCATTTGTTCATCGATGATGTGCGGCAGTTTTTCGACTTCGTGTAATGCTTCAAAAGATCGGGTGCCGGGCACTATGCTTTTCTTGGTGACCAGCGCGCGGGCTTTGGCGATGACCGCGCGCACGCGTCCCTGGAGGCCGGTGTACTTCTGCATGGTGCGGACGGTTTGGACGTGCAGTTCAATATCACGGGGCGTGGCGGAGGGGCCGGCGCGGATGTGGATGTCCTTGATCACGCCGTTTTCGTCCACACCGTAGTGGACGCGCACGGTGTTGCCCTCCAGGTCTGGATCGACGGATACGGGAACCTTCTTTCGCAGGTCCGGTGGAAGACCCTCTTTCAGGGTTTCGGAGGTATGCTGCTGACCCGGCGCAATGAGATCCTTTTCCGTGGGACGCCGCACGCCAGTTTCCTCGACCATGGGGACTTTGCCAGGAGCGTGAGGCTTTGCAATGCCTCCGACCATTCCCATGGCGGCGCCCACGACCACCCCCTGTTTCATGCCGCTCGTCGTGCCCTCGAGAATCTTTTCCCACGCGCTGCCGTTCTCCCACGTCTTGCTGTCGAGGAACGAGCGCGCCGCGCCAGAAGTACCGGAGCCCAGCGCGCCAAAGAACGCTCCCGTAGCCGCATGGGCGAACATCCGGGTAGGCCTCGACGCACTCTGTGCCATGCTGGCGAGCAGCCCTTTGGCAAACTTCGGGTTTTCCTCCAGCGCTGCGATGAGGGCCTGTCTTTCCGCCACCGTAAAGTTCTTGCCGAGGCTCTCGACAAACCGTTCGGCGGCGGAAGTCATGACGACTTTGCTTAATCCGGCAGTAGCAGCGGCCACCGCAGCATCCACGCCGCCGACCGCGAGGTCGACCCCAGCATCTTCGATGCCATAATCTGCTCCCAGCATGGCCCCTTTGATCGTAATGCCGACCGCCGCGGTGCCGAGCGCAATGGTCGCCGCCCCGGCTGCGCTCGACGCCCAACCGGCGAACGCTACGGCGATCGGACCAGTTGCTGCACCGGCCGTGACTGCGATGCAGACCGCCGCAACCACCACCGCGATCGCTGTTGTGACCGCTGTTACCAGGCTGTTGGTGATCGATTCCATCGATTCCTTGTGCTCTTGCACCGATACATTTGTGTATCCAGCGAATCTCTGGAACTCTGCGATCTTTCGCGCACGCTGCTCGTCCGTTAGCTTGGGATCGTTCGCGGCATCGTACTTCTCCTTCATCTCCTTGTAGCGGAACTCCATTCTCTTGCTTTCATCGCCGGCGAAGACGTAGGACCCGGCGGACCAGTGCTCCCGCTCGTGTTGCACGAGGTCATCCATGTTTTCCATCTCTTCTTTCATGGACATCGGCTCGCCCATGAGCTTGTGGTGGAGCTCGAAGTTGAGCCGCCCGCTGGTCTCCGAGTCGATCCTGTCGTCCAGCGATTCTCCCGGATGTAGCTTCTTCCACTCTTTACGGATCTCCTCGATCTCTTCCTTGGTCTTTCCTTCGAGTGCCTTGCTGAAAGCCTGATCTTTTGTTCCCAGTCCCTCTGTCGCGAAATGGATCTCCTGGGCAGGAGTGAGCCATCCACCTTGGGCGACTCGCTTGCGTGCCTCCTCCAACTCGTAACCGTCCATGTTTTTTTCCAGCTCGTAACGCAGGCTTCCTTTGCCGATCGATCCGAAGTCGGTGTCATAAGTGTTTTCGAGCTGATTCATGTACTGCTTGCTCTCCTTCTTGGCCTCCTCTTCCAGCTGCTGATCGAGTTTGTGCTGCTCCTGTTTTAGGCGGTAGTAATCCCAGGGATGGCCGGTTTTGGCCGCCTCGGCGCGACGTTTCTCCAGGTCTGCTTGGAGAGCGGGTTCTTTGTCGCGCTTCAGTTCCTCCAGGGCGCGTTCGTACTGATGCTTGAGAACGCCGTTGATGATTTCATCGTCAGCATAGACGATCGACTCTTTTTCGACCTGGATGCGGGCGGCGTCGGCTTTTGTCAGATCGTTGTCGGCGATGGCGTTGACCAGCGCGAGCTCGCCATCGGAGAGTTCATCCTTGTAGGCACGGCGCAGCGCACTCTCGTCACCCTCGCCCCATTTGTCTTTGTAGGTTGCGTTATAGGAGGCTTCAATCTGTTCGTAACGGCGTTTGACTTCAACTTCGAGCTCTTTGGTGGTGAGCGGGGGCTTGTTAGTGCGTCTTCGTTCCTCCTGGAGTTCTCTCTCGACGTCCTGGCGAACCTGCTGGTAAACGTCTTCGATCGCCTTCCGGTCGGTGCCCCAGCCGGTGAGACCGCCGTACATGGCCTGATCGATGGCGATGCCGTCCGCCTTGTCGGTGTCGCCTTCCATCAAAGCCTGGGAACGGGCGTAGTCGTGCTCGTCTTCAAAAAGACCTGTCAATTCCTCTTTGATATCGTCGTCGAGCTTCAGTCCATACTTTTCAAAGTAGAGCTGCTTGATCTTGTCGCGCTCGGCTGCGCTTTTGCCGCGCAGCGTATCCATAATGGCTTTCTCGTCGGTGCCCCAGCCGGTGAGACCGCCGTGCATAGCCTCGCGCAGAGCTGCGACATCGGCCAGAGCCCGATCACCCGTGAGCAATGCTTCGGCGCGGGTGCGCTCGGCGCCCCCAAGTTGGGAGTGGATGTCGGCATCGAGATCCTTGTCATAACCGCCGCTACTGGGGGGAAGGGAGTAGAGCTTGCGCGCGGCCATCGCCTGCACTTTGCCCATGCCCGCAAGCGCCCGGAAGACGCGCGCTTCATCATTCCAGCCGAACAATCCGCCATGCAGGGCTTCGTGGATCTCGGAGCACACTTTGGCTGCATCCGGACCGCCCTGGGCCATGCCGAGTACGTTGAGCTTGTCCCAATCGGAGGCGGGCGTGTCGGCCAACTCTTTTTCGAACTTTTCCATGATGCTGGGGCCACGCTCTTGCAGGATCCGGATTCTGAGTCCAGCCGCGATGGCGGCGAAGGGGTTCTTCGCGTCCTTCGCATTCGCGATCGGATTTCCGTCGGGTCCGAGACCGTAATAAGTGGAAACAATGGCGCGTTGTTCGGCGCTGAGCTTGTCGAGATTTTTCCGGGACTCCTCGCTGAGCTGGTCGCCGGCGGTTATGATCACGCCGCCGAGGAAGTTCATATCGCCGACCATAGCGTCGCGCGTGGCCTGGTTGCGTGAGGTCTCCCAGGCTTCCGATTCCGCCTTGGCTTGTGCGGACCAGTCGCTGAATTTCTGCCAAAGCTCCTGCCAAAAACTACGGTGCTCGTTGAGCTTGCCGTCGGCCCAGGCGCGAATCAATTCATTGGCCCGCTCGCCGGCAGCGCGCACCCCCTTCTGCAAATCGAGCACAAAACTGTCCGTTTCCTTGCCCTTATCGACTAACAACTGATCGATCTTGCGCTGCTCAGAGTCGCCCCAGTTGCGACTTGCCGCCGCAACCAGGTTCCACGGATAGGCCTTGCCGGCATCTCCGCCGGCCAACTGATCGACTTTCTGCAAATCGAGCCTGACGGCGTTGCGATACGCGATGCGTTGCAGGTTGGCGATCTGATTGATCTCGTCGTGGCGTTTCTTGCCTGCTGCGTCCGCGGAGACGACCTTGCGCGCCACTTTTTTCTGGGATTCGCGGATCAGGCGCTCGCGCGTCAGCTTGAGGACCTCGGGATCGTTGTCGCCTTTGGCTTGCGCAAGTTTCTCTTCCGTGGCCTTGTCGACTTCTTCGCGAGTACCGGCGATGACACTCAGGGCGTCCGTGCCGGCCTTGGCGAGTTTCTGTTTTTCGGCATCCCCAGCGTTGGCCACCTGACCTTGAGCTTCCGCTTTCTCTTTCTCGATCTCCTGTTGCCGCTTGGCAACTGCGTCGTTGATCTCCTGCTCCGAGATGCCGGCTTCTTTGCCAATACCGTCGAGTTCCGCTTTGAGAGAAGCGGTGAGTTCTTCCAGGGAACTCTTTCCAATGTCTGGAAACGTGCCTGGTAATGCGCCATTGTAAGCGGTGTCTCGAACCTGCTTGAGGACGGCGTCGGCTTCTGACCGAGGATCGGCCATCAGGCGCGCCAGTGCGGCGGCGATTCCGACTTTGAACGGCCTCGGAATCTCGGGCTCCTGCTTGGGCGGGCCCTCTTTGTCTTCGATAATGATTTCGCCGCGAGGCCCCCGGTGGATCGGGCCTTCCTCTTTCTTTTGCGGCGCGTTGAGTTTGTCAGCCTGCTCTTTCTTGGGATCTTTGGCTCCGGGGTCGACCGCCGGCTTTTTGTCCGCATCGGCCTTGGACTTGTCGTCTTCGGCCTTGGACGGCGGTGCTGGAGCGGGGGCGGGGCCGATCTGCGGCATGTTGTGCTGCGGGCTCTCCTCGAACGGAGGCATCGTCTGTGCGGGTAGCGTCTTGTTGACCTTGGTCTCGACAACTTTGGTCGCCTCCGGAACGGGATCCACTTTGGGTGGGATCAGCGTGGTTTCCGCATTGGCCTTGGGTGGGGGCGTGACCGCCGCTTTGCCATCTTTGGGAAGCTTCTGCGTTTCCGTCTGCCGCTTGCCGATTGCCGTGGCACCGCTCTTTTGCAGACTGGCAACGTGTGGCGCAGCACTGATCTTGCCGGTCTTGAGTCCTGCGGTGGCACCATGAATGCCGGCTTTCCAATTTTCGAGAGTTGTGCCTCCAGCGGAGGGAACTGCGATTTTCGTGGGTGCGGGGCCGCCGACTGCTTTGCCAGCGACGAGCGGTAGGTGGCCCGGAGTAGGCGCAACCTTGGGCGCTTTGTCTTCGGGTTGAATGACGACGGGAGGGCTTGCCGCAGATTGCGGGCCGCCAACAGGTACGGTTGCGAATGCGCTGGTTGGAGCGGCTTTGTCGGCCATGGTCGTCGGGGCGGAGACGCGGGCAGAGGTCGTGGCCGCCAGCTTCGTAGTAGCCACCTCTTTGGGTCCTGGTGGCTCGATCGCGGTGCGCTGCCGATACTCGGCAATTGCCTTCTGGACATAGTAGTTTCCGCGACTCTGCTGAAGGTCGAGGAGAGACTCTGTGCGAGCCACTTCATTCTCCGGCTTGGCCAGAGATTGCAGGTCCGGAAATCCCTCGCGCTCGTCAGCGACCAGCGTCGCGGTGCTGTATGAGGAGCGGCGAGACGGAGGCTCCTTCTCGGCAGAGGACTTTCCGTGAGGAATGAGAGCGGCAATCTTTTCCTTTTCTGCCATGGCAGCTCACGGTCTATTGCCGGTCTGTGTTCAGCCTTGTGATGATTTCGAAATGATTCTGAAACTCCGCTCGGGAAGGCAGTTTGCCCATCTTCTGCATTTCGCGGCCAACGGCTTGGACGAGATGCTCCATCGATATGGGCTGTTCGCGCTCGGCCGCGAGAAAAGCGCCGGCGGTCACGGCGTTGCGTATATTGCCGCCGGAGAGCTCGAACTGACGCGAGAGAAATGGAAAATCGACGTCGTCGCCCAACGGGGCCGCCGCTGGAAACATAGCGCGCCAGATGCGCTCGCGGTGTGCGGGATCGGGAAACGGGAATTCGACGACGTGTTGCATGCGGCGTAGAAAGGCCGCATCGATGTTGCTCCTCAGATTGGTGGCGAGGATTGCGAGGCCGGTGAACTGCTCCATTTTCTGCAACAGGTAAGCGACTTCGATATTGGCGTAGCGATCTTGCGCATCCTTCACCTCAGAACGTTTTCCGAAGAGAGCGTCGGCTTCATCGAAGAACAAGACTGCACTGGAATGCTCGGCCTCGCCGAAGATCCGCCGAAGGTTCTGTTCCGTCTCGCCGACATATTTGCTGACGATGCCGGAGAGGTCGATCTTGTAAAGTTCGAGGCCGAGGCTGCGGGCCAGGACCGATGCCGCCATGGTCTTGCCGGTACCGCTGACGCCGGAGAAAAGCACGGTGACTCCGGCGTCTTTACCGAGTTTCGCGTCGAAGCCCCATTGCGCATGGACAACGTGGCGAAGGCGAACGCCGGCGGCGATCTCGTGAAGCTGCTGCAGTACTCTCGCGGGCAGAACCAGGTCGTCCCAGTCGAACAGTAACTGCGCTCGCTGCGAGAGGCACTGCAGCTGGGGGTTGCACAGGTTGTGGGCGGCCTCGCGGACGTCGCCGGCGTGAAGAATTCCGTCAGCACCCCGGAGGCTGATGGAGCGCGCTTCCTGAGCGACGGCGCGAATCTGGCCCGGGGTGAAACGGAATTCGCCTGCGAACTCGTCAATCTCGGCTTGTAGCGCGGGGTGTCCAGGAAGAGCGCCCAGTTCGCGTTGCCAGAGAGAGCGGCGGGCAGCGACATCGGGGACAGGAAAGTCGAAACGGAGACAGGTTTCCGAATGAAGATCCAGCGCGGTCGCCTGGGCATCTTCGAGGGAAAGGAAAATCGGAAATGGGGCACGGGCCAGATGCTGGGTAAGATCGGCGTAAAGCTTACGGTTTTCGGGAGTGGTCGCGCCGAGCTTGAGATAAAGGCCGGCGTCGAGCAGCGTGCAGTCGCGACACAGTAGCGCTCCGGGAGAGCGCTCGTTGGCGAGATCGCTGCGGAAGTCGCACACGATCATCGGTTTTTGGAGATCGCGGCAGATCGCCTCGGCGGCGCGCAATTTGCCGGTTCCATCGCGACCACGAAGCACGACCACTCCACCGTTGCCAAGGAGCGGCACCGCTCGCCAGAGCTGGATCAAATCGTCGGCCGGAAGATCAAGCTGGTCCGGCTGGCAATCCGGCTCGATGAGGTCGCATGTATCGAGAAGTCTGCGGTCGAGCGAGGCGTGTCCGAGGAGAAACTCGACGACTCGTTGCGGAACGACGATGGAGCGCGCCAGCCAGGGCCGTTCGTGAGGCACGTCTTCGTCCGCGAACCGTAGCAGCAGGTGACGAAAGAGGGGAGCCGCGGGAGAGAAATCTTGGCGATGGCTCCACTGCTCTCCGCGCGAGCTGCAGAGCAGTTTGAGCACAAGGTCGATGCTCGCCAGCTTACGGGTAACATCATTCTGGACATAAGCGTAAAGCACCTGATAGCGGAGATCGAGTTCCGGAGCGACGGCGATCAGAAGCGCGCGCCGTTCGAAGTCACGAATCCGCAAGCGCGCGCAGAGCTGGTTGAGACCTGAGTCCGGAAACTGGGCGGCGCATGCTTGCTCTTCCAGCATTTCGTTGTCGATGCCCGCTGTGGCTGGATGTGGCGCAGCAGCATTGCCGAAACCCGCGGTGAGAAGCGCGTCGGCCTCACATTCGGAAATGCTGAGTCCGCGAAACTCATCCGGCAGGGACTTCCGCTCTGCACGGAGGCGTACGACCTGGCGCTTGATCAGACCATCAAGCCAGCGACAGCATGCTTGCAAGTGTTGCCGGGAGCACGCGCTCGACATCGCAGTTCTCCTCAAGGCTCCTCGAACCGCACGGTGATTGGCTTGTTGCTCAGCCAGGGAACCTCAAATCGCGACTCGTGCAGGCCAGCCATGCGCAGAACAATCTGGAGCGGCCGCGCCTTGAGGCGGATGGTGACGCTGCCGGGCGCGAGCGCAACCCATGAGTCGCCGCAGAGGATGTTGCGCCAGAGGTACTCGACACTGCTTCCACCGAGCGCCGGCAATCCGCGAGCGAAGGCACGCACCAGTACGGCGGCGGCTACCGCAAGGCGTTTTCTCAATTCGGCGTCGGGAATGAAATCCGGGAGCAACTCTCCTTCGTAGGAATTGAAATAGGCAATGTCTTCGGGCAAGGCAAGTGCCTCAAGGGAGCTTGCGATGTCGGAGCGGGCGGTTCTGCTGAGCATGGCGGCATTGGGAGGTTCGTCCAGTCCGGCGCCAAGGCGGAGAGCAGAATCCCGCCACGCATCGGGCGCCTTTTTGGCGAAGCAGGTTAGAAACAGGAGGTAACGCGATTCCCCGTTCTCAAGCCCGCCGAACAGCTCCATTAGCTCGGACGTCTTCGTGAGTGCGGGCAAGAGCAGGAAGATTGAGCCAAGAGGACTGTCAAACTCGTGCAGTAGTTTGTCCTCCGCAGCGTTACTTCGCACCGCGCCTGACAGAGTTTCGAGCCGACACCGGTTTTGCTTCCCAATGTCGCGGAGGAGGCTGAGGGTAGAAATTTCTTCGGGGACGACAAGGGAGACGGGAACATTCCCCATCAAAATCAGCGAAACAATCGTGCGCAGTTTGTTGTCCTGGGCCCAGCGCCAGATGCGGGAGACGTGTTCCACGGCACCAGCGGCGTCGGAAGGGGAAATGTTTGACAGGTGGCGACGAATACCGAGGTAAGTCTCAAGAGACAGGAATTCGCGAGAGGAGGGTATCGGCTCAATCCAGTGGAGCACGGCGTCGAGGGCGGCAGCGGAATCAGTGGCATTTCCGGCACAACGGGCAATGATCCTTTCCTGATCCCTCGGCGACAGCACGGCGCAAACCGGCGCCAAACGGTTTGTCTCCAGCAACAGGGTGAGCGCAGCTTCTGCCTGGGAAGGCTCGCGCAGCAAGGCTTCGCGGACGGCCGCTCCCGCGGGCAAGCTGCGGAGGGAGTCGAACTCTGCGAAATACGACCGGGTCCAGGCGCAACCGGCCGCCAGCTCGCCAAGCAAGTGCGCGAGATACGCTGCGCGATTGGCGAAACGTAAGACGCGAACCCCGTCGTCGCCGCGGGAGATCGTGGTGGCGACCGACGCCGCGATTCTCGAGGCCCAAAACGTGGCGATATCGTCGGGCAAAGCGGCGTGAACGTCGATGAGCAGGTCAACCTGGAGGCCGTCAATGACCCACACGGAAAGGTCGTTCGGATCGAGCAAAGCGCCCAGAGCGCGGCCGCAGGACTCGGTGACGTACTTGCGCGCGAGATCGTCCATCTCGGCGCGCAAGACTTGAGGGGCGGGATGGTCGCGGGGCACAAGGTATGTGCTGCGTAGTCGTTCGATGCGAAGGGTATTAGTCACCGGTCATGGCCAGAACCTGCCCTGGCTGCCGTTCGCTGGCGCTGAATTCCTGCAAGACCTGGATCGCTCCGCTGATGCGGAGCAAGGTATCGCGAAGTTCAGCCCGGCGTTGGTCGAGTTCGGCAAGCATCTGGAGTCCCTTCTGCAGCTCGCCTTCGAGCGCTCTCAACCTTTCATTCATCGGTACCCTCCCAATGATCGTGTGTTACGGCCGACCCATCACCACGACGGTAAAGAGAACGGTGTTGTCTACCTCATTTCCCACGAGAGATTCCGAGCAGAAACAATGGCCGGAGGTTTGGGTTGTCGTGGGAACTCCATCGATTTTGACGTAGACATGTTGGGGAATGGCATTTACGTCTGCGGCATTACTGAAGTGCGTAAATGAGGTGTCGCCGTCGTTGTCCCAGATACTGAAGCCCTGCAGGACTACGAACGCGGTATAGATCTGCGAGAAGCCGCCATAGTTGTAGGTCCAAAAGCGTGGAGTGGTCAATCCCGCCATGTTGAGGGCGAAGGTTTGGCTGATGACCCGGAAGATGTTGTGCGAACCGGTCACGGAAAGGTTGCCGGCGACGGAGAGGTCTCCCATGACCGAGAGATTGCTTCCGGAATCGAGCTTCATGGCGAGCGCGCCGCCGCCGGGATCGCTGCGGTTATCGGAGTGCGTTCCGCGGCGAAACCAGCAGAAGTCGAAGTCGGTGCGGTGGTACAGGGTACTATTCTGGACGCCAATCCCGTAGTTGATATTCCAGAGATTGAGCATCTGGCGCGTGGATGCGCCGAAATTGGCGTCGTTGCCGACGTTCAGATCGTGGCTGACATTCAGATTTCCGGATGCGTCCAAACTCATTTGCACGTTTCCGCCTGCACCCGGATCGCCCTGTGTGGGACTGTGCTTGCCGCCCCGGAACCAATAGAAGTCGCCGTCCGAGCGGTAATACTGGGTGCCCGGCTGGATGCCGATGCCGTATTTGTCCTGCCACAGGTTAATCATCTGGCGGAGGGCGGCGCCGAAATTCAGCGCGCCGGTGGGAATGTCCACGTTGTCACTGGCGCGTACGGCCAGCACGTCTTTTTCGTTGGCGCCATCCTTTGGGCCGATGCTCAATCGCACCTTATCGTCGGCGGGGTCGTCCCCGATGTGGACGTGCAGGTCGGTGCCTGCGCCACTTGGACCGGACGTACGCTGCATCCAGAGAGGAATCTTGGGATCGCCGCCGCCCGTGTCCTTGAAGTGCAGTTGGCCGCCGTGGAGCATGACATCTTTCATGGCGATGATGCGACCGTCCACTTGGAGCCGACCCTTGATCTCGGCGAAGTCGGCAGTATCGGGGTCCACGGGCAGAATGCGGGGCTGGATGAAAAAGCGAGGCGCGTCGGACGCGGGGTCGGGCGCAGCGGGGACGGGCACCGGACCGTAGATCGTCTCCGCGACTGCGCCCACGTAGGAACGATCATCGGTAAGGCGCGAGGGCGGATTCGTGGGAATGAACTTAAGGCCGACGCCGTCCCAGTTCACCCAACCCAGCTGTATCAGCCATAAGGGCTGGTTGTTATCGTCAGGAAATTCCTGATAGGGGATCGAGTCGTCGGTCGGAATCGGCAAGTCGGTGGAGGTGGGGTCTTCCTTCTTGCCGTTCACGGTCACGTCGTCGTGAGTGTGGGTACCGGGATCGATGACTATCTTGTAGGTTTCCTGGATTCTGCCGAACTGAATGGTGCCGGCGCATTGGGCGAAGCCGCCCTTGGCCTGGTTAGCGAATTCCTGGTCGTATCGGATCCACACCGAGCGATGCTGTTGGTTGGCGAAGGCTTCGAAGAGTTGCGGATCGAGCTTAACTGGCGCCATGACAATAATCTCACGTCCAAAACCGTCGACTGCCATGCCAGGCTGAATGAAGAGATCGACCGCGGTCGGGTCTCCGGCCACGGGCTCTTCGACCAGCAGCAGCCCGGCGACGATGCCCCAGGTATGATGACCGATGTTGTGGCGCCTTCGCATATCGCGAAGGTAGGCTTGCTGGTCTTCCAGGTCGGCCGCGCCAAGGTACTGGCGCTCGTAATAGTGGAGCCGGAGGATTTCGTCGGTTGCCATGCATCCTCTCCTATTTCTTCTTCGGTGGAACGTTGCTCTTTTTCAATGCGTCGAGTTCGGCGCGGATCGATTCCACTTGAGTGCGAAGCTCGGCGACGGCCTGAGGGCTGGCGGACGGCGGGGCCGGCTCCGCCGCCAGAATCCGGTCACCGGACTGATAGAGCACGACATAGTCGCCCTCCTTCGCAAACGGTTTGAAGGAGCGAAGCGAAACTGGGATTTCTGCGCGTGAGTTGACCGGCTTGGTTTCAAAGGACACGCCGTGACCCTTGAGAGCTTCTTCTGCCTTCTGCGGCGACATGCCGTTCAAGGTTGCCAGGTTGAGCTCTCCGACAGGGAAGCTCGAGGCCAGACTGTCGAGCGAGAACTTCTGGGCGATATCTCCCATTCTCTGGATAAACATCTTGGGCAGCGCGAAGTTACTCTCCACCAAGGCGCTCTGCACGGGAGACACGCGGTTGGCATCGGCAGCCGCTCGGACTCCGGGAATCCGTTTGGATCCGGTACGGCAGCACAAGGCATCGACGAACGCCTTGATGAGCGGGACGATGGGAACCAACGAGAGCCAGTAAAAGAAGGAAGGAAATCCGCCGGCAAATTGGCGGCAGCCGAAGTTGCAAATGTCCGTGATTTCGCCGTCTTTGATGGTGAGGCACGCGAGGATCAGCCGATCGTCGCCTGGGTCGGGCGGACAGGGCGGAAGCAGGTTGTGGCAGATGCATTCACGCAGTGCCTCAAACAGGGCCTGCATCGAAAGACTGATACTGCCCTGGACGGCGGCGAGGTACTGTGGATCGGAGACGACGCCTTCCTGATTGTTAGGTGGCGGCGGGCAGGAAGATGACTCGAATGCACTGACGGCCGCACACCGCGTAATGGAAGCACTGTTGTTTAAGATGGTGAGCACATATTGGCGCAAGTGGCAGCAGGCGGTGTAAGCGTCGGTATTGCTGGTTGCTGAATTCGGCAGGTTGCCGGCGAGTGCGAGGGTGATGATCTGCAAGGAATTTCCCCCGAGCGCAGTCAGCCCGGAGAATTCGGTGAAACATCCAAGCAGGTTGGCGAACAGAGTGTTACCGAAGAGGACTTTCAGGCTGTTACAATTGTTGGGATCGGGCATGACGCCGAGCTGAAAACTTTCCAGCACGCGCGTGGGCTCACACTGGGGCGGGACAGGTGTGGTGGTGGTCGCCGCGGAAGAATCGCAACCGCACGCCGAGGCGGACTTCTTGCCATTACCGTTGCCGTTGGTTTTCGATCCGGCACAGCCACATGAGCCTCCGCAGGGACCCGTGCAGGAGCAGGTTTTCTGTGGTGGGCGCAACGGGGTCACGGGCTGCGTGGGAATCTCGGCGTATTTGATGGTGATGCACCAGTGTTGTTCCCGCCCGGTGCAGCCAGGATCGACGGCCGGTCGGTAGGGATCACAGACGGTCTTGTTGTTCCGCGAACTGCAGCAGTCATTGATGGCCTTGATCACGTTGAAGGGCTGTTCCTGGCAGACGATGATGTCGTCGCCACAGGGAGAGATCGCGTAGCCGGGTTTCACCGTCACATAGCCGTCGCAATTGTTGCAGACCACTTCCAGGCCGCAGGCTGTCCCCACGCCGTGCAGATAACGGTTGTGCAGGCGCTGTTTGGCGAGGATGTAGGCGATCTCACTATTCAGATCGGTCTCGCTGATGATCTGGCCGGCGAAGAAGCGCGGGCGCTGCAAGCAGTCCAGCCCGGTGCAGACGGGACAGAAACATGGGTTCGTGGACGTTTGCACCGTTTGGTCCGCACCCAGAAAGTCTGAAATTGTGATCGCCATCGTCGTCTCCTATCCCTATTTGTTGACCGCGAGCCAGCTTTCGAACGTTCCCCCTTCGATCTGGTCTCCGCTTCTCCTGTCCGCGACCCAGTTCGGCAGATTGTCCGCGTCCACGCCCTTGCCGGTGACGAATTTGCCGCCCGCATCCTTGCGAACGTCCTCGATGAAATCTCCGCGCAGAATGACCCAGTAGTCGCCGAGCACAAACCCACGGTCCCTTGGGACGAATAACGCGCCGTTGACTTCCACGTCCTTCAGCGGCGTTTCCTCGCTGATGATCGCCAGGATTTGACGGCCGCCTCCCGCGTTGGGCGGGCCAAGCTTGAGCTGAACGCCGGTCACGATTCCGAGGTATTCCACCCAAGTCCGTGTGAACGTAGCGGCAGCAGGACTGAGTGGCTCGGAAAACATCAGGGTGAAACTGCGAGGATGAAGGTCCTTGTTGCGTACGGTCCTGTCGAACGCGATAACCAACCCGCGTTGCGGATTCGCATTCTCTCGGGGAACCTGGAGCGCGTTGCTGTTGGTTGCGCCGCCGTGTGGCCAACTGATGCCAACGACATGCGTGAGATCGGGATCCAAGGCGGAATCGCCCTTGTCGCCCTTCGGACCTTGTGGTCCCATGGGTCCGGTCCCGCCATCTTTTCCATCCTTGCCGTTGGTACCGTTTGCCCCAGCCGGGCCGGCTGGCCCGGGAGGGCCTTGAGGACCGACGATCCCGGCTGCGCCGGTATTGTCGAAGAGGCACTCAATGGCCTCGGTGATGAGCGTGGTGCTGGGAAGAATGTGGCGGTCGGTCCAGTTGTCCAGATCCGCGTCATAAATCGCGCTGCCGTAGACGTACTGGGGGACGGTGGCGAGCACAACACAATTCTCCACGGCGCAATCGGGGCAGGGATCAAGCACGCGTTTAAAGATGTCTCCGCAGTCAGTCTCGGTGATGTCGATGACGGCGATCGCGCCGGGATCCGACTTGCCGTCGCCGTCGTAAGAAACATAAAGACGCTTTCCGTCGGAGGTTCTGACGATGTCGAGCGGGTTCTCGCCTACCAGGATCGCCGCGCCGAAGATATTGGGCAGTTTCAATTCGGCCGCGTGGGCATCCACCGGCTGAACGTAGGTTTTCTTGTCGACGGTGTCCTGTTCCAGGACAAACACCCACTTGCCGGCCGGGGAGTAGACGGCATTGACGGGAGTATGGGCAAAGCCTTTGACGGGATCACCAAGGGGAACCACCTTCGGCGCCGGGGAGATGGCATCCGGGCGCCAGCCCAGCGGATAGACCCAGCCAGTCGTTTGATCGACGATGGCGAGGTTGTCGCCGACCGTCGTCGCGGCGATGCTGATCGAGATGGGCTGCGAACCGGCCGCGACTGGATTGGACTGCACCGAGTTATCGGAGAGCTTGACGGCGCTAAAGTCGGCACTGCCGGAGTTGGCTGTGTAGAGATAAGCGCCTGCATCCGCGACCGCCACCGCCACCGGCGAAATGCCGACCGCGACATCGGGCTTGGGAGTGAGCTTGTCGTCGAAGACAAACAGCTTGTTCTGCACTGGACTGGTGGCAAACACGCGCGCATCCGGGGCAACTGCAAGGCGAACCTCTCCGGTTGCCGCCCCAGCCAGGGTCACCACCTGCGACGGAGGCGTTGCAAGATCGGAGGGATCGAGCAGGAGGATCTTCGGATCGGCGTCGGCGGCGGCGTGAACGGCAACGTAGAGCGACTTGCCGTCCGGCGAGATGGCCAGATCCAAGCCGGCAGTCTTTGCGAACGACGTGGGCACCGAGACGGCGCCGGTTTCGACATCGGCCGAGAATAAGCCGGCATCGGGCCCGGCCGTCAGAACGTAAAGGCGGCCGTCATGCAGCAGAATACGTTTCGGATGATCGAGCTTGCTGATGGTTCCTTCCCAAGCCAACTTCAGCGCAAGCGGATCAGTCACTGGATCGGGCGCGTCGATGGTGACGTCAAATTGATGGCTCTCCAGCACGCGGTTAGGCTGGCAACCGGTATCGTCGCAACCGCATTCATCGAAGAGCGACGGCACGGGCTCGGACATGCATTCGCGATAGCGGATGCAGATCTGCAGTTTGTGGGGCGTCTTGATGTCCGGCTCGGAATCGGCGCCGTGTTGCTCTTTCCACTCCTGGCGGAAGGTGCTGCGAAAGTCAAAGACCTTTTCGTCACACAGAAGAATTTCATGGCCGCAACAGTCAATGGCTGTGCCCGGCTCAATCACGACGTACTGATTGCGGCAGGCGGGGTTGGGATGGGCAACGACCTTCAAGCCGCACACCGTTCCCCAGCCGTGCAGGTGTTGGTTATGGCGGTTTTCCTTGCCGAGAAAGAAGCGCTGCTCATCAGTGAAATCGCGCTCTACCAGCAGTTTTCCGGTGAAGAAATGATTGCGCGCCAACTGCGGGATCTCACACTCGACGCAGCTTTCGTTTTCTTTCGTGCTATGTCCGTTGCAGCATGCCATGGTGCGTTCCTCTCTCCTCAATTGAGCAATGTGCACGCCCCAATGCGGGTGCTTCGGCCGACGCGCATGGCGGGCGGACCTTGTTCCTCACGCGGCTGCCCGAGCGCAGTGTCGTATCCGAGCTTTGATTGGCCCTCGACGACTTCGTTCGGATAAATACCCACAACCGTGTCTTTGCCGATAAACGCCTGGATGCCCACACGAAATCGAGGCCGTGTCATCTGCAGATATCCGAGGGTATGTGCTGGCTTCGACATGTCGATAATGCGCAGCACGGTCTGTCGCTGCAGCGCATCCGCCTGCGGGTCGGTGGAAATTTGTCCGCGCTGGGGCACGAAAACCGTAAATTGATGGGCTTGCTTCGAAAAGGGATCGGTCAGGGGATCGCCGGTATCGATGAGCTGCACAGTGTCGAGTTGAGCATGCACGTCGAGCTGCAGGCGGTCCACAATGTCAGCGCCCCAGAGAGTGGACTGATCACCAAGGCGAGCGCTCCCTGCATTGAACCAGCGGCGCAACTTGAAGTGTTCCAGGATCTGGGGTTCGATACCGATATAGAGCTGTAAATGGAGACGCAAACCTTCGGGAGTCCCGCGCAGGTTGTAGAGTTTCCATGCGTTCTTCAAAAGCTTGCGGCGGCGAGCCTCCGGCCAGTGACGATCGAGGGCAAGCCCGACCCAACTGGCAAGCCAGGTCAGGAAATCCGTGTCAACCGGGTGTTCCGGATTCGCGGGCGTCGCCATGGGATCGAAATAGGCGGCGATTCTGGTGATGCGATCGCCGATGCCGTCGCGGAGGGTGTCGAAGATGGAGAGGAACTGGTCGAGGAAGTGACGGCTGGGGGCATCCTCGCTGAAGGCGGCAGGGAGGTACTGCAAAGAAGAGGCGCGCGGATAGAAAATGCGCAGCCAGTCGATGCAGGGGGTAGTTTGGCCGTCGCTGTGAAGTTTGAGGCGCAGCCAGAGATATCGGCCCGGCGGACTCTGGACAAGACAATCCCAGTGGCAGTCGCCGACGGTACTGTTAGTTGCAGAGGGCGTCCATCGTTCGTCGGGGAGGCTGAGCACTTCTAAAGGCGTTTTCCCGTCTTCCGCCGTGAAGGTCTCCACGGAAACTTGCGTGCCCACTCCGATGGCAGCTTGCATCTGCACGCGATGCCAGACGCAACGGTAGATACGGCTGTCGAGGGCATCCGTAACAAAAGTGCCGTCAGGCTCGTAAATTGCCGCCGCAGTGAGTTGCACGACCTGCGTTCCGTTGACGACAATGGGATTGCCCTGCCGGTCGAAGATCAAATCGGGGTGGCCCCCGCCAGGAGTACTGCTCTGGCTGACACAGCGATAGCAGCCGCATTCGTCCCACTGATATTGCGAAATTCCGGGCGCATATTTGTTGATGATATGAACGTCGCCCTTTTCATCGACTGCGACGGCAGCGGGACAGAAACGGCCCTTCACATCTTCAGGCGCGGTGATATTGGCGACGAACGTGCCGTTTTTGTCGAGAGAAACGACGTGATCCACACCTTCCTGCACGATGTAGATCCGGCATTCCCGATCGAGAGCGATCCGCACCGGCTTGATCAGCGCTGGAGAGGCCGCTGAAGACCCGTCATAGGCGTTACGCCAGCAGAGGTGTGAATCGAAGACGTGGATCAAGTTGTTGGCGTAGTCGGCAACATAGAGCCATCCGGAAGCCGAGACGGCGACATCGTACGGGACCCATAGATTGGCCGGAGCGATGCGTGCTTCGGAACAATCCGATCCGGCGGCAGCGAGAGAGCGGGTGAAGGCTGCCACTTCGATTCCGACGCCATGGGCAGTGTGGTTGACGACGAAGGGACCGAGCACGGTGCGCAGCGCGAGGCCCTTGACGCTGTAGACCGGTACTCGCCAGTTGCCGGTGTCGGCGATGAACAGATCCTCGCGGGCGGAGATGGCGATGCCATGAGGATTCTGGAGCTCGCGCGGCTTTGAGCCCGCCCCACCAATGCAAGGCAAGACCTGAAAATTCTGCAGGCAAGGGTCGAAGCGCTTCACGACGCAATCGGCGGCATCGAGCACATAGATTCGGCCCAGGCAATCCACGGCGAGGCCCACCGGATCTGTGAAGCCGCCAAATGTGCCGTCCCCGCTGGTTAGCGGGCGAGCAATGCCAGGCAAAAGCCTGAGTCGCAAGGCCGCACCTCCGTCGGCCAACTCGACGTGGTCCAGCAAGGATGGATTCCAACCTGCGAACTGGTTGAGCAGGATGCTGGGTCGTTTCACAAGTCCCTCAATACGTCACGCTGATCTGGTGTCCCAGGGCATAAAGAAGCTCCCCAGTGCTGATCGGTACATCGCGGCAAAATGGCTGCCGCTCGTTGTCGAGCCAGATGACAAGCTGGTTGTCCTGCAAGCGCGACACTCCCGCCACGGAGAGAATCACGCGGTAGACATCGGAATAAAAAATGGTGCCGCCAAAAGGCCAGCCCTGACCGTCGGCTCCGGTCAACGGGTGGAACCAACGCGTGAGCGCCTGTTCGACGCCCTTCTTGACTTCGCTGAGATCGGCATTCGGCGCCACTACAACGTTCGCTTCGATGCGGACGAGACGATACGTGGGCGCGACGACGAACACTTCCGAGGTCAACAGCCGGTGTTGATTCAGTTCCGCGCACACGATCGCCAGCGTGGCAGCGCCGGGGATAGGATTAGGCGCGTCGCTTTCGGGCACGACAATGACAGTGACGACGCCGGGAATCGGCGTCCCGTAGTACTTCGGATGCACCAGCGGCAATGCCTTGGCACGCCGCACACGCACGCCCGGCGTCTGCTCGGCGGTGTATTCGAAGTCTTCGGCTGTTACGGCGCGATTCTTGCTCTTCAACTGCTGCGGAGCGCGAAGCTTGGCGCTGTCGAGCGTTTCCTCGTCGCTGCCGCCGATTGCGGACTGCAAGTTGGTGGCCGAATCGATACCGCTGACGAACGTTTGCAACGTTTGAACACTGCCGGCTCCAACGTTCCCGACAGCTCCTCCTCCGAAGCGGTAGAAGCGTGCGAAGATGTTGGTGTTGGGTTCGGCAGGGTTGGCGACCGGGATGCGCCCGAATTGCCCGTCACCAAAGGTAATCTGGCCGGTGGTGCGATCGATGGTAAAATGGGGATCGTCCGGGCCGGAGGCGAAGAAATCATCCACTTGCTGCCAGGCTAGGAAGCCGGCGCCTTCATCGAGTTCCAATTGCACGGTAGTGACCTGAACTTTCAAGCCGCCGCTTCCGGTCACGGTGTATGGAGTTGGGATTTTGATGACGGGCGCGTTCGCCAACCGGAATGTCTGATTGGGGCGGCCGTTGCTGCCGCCGACGATCTCGTCGCGAATCGTTTGGCCCTGCGTGGCGCTGACGGTGTTCGTGATGACCGCCGAAAGCCGCGGCGTCATGTCGTAGCCGTTTTTTTGCAAGCGAATCCGGAACCAGTAAAGAGAGTCCTTCACATTCCCGAGGACGTCTTTTTTGATAGACGAACCGGGCGCTGGGAAGTACATGTGGCCGCTGCGAGTGAAGGCTCGGCTGTCGTCCTTGTCCATAGCGATGGCGTTCCAGTAGCGGCCATCCCAAAATTCCAGCACGAAGGTTGAAGCGACCGGCAATACGTTGAGGTCGAGGTCACAGTTGTGGCCCTCGGGCGCCAAGCCTTCTGTGTACACGTATACCGCGAGGTTGATTTGGCCGGTGGTGAAGCCGGAGGGTGCGTCAAAACCAAGCATGAGTGCAGCGCCTTCGCGGGCATTGGGACCGAAGGGGTAATACCACTGGCCTTTAGCGCCATTCGCGGTGGTTACGACGTCGTAGGCAAAGCCGTCGAAGTTCTGCAACGCTTTAAGTTTCGCGCCCAATACGACCAGCGATTCGTCGGTTTCGAACACAATAGGCGGGCTGCCGCCGGCGGCGACTTGGGTTCCGGCGGGGACGATGACAGTCGGCACGAGGCTGGAGGTAAGAGTGAACGTGATGTCGGCCCTGGCCGGCTGCGCCGAATTGAGCTCAATGCCGAGCAGTTGGAGGAACTTGATGTAGTTGAGGTCGGGAACCTGATTCAAGCGATACAGGATCATCTCCGTCATCCACGCAAACAACTCAGTCAGCGTGATGCCGGGGTCGGCCTCGCTCTGGTTAGTCCATGCTGGCGCGTAACGCGGGATGAGCAGCTTGGCCTGGGAAACGATCTGGTCAAAGGTGCGATCATCGAGGATGGGCGCTTGTAGTGGCATCGCCTATTGTCCGGGTCCTTCCTGCACGAAAAATGGGTAAACCAAGTTGTGATACGCGTTGGTGGAGCGGATACGATAGTCAACGCGGATCAATACTTTGTTGGGTTCGTCTGGCGTGATTTGCACTTGAACGTCGCGGACATCGACCCGCGGTTCGTATTCGGTCAGCGCCTTTCGCACCAGGTGCGCGACATTCCCGAAGGTGGAGGGATTGTTCGACGCGAAGACGAATTCCTGCATGCTGCAACCGAACTGCGGGCGCATTTGCCGCTCCCCTTGCGCCGTCGCGAGAATGACCCAGATCGATTCGGCAATGTTCTCTTCGCCCGAGGAGTAGTTGAGCCCGCCTTGGGCATTCACGCGAATGGGGAATTGCCATCCCGTTCCGAGAAACGCTCGCGTGGGTTTAGCCGTGGTCGTTGCCGTGATTGCCATTTCTTCCTCAATGTTTAGAGCGTCGAAATCCAGGATTTATCCCGGTATCGTGTCGACAATCTCCTGTAGCTTGTCGTGAAAATCGATAATGGGTTGCAGCGGATCGCCGCTGCTCGACGATCCACTTAAGGACATACCGCTCAGGTTGATGCCCAGTAGACTAGTGATCGGATCAAGCACCTGGAGTAGAGGCATGATGGGCTCCATGGCCGACATGAGGCTCGCCAGTGAGGTGCCTGCATTTCCTTTGGCGCAGTCCAGAGTTTTGAGCAGAACCGGTGTTCCGCCTTCGGCGTTCAGATCGATTCCGACCTTAAAGTTGCGAATGCTTTCAAAGGTCTGAATCAGACAGCCAATGTAAGAAAGAATCATCTGCAGGATGGCTTTGATCATGTGCAGCCAGGGCGCAGGGTTCATGATGGGGACACAGTCGGCGAGTTTGCCGATGGCGTCGAATAGCGCACCGAGCCCGCTGGGATCGATGTATGGGAAGCTGTCCTTAAAGACTTTCTTTATGGCCGTCAGAACATTCAGTATTTTGAGGATGCAAGCAAACCCCGAGAGCATAGGCATCAACTGCAGCATCAAGCTGTGGACAATTGCGCAGTTATCGGGCGGACCGTTGGAAGGATCGGTGATTGACTTGAGTTCGGCGCCAAAAGGAATCGGGATGGTAATTGGCTTACCCGGCTTGATCGCGAAGCATGGCTGCGGCTTCTTCGGCGGATTGATCGGCGGTGCGGTAGCGACGGCTTCCATCTTTGCACTCAGATGTTTTTCGGTGTTGGGAGCACGATGCGCCCGTTGATGCGAATGTCCGGGGCGTCAATCGTGACCGACCCAGTGCCGGTGATCGAGATAAACGAATTGCCCAGCACGATCTCATTGCCGTAGGTATCACGCAGGCGGATGTAGCCGGCCTCGCCGTCAGCGGCGACGTCAGGATCGTAGATCTCGATCATGTGACCATTGACCGACTTCAACATGCGCCGTTGGGGATCGGCATCGGCGGAGGGATCGAGACTTGGCGGACGATTCTTGCCATTCCAGAGGAAGCCGACGACGTAGGGATGATCGGTGTCGCCGTGATCGAAGGCGACAAGCACGTCATCATCCTTCTCAGGCATGAACCAGGATCCACGCGAGCCGCCGCCCATGGTGGTGGCAACGGGGGCCCAGTAACCCTGTTCGTCACCCGTGAGCCATGGGTATTTCACCAAGATCTGGCCGAGCGCATTGCGGTCCGCAACCTTGGCTACGACTACTCCCTGGATCTTGCTCACTTGGCCCCTCCCGGTTGTTGGTCGGCCGGATCTCTCCGGCACTCGAATTGCGTGCGATAGCCACTGTCACCGATGGTGTGGGTGGTGGAGGTGACGTAGTACGTGCCGGAGTAGCGGTCACCGAGTCCGACGATCTCAACCTTGCGTCCCGCGCGGAGCAGAGGAAGACCGACGGTGCTGCCGCTGGCGGTAATCACCTCACGCAACTGGCGCGTGAGAATATCGATGGCCTTTTGCTTGGCCTCGGCTTTCGTACGCACGGGCTGATTGGTGATGACATCTTTGCGGCCCTCAAAGGCCTGACTGATGAGGGCAAGCCGCTGCTGTTCTGGTCCGGTGACGATGTCTTTCCAAGAAGCCGTTTCTTCGATGGCGATATTGTTCTGCCGGTCCCAGCCTCGGACCGTGACCTCGCCCACTTGCTTGGCGGTGCTTAACTTGGGCTTGAACGAACAAAGCGTCTTGCCCCAAACGAGCTTGTAGTTTGGAGTTTCGCGCTTGGTCTTCGAAGGACCGAAGTACAGGCTGCGTTCGAGATTGGTCGCACTCTTTTCGTTTAGCACCAGTTCGTATCCGTGACGGCGCGCGCGTTCCATGAGAAAGAGGATGTCGTATTGGTTGTGCATCATGACGAAGGTTTCCGCCGTCTCGTCGGGCGCCGGGTCAGTCTTGACTTTGATTCCCAGGCCCGCTTTTCCAGATTGAAGCGAGCGGTTGCCCAAGTCAGAGGCGATGTCGCTGTCTTTCGTGTTGTCCCAGTGCTCGGTGTGCTGCTCGGTGCGCAGTTCGTGCAGGATGTTGAGACCGCGGACCGAGAGTATGGGCGCGCCGCTCTCGGGAAAATTGGGCTCGAGGGTGGTGATCTGTCCGGTCAGCATCAGCGTCATTTCTTTCATGTAGCCCATGCGCAACTCCAGCTTCTGGCCGGGATCGAATATGCCAGCATGCTTCGGTTGTAAGACCCCCTCATACTTCGGCTGCGGCTGGCGGGCGCCCGCATCCCAGTTGTTCACCACCAACTCGAAGGAATCGATCTCCTCGACGTTGTCGCGATACGTGACCTGCATGACGTCGCGCAGCAGCCCGTCTTCGAGTGTTTTGCCCGCGATGCTCACGCGAAACTGCGGCACGTAGAAGGTCTGGTGAGTCGCGAAGATGTCAACTGCCGTAGTTGCCATAAATTAACGAATGGGAGGTACATCAAGTACCAAGCCCGGTTGTAAATCCAGCGGATCGGTCAGATGGTTCTGATCCGCAATGGCCCGCCACTGGCGCGAGTCGTCGTATTTCCTGGCCGCGATCGTGGCCAAGGTGTCCCCGTGTTGAACTACATGCGCGCGGGTGTGGTCGGGAGAATTGAAATTGATTCTCTCGATCTGGTCTTCCAGGCTGTAGTATTCGCGCAGGCTGACCGACAACACGGCTCGAACTGGAATGCCTTCGGAACTGAAGAGTGTAAACCGCTGCTTGACGCTCTCCACCACGCACTGGAATCCATTGGTGCGTGCCTGGCTGGACCAGTTGCCGTCGAAATTGGCCCCGGGAAATCCATCCTGGCCCCACATGAAACGCAGGATCGGCGGCGCATGGGTATCGCGGTCGATCTTAATCAATTCGTAGAACTTGTCAGTCTTGGCGGTCACGGCAGTGGCGCCGGGTCCCATGCCGTCTTCGGTGGTGTCGAAGAAAAGGTCAAGTGACATCGTTTCCGTCTGTCCACGTACGAATTGCAGGATGGGCTGGTCGAGTCCCGGGACGGCGATCTCAGCGATCTGGGCAGCCTTGTTCAGCGTGTATTCCGATGGATTGAACTGGACGGGGAAAGGCCCGCCGTCCATCGTTCCGTCCGGCTTCAGCCGTTGTACTTGCGCCTTGAGCAAGGTGAGTAACATGCTCTACTCCCACATTGAAACTTCGCGTGAGGTCATGGAAGGCCGCATGCGCCGTTCGTCCTGGACGTTTTTCTCTTGCTGCTGGTGTTCTTTCACGCGGTCCGTGATCAGGCGCAGCAGACGCTCGATCATCTGCGGGTTCAGCAACGCCTCGCTGTCAGCCGCGCGTACCGTGCTGGTCATCTCATTGATGTAAACGTCCATTTAGAAGCCTCCGAAGAGTCCGCCACTGCCTTGCAAGAGCTTCAGTCCTTCATGTCCGATCTCGAGTTCCTCGATCGCAACCTGGCTTTGCGCCGCGTTCATGGCCGGGCCCCGGTACACAACCGGAAGACCGCGCTTGAAGCGCCATGCTTTCAAGGGATTTTGCTGGTCATCCAGAAGTGTGATGACGCCGTCGCGCCGCTTGCCGTGACCTTCGACGAAGTCGAAATGCCACAGCCAGAGTTCATCGTTCAACGCGAGGCCGCGGCGAAGCTTGATGTTTCCCCACGTGACGCGGGTAGGAAATTTTCGGATGAGCCCGTTATTGCCGCCCTCCTTGTAGTCCTCCACTTCGAGTGTGGTTTCAAGGCCACTGCATTCGCTGAAGCTCCCCACGGGAGGAACGCCCGAGACGCTGAAAGCAATACTCAAGGCGCTGGTGGAGTCGGACATCGAAATCGAAAAGTTGTATCCGCGGAAGGGATCGACGCGATTGCCGGTCATTCGGTCACCTCCAGCCGGTCCTGGGTCCGGCCGACGCGGAACACGATGAATTCCGCAGGAATCACCGGAGCGACTCCCACTTCGGCGAGAAATTGTCCGGCATCGGAAAGCTCCGGTGGATTGTTCTTGGCGCCGCACTTTACGAAGAAGGCCTCTTTGTCGGTGGCGCCGGCCAAGCCTCCGGCCTCGTAGATAGACTCAAGAAATACTGTGAGCGCGCTGGTTACGCCGAGCCTGAGCTGTGCGTTGTTGGGCTCAAACACTGCCCATTGCAGCGAGTACTCGACCGCTTTCTCGATCATCATCATCAGGCGGCGAACGTTGACATAAATCCACGACGGATCGCTGCTCACGGTGCGGGCGCCGTACACCCGCAAACCGCGGGCAGGGAACGCGCGCAGACAATTGATTCCTTGGGGGTTCAGCAACCCTTGGTGGGCCGGACTGACGTCCGACTGCAAGGCTTGAATCCAGCTCAGCTCGAAGTTGGCAGGCGCGCGATGCACGCCGACGGTGAGATCGGAATAGGCATAGGTGCCCATCACGTGGCCGCTAGGCGGAATGATGCGGACCGGAGAGCCACCCAAGTGGAGCGGATCGAAAACCACCACCCAGGGAAAATACAGCGCTGCATACTTCGAATCGAAACGATGACGCCAACTCTGGATCTCCTGCAGCTCTCGCGATTCTCCGGCCGCGGAGAACAAAGGCGGGTC
This sequence comes from Acidobacteria bacterium 13_2_20CM_57_17, assembly GCA_001914785.1. Taxonomy (GTDB): domain Bacteria; phylum Acidobacteriota; class Terriglobia; order Acidiferrales; family UBA7541; genus Acidiferrum. The sequence goes on along the minus strand of MNDE01000118.1, from coordinate 8,203 downwards.
AAGAACCGCGATGCGGTAGCGCATCATCTCGCAATGATTCACGAGAGCCTGTTGTACGTAGCCGATATCATCGAGCGAGAACAGAGGCGGCGCTTCTTCGAGAGGCGGAGGAGGAGGAGGCGCCAGCGCGGGCGGAGCGGGGCAGAGCGCGCAGGGGTCCGGCGCCGGCATGATCGGTGGAACAAATGTGACTTCAGGAGAAGGCTGGATGAGGACGTCGGGCACGGCTACGATAGCCACCTCATCCACGTCTTCCAGCGTGCGGATGCCACGCTTGGTGACGTCGCCGGGGGCGCCCGTAAAGTCGAGGACCTGGAGGGCGGCGATGCCGTCTCGACCGCCGACCAGTTCGAGTGCTCCATTGGTCAGGTTTGGTGCTGCCGAGTCCGGCAAGTTGTTCGGAACGGGCGAAGGTGACGCCAGATTCTTGACCTGGATTTGCCGCGAGACACCGTTGATTACGGTTTCGACGTATTTCGGGCTTGAAGGCACCAGCGAGAGGTCGGTGAACAATTCCATCAGCTTGCCCTGAAGCTTCACCAGAAGAGAGAACTCGACCGACTCGATCGAGATGGGCTTAGTGATGTCGAATGCCGCTGCCAACGTGGTATTCCACGAAATCATGCGCAGGCCCGGCTCGATCGCGGTCACCACCAGGTACTGGACGGTCGCGATTCCACCGACATCCTGGAAGACCTTGACCAGCATCTCGGGAGCGAATCCGCTGACCGAGGAAACCAAGGACGCCTTGCGCGATGCCGGTTGAATCGCATTGCGCGTGCTTGTCGCTGTACCGCTGGTGTGGGAGGCTTCGATGACCAGCTGGTTTCCCCAGATCCCTGGGCTGCTGGCCGCAATCGAAATCGTCGGTTGAGCCAGCGCATCGAGCAGTACGCCGGCAGCGGGTGAGGGTCCGGTGGCGAAGTCGAGAGCAACGCCAAGTAGGTCCGGCTCGAGCGGAACCTGCCAGATAAGTTCCTTGGTTGCAGGATTTATGTCTTTCAGGAGGTGGCTACGCTGGTGGGTGGCGTCGCGGCGAACGGTGACTACTGCGCCCTTCACGAAGCCGACGGTCGAGAGGACAAATGAGGAGTGTCCGTCTGCAGGCTGAGCTACGCCGCCGTCCGTAGATGTGGTGGCGCTCCCAGACGCAATACGCACTACGTGACAGCGTTCACCTCCATTTTCGAAGAAGGCTTTCAAGGCATAGGCTAGGTAGCCCTGCTCGATGAAATTGCCGAATGTGGACTGGTACTGCGCCCAGGTGGTGATGGGAACCGGCGTATGCAATGGTCCGCGTTCGGCAATACCGACGAACGCGGCGATATCGGTTCGCAGCGGATTGATTCGTCCGCTGTCGAGATCGACTGCTTCGTAGTACACACCGGGCGTAGCGTAAGTCGGCATCGTTGGGGCCTGTCCAGTCCGTTACGTCGCTAGCAGCACCTGCTCGACGCAGATCTCGATTGACTCAAGGGCCACGTCGTTGCTGGTGGCGTTCATCATGGGACCTTCCCACTTGCAGATCCATCCGTTCTCGAAGTTCCAACGCATGACGTCGTTGTGCTGTTCGTCCTGCAGGACGACGGAGCCATCGCGCCGTTCGGTGGCCCCGTCGAGCACGGTCTTGTACCACTTGAACAGATCAGGGTTCTGGGTCATGCCGCGCTTGAGAGTGAGGTTGGCGAACTTGTGAATCCCGGGCAGCTTGCGTACGTGCACGGGAACGTCGGTGCCTTCCCGGTACTCGACGGGGTCGGTGGTGAAGCTCAAGCCGCTGCATTCGCGAAAGCCGGCCACGGCCGTGGTGCCCAACTCGAGCCGGAAGTTATATCCGCGATATGGATCTTTGCGATCTCCCGTAGCCATGAATCAGCTCCTTTTATGGGTCACAATTCTTCCACTGAAGAACCGCCTGCCCACTGGCCGATGCGGATGATGACGAATTCGGCCGGCTTGGTAAGCGCAATTCCGACGATCATGATCAGGCGGCCGTTGTCGAGGTCGTCCTGGGTCATGGTGGTGCGGTCACACTTCACGAAAAACGCCTGTTCCGGCTTAATTCCCATGAGGGCACCGCTGCGCCAAACGCGAGTAAGAAACGCGCTCACGCTTTGCGATATGCGTGCCCAGAGCGCTTCGTTGTTCGGCTCGAACACCGCCCACTGCGTGCCGAGTTCAATCGACCGCTCAATGAAGATGAACAGGCGTCGCACGTTGATGTACTTCCAGCTGGGATCGCTGGTGATGCAACGCGCACCCCACGCGCGCAGTCCGCGCGAATTGTGGCGGAAGTCGCGAAGGACGTTCACATTCATGGGATCGGGGTTCAGAATCTCCTGTTCGCGCTTATTGACCAGGGTCTCCAGATCGACGATTCCGCCGATCACCTCGTTGGCTGGCGCCTTGTGAACGCCGCGCTGGTCATCGACACGAGCGTAGATTCCGGCAATGTGTCCACTGGGCGCCAAGGCCATGGTGGCGGCGGTGAGCAGGTTCTCAATCACCACGCGCGGGTAGTAGATCGCCGCGTATTTGGTGTCGTACTGGTTGCGCTGGTTCTGAATGTCGTTGAGGTCGGCGCCGACCGGCGGCGACACGCTTTTCGGCGCAGGGTCGAGAATGGCAAAGCGGTACCGAAGGTTCTCGCAGTGACCGATCATGGCGTTCTGAACGGCCTGGGTGGTAATGCCCGGGATGGCGACGATGCTGATCTGATCGATGTCGACCAACGCCTGCAGGCCAGTACGTTTTCCGGGACCGTTGTCGGTGCCGATGTAGTCGGCATCGCCAGGGGCTGAGGTTCCGTCGACGCCACCGGTGGTGAGCGAGATGATGAATCCGTTGGCAGCCGACGGAAAAACGAATGGCTGTCCCGGGACCGCCAGGGCTGTGACTTGAATCAACGTGGAGACGTTGTTGATCTGGTCCACGAAGTAGCGTCCGGGAACGTTTTCGATGGTCAGGCCGGAGTGTTGTTCTGTGAGTCCATCGTAGGAGGCGACGAGCCGGAATTCGGTGGACGCGAAGTAGGTGACGTCGTCGGGCGCCGCCAACTCCGGCGCCACATCGGCAGCAGCCATGGCGGGGCCATCGAGGGTGATCACCAGGCCAGTCACGGCGACGACTTTGCGATAGTGTTTGGATTTGCCCTGATCGATTTCCACCCATGCGTTGGGGTAGAAGTTGGCCCCAGATTTCAATTTGATCTGATTGTTTCCGACAGCGCCGCTGATGAAGGAATCCACGGCAGCCTTGGCGGCCGATTCATGGAAGACGTTAATGACAATGTCTTTGCCCCAACTGCCTTCGTTCGCAGCCGTGATGAGGAAGGAGTTGGGCCTTGCTGAGAGCGGGTTAGCCAGGGTGGTCACCGTGCCGGTGCCGTCGATCGCGTTGACGTCGGTAAAGACCGTTGTGTACTTCGCTTCAAAGATCACGGTTAGATCGGCGCTGAGAGTCACGATTCCGGTTTTGCGATCGATCGCAGTGACCGACAGCGTGGCGGAGTCGGTGACGATCCCGTTTTTCACCATGCGCAGCAACACCTTGGTGTTCACCTGAATGCCGCGCAGGGTTGCGGGGCGAATCTGCTTGGTGAGGCCGGCGGCCAGCGAAGTGTCCTGCGTCAACCGGGTCACTAGGCCTCCCTGCGACGTCACCGAAGCCTTGCTGGCCCCGGGGGGAAGCACACGGCTGACATAAAGTAGGCTGCCCAGGTTGGTGAAGAAACCATCCACGGCGAAGGGAAGCGTGTTGTGCCCAGCGAAGGCTGAGCCAAAGTCGAAGTAGCTCCCGTAGATTTGCTGGAACTCGCTGAAACTCGTCACGAGCTGGGGCAGCCCCGCGGACGGTCCGCGCTGCGTCACTCCGACGAAGCCGGTGACACTGGTGCTTACGCCCTCGATGGGCTTATTTCCGCTGTCAATCTCTTCCACGTAAACATCAGGTGCCAGATAGGACGGCATGGAGTTTCTCCTGAATTACGGCGTGAGCCGGAAATCGACTACGTTTACTAGATTGCTGTACTCGGGAAACCAGGGTTGATCGAAAGTGGAAAAGCCGGTTGCGTTGCAGAGAAGTTCGAGTGACTTAACTCCGGCGACGCCTCTGGCGTGGTAGTAACCAGCAGCGTCAGAGATGGCGTTGAGCCAGTGGTACTCGGTCAGGGCACCATCGACGATTTCGATGCCTTTGTCGGTCAAAGCTGTGTTGACGACGAGCACACCATCTCCGGCGTCGGCACTGCGATTTAGGGTCGTGGTTCCACTTGCGCCCGACACCGTCACCTTTCGCGCCGGCGCGTTCATGGCGAAGCTGGCCGCCAGAGGGCTCTGCAGGACCACCAAACCTGGATCGGGTCCGACCGAGGTGACTTCGTAAATTTCCGCAGCGGGGTCATCTCCGAGCTGCAGATGATCCCCGAATGCGAGACCCCCGTTGTTGTCGAGCACCACGCGGCTGGCGCCTGGCCGAACGTCGGCGGCGACCTTGCGCAGAGGGCCCGTGGGTGTGAAGTTCAAAGAATTGATCGTGATCCCGGACAAGTGTGCGAAGCGGACCGGTGCACGCAGAAAGAGCGTTTTGTTGTTCTTGGCCGCGACAGCTGCCTGAGCGATCGGGGTACGGTCGCTGGCTTTTACCACTCGTCCCTGCAGCCGGATCGGCATCCGGCGCATCACCAGGGCAGGAACGAGGACCGGAAATGTGGCGGCGATCGGAATATTGACGGTGAGAATCGCGTCTTGATATCCCGGTGCAACGATCGCCACATGAATCGTGTAGGCCTTGGTTGCCAGATCGGGGAAGACCCGCTCCACATAGGTCGCGCCAGCGATCAGGGCACCTTCGGCCAGGCGCGTGCTGATGCCCGGAAGGTCTGCCGTAAGCACCGGAACAGTCTGGATGGCGGCTCCGGTGGTTTCGTCCACCAGGGCGCTGGTAAAGATGGCCTTGTAGGACGACGTGAGATCGTCGACGACGGTGTAGAGCATGTCTCCGGCCTCGATTTGATGACGGATGCTCATCTAACTGCTCTCCACAATCTGTTCGTAGGTGGCGGTCCGAACGAGCACCGGGGGCTGTTCCACGGGCTCGCCATCGCTGTCGATGGTCACTACCTGCACTTCATAGCTCACACTGAGGTCGTACGGCTCGCTGAGCGAAAACCACACTCGGGTCAACTCCTCCAGCGTGAGAGTTTCGAGGTTGACGCGGAACTCGTCGGTGCTGCCGACCAGCGAATCTTGCAGGTCAGCCCCGAGCAACTGCGTATGGTCATTGAGGAGCTGAAGCACGCGCCCCAGCAGGGTCTGCCGGTCTTCGGGTTTGGCGACGAGAGGAGTGACGAGATAATAGAGGCGGACCGGAAGCGAAGACCGCCGGAATTGGTTGGGTGAGATTCGTTCCGGCGGCCGATTGAGCAGGTCCGCGTCGCGCCCGACTCGGTACAACCAAAGCGAAATACCGCTTGCGTTGTTGTCTTCCCGCATTTCTTTCGGCGAACGCAAGTCGATCGGGACCCCATTCAACTGCGGATCGGGACTGTTGGTGATGCCGGTTTCGAGAATCGATTTCAACGTGTCGGAAGCGGCGCGGATAACGGTGAAATCGCTCATTGCTCTTACACTCTCGGAAGCACGCGCTCACTCCATCTGAACCACAATCTCGTGCGTGCTATTTATTCGCCGGGTTCTCGCCGTTCGGCCGTTCGTCGAGAAAGCTTTTTGCTTGTCTCGTCTTGGCGGGATTGATCCGGAAAATGTCCTCGACCCCTGCGGCCGGGATTTTGCGCAAGTAACCCTCTTCGACCAGCCACTGCAGCGCTTCCTCGGTGATCCCGACGCTGCGATGAACTTCTTCTTGCAACAGCCGCCAGCGCGCAATTCCGAGCAGGCTGTCGGCTGCATCGGGGTGCCGCACAAAGTAGCGCAGGATCTCTTTGGCGACGTCTTCCTTCGACTTTCCTGTGCGGCCTGGCAAGGAAAAGCTCAACCTCTGCCAGGTCCTGTGCACGCCGCTTTCCACGAAGAACGTGTTGGGATGGCGTGAGTTAGAGAAGCCGTGAATCTGGCTCTGAGCTGGAAAATGCGCGGATAGAGGCGGGGAAAGCGTGGAACAAGTTTGTAAGACACTCAGCAGTCAGTGGTAGGAGACATCGTGTGCCGGCGGGACAAAAACGACCCGCGGTCGCCAGGAAATGACCCGCTAGGAACTGCGCTGAGGAAAACCGTATTTCTTCGCGAGGCGGCCAAACGCGCGGCGGTCCTTCCCGGCGGCCCGAGCGGCGCGGGTGATGTTGCCGTCATATTCTTCGAGCAGGTTGCGCACATACTCGCGTTCGAAGTTCTGAATGGCCTGCAGCTTGGCGCCGCGAAAGCTTACCCTGGAAGCTTCAGCCGGGACATCAAAGCAACAAAAATCAATCTGCGCGCTGGCAATCTGGGTCCCGGGAGTACACACCACAGCGCGATGCAGTGTGTTGTACAGCTCCCGCACATTCCCGGGCCAATGGTGCGTCTCCAGCTTCCGGATTGAGGCGGGAGAGAGGACTTTTTTGGGCAAGTCGGCGGTGCTGCAGATCTCCTCGACAAAATGCCGCGCCAGCAAGGCAATGTCTTCCGGGCGCTGGCGGAGGGCCGGCAAGTGCACGCGAAGCACGTTGAGGCGGAAGAACAAGTCTTCCCGAAAACGTTTCTCGCGCACCAGCCTTTCTAGGTTGCTGTTGGTTGCGGCGATGGTGCGGACATTGCTATTGCGGAACTGCTCGCATCCCAAGGGCCGGTAAGTTCTTTCCTGCAACAGACGGAGAATTTTCGCCTGCAGGGAGGTCGAGAGTGCGTCAACTTCATCAAGAAACAATGTGCCGCCATGCGCCAGGGCAACCAGGCCCTTCTGGTCCGCGTGAGCGTCGGTGAACGCGCCCCGGGCATGTCCGAAAACTTCGTTTTCGAAAAGGTGCTCGGGGACGGCGCCACATTCGACGGGGATAAAAGGGCCGTGCTGGCGCTTACTCATCAAATGCACGACCCGGGCACAGAGCTCTTTGCCTGTGCCAGTTTCCCCGGTCAGCAGGACGGGCGCTTCGCTGCCGGCAAAGGCCGCAGCCCGAAGGATGACTTGCTGGAACGCGGCACCATTGCCGACCATTTGTTTCAGACCCAGCTCTCCTGCCAGGGAAGCGCGGACCTCCTCTACGACTCGCGGCGGCGGGCCCAGGAGCCGGGCCGCGCGCCTCCGAAACTCTTCTTCGTTGAGTGGGCAAAGCAGAAAATCATCCACCGCCTCGGCGGCGACTTGAAGAAGTTCAAAGTCCTGGGCGGGCAAAATCGCCAGCGTCGGAACCCGCACCGGATGCTCCCGTAGCCAGCGAAAGAAGCACATGGCCTCGTTACTGCGGGGCACGGCGTTGGCCACCAGCAGGGCTTCCTCCCGAAACTGCAGCTCCTCAGGAAGGAAGGAGAGCCAATCGCTGCGTCGACAGACTGTGAGTTCCGGCTCCGTTCGCCACGGAATTGGGAACGGCGCCGAAACATCCTCGATGATGAGAGCAGTGCGGCCCATCGGATCTCGAGACCGTGGAACCTCTGGAATTTTCAAAATACTCCGAAAACTCTGGGGAAGAAACTTGGGGCCCAAGTTAAACGTAGTCTCTTAGGCCTAACCTCAGTGGCCTCGACGGCGAGTTGCTCCGAGCCTGGGCATGCGAGGAGAATGATTGGAGCAGCCTGATTCACACGCCGCAGTTGTCCAACGTCGTCGCGCCAAGTGCTTCCAGCGTCTTCGTGCTGCTCAAGGCACACCGCGTCCCACGTGTTTGCCTGCGCCCATTCGACGCTTTGCCTGTTAGCCACTTCGGCTTCAAGATCAAGTTTTCTATGGGCTGGGGAGAAAGCAGCCACTTACATGCCCGTTCCGAGGCTGCAACAAAGACAACTTTCGCTTTGCCCATTGCCGACTCCGTGGGCGGCTCGTCCGAGTATTAATCTGTAGTGTTTCCAAACTGGAATTCGTTGCACGACTGACCTTGCGATCGTGGCGCGACAGAACTGCCTCCCCCAACAAGGAAAGTTGAGCGCGTAATATAGCCACTTACGAGTTACGTGTCAAGGCGCGAACCATACGTGTCGCCGCAAAATGAGAATGTCCGGTTTGTGCAAAGTAGAAATGTCCGCTTTCATGGTTGGCCGAGGGCCCCATGGAA
>MNDE01000124.1 GCA_001914785.1 Acidobacteria bacterium 13_2_20CM_57_17 | reverse complement strand
ACGATTGATTGGAACCACAGCAACGAGATCAATTCTCAGGAGTAATCTCGACTGACTCTCGGCCCCGCTGCACCGGCGGATTTTCTTGGCTCCTCCGCCGGGCGCGGAGGCAGCCCTGTCTGCACACCAGCTCCCAAATGAAATAGCAATCCACGCCGGCTTCTGTATAATTTTCTTCCAGCAGTTAGCCCAACTTTTACGGAGCTCTTCACCGCCCCCGGTAAGAGAAGCGTCATGCAGCCTGGCCGTCGAAATCTTTGCGCACTCATTCTGTTTGCAGCAGCCGCGGCTCTATTGATTGACGTTCCCGCTGCTGCGCATGCGGTCCTGCTGGAATCAAGCCCCGCTCTGAAGAGCGCGGTATCCGGGCCGGACGTTCCGGTCAAGCTCCGCTTTAACGTGCGCATCGACGCCCTCCGTTCCCGCCTGACGCTCATTCGTCCAGACGGATCGACGCAAGCCCTCGAAATCAGCAAGCAGACGCCTGCGGACACGCTCTCAGCCGAGGCCACCGGCTTGGCTGCTGGAGCCTACCGCCTTCGGTGGCAAGTGTTGGCGTCTGACGGCCACATCACCCGCGGCGAAATCCCTTTCACGGTCACTGCGTCCTGATCGAGATTCATGGCCCGACTACTCCAAGTCTTCGGCTTCCTCTCGGTCCTGTTCCGCGGCGCGACTCTGACGTTTCAATCGCTCGCGGTTGGCGGAATTGTTTTTCTGATTTTCGTTGTCCGCGGCGCCGAAGAGGATTCGGCGGTGCTCCGCCAAGCCTGTCTGCGCTGGATTCGGCGCTCTGCGCTTGCGCTTGCTGCGATGCAAATCTCCTACGTCCTTGCGAACTCAATCATCCTTAGACAATCCGCCGACATGCCTCTTCGCGACGTCCTTGGCGCGAATTTTGTTCTCGCTGCCGTGATTGGCATCGCGGCGGCCTTTACTATCATCGTCCTGACGGCTCCGACGCGCTCCACCAGTTACGCCGATCTGCTTCTCCCCGCAGCCGCCATCATCGCCTCGTCCGTCATGACCAGCCATTCCATGGCCCGCCTGGACTATCGCGCGCCGCTGGTCGCGTTCACCGCCCTGCATCAAGCGGCGACAGCGACGTGGCTTGGCGGCTTGCCGTATCTGCTGATCGCCATCCGGCAAGCGCAATCCCCGGAGTTCGCGCGCCGGCTCAGCGCCCGGTTTTCGCAACTCGCACTTGTGAGCGTCGCCGTGCTCGCTTCTGCTGGCTTCGTGTTGGGCTTGGCCTACGTGGGCTCGCTCAAGGCTGTCTATGGAACTTCCTACGGTGCGATGGTCGCCACCAAAGTGGTTCTCTTCGGTCTTCTCTTGTTTCTCGGTGCGCTCAATTTTCAGCTCGTGCGCCGCGGACCGGCCAGCTCCATTCTCGCCAGCCTGAAGCGCTTTGGCGAAGCCGAAATTGGAATAGGCATCACCGTGATCCTCACCGCCGCTTCGCTGACGTCGCTTCCTCCCGCCGCGGATCTTGCTCAGGACCGCGTGACCAGTTCAGAAATCATTGCGCGCATGTCTCCGCATCCGCCAAGATTGGGCAGCCCGTCGGTTCAAGAGCTCCCCGAAGACGCTTACGCAGCGCAGAAGAAGGCCTTCGAAGTCGGGCCGCTCTCGACGGAATCCTACGTCCCCGGCCAAACCGGAACGCGCCCCAACACTCCCGCCGAGAAAGCCTGGTCCGAGTACAACCACCACTGGGCGGGCATCCTCGTTCTAGCGATGGGGCTTCTGGCATTCATCGCGCAGGCGGGAAAAATCTCCTGGGCCCGCAATTGGCCGCTCGCCTTCTTTGGCCTCTCTGCATTTCTCTTTCTCCGCAGCGACCCGGAGACGTGGCCGCTTGGCCCTGTCGGTTTCTGGGCAACCCTCGCGGATCCCGAAGTCTTGCTGCATCGCTTTTTTGCCGTGCTGGTTATCGTTCTGGCGATATTTGAGTGGCGCGTGCAAACCGGCCGCGTCGCTTCCGGCCGTGGCCGGCTGATTTTCCCTGTCCTCATCGCCGTCTCAGGCGCATTGCTTCTCACCCATTCCCACAGCCTCGGGAACCTCAAAGAGGAAGTTCTCGCCGAGCTAAGCCACATCCCCATCGCCATTTTCGCGGTAACCGCGGGGTGGTCGCGTTGGCTGGAACTGCGGCTTCCTTCAGAGAATCAAACGCGCGGCGTAATGGCTCGCCTCTGGCCGCTGTGCATCGCTCTGATTGGCGTTGTCCTACTGAACTACCGCGAAATGTGAATCGACGATTTCAACTCAAGGCAGGGAATTGGGGCGAGGAAATTTGGTTCCGGGACGTGGACTCGAACCACGATACTCAGCTCCAAAGGCTGATGTCCTACCTATTAGACGATCCCGGAACCGGCCCAAATAGTGTAGCAGACGCGCGCAAATGCGCCCAAGAGCAGCCAATTCACGAATTTGCGCGGCTCCATTCTCCGCGCCATTCCCGGACAGCCAGTGAAGGTGATAACGCCTCTAAACAGGATTGCGGCGTGCCGGGAACAGGCCGCGCCTCTGGAAACCTTTTCAATCACTTGCGCGTAGAATGGACAGGGGAATCGCACGCATGAAGCGGCGGGTTTTGCTCCGAGAACCGATCGGCGTGGCCTTGGAGACTCTGCGCTCCCACAAGATGCGTTCCTTCTTGATGCTCCTGGGCATCATCCTCTCGGTGTCCACCCTCATCGTGGTCGTTGCCCTGATCTCCGGAGTAGACCGTTACATTGCGGACCGTGTCGCCAATATGGGCTCAAACGTCTTTCTTCTCACGCGCTTTCCCGTCATTACGGACGTCGAAGAATATGTCAAGGCTAACCGCCGCAACAAGAAGGTCACGTGGGACGATTTCGAAGCTCTCCGCGACAATTTGAAATTGCCTCTCCGTGTAGGCGTGGAACTGCGCATTGATTCAAAAGTCCGCGCCGGGTCGCACAGCCTTAACGACACTAATATCCGCGGCGTCACAGCCAACATGGCGGACATTGACCCCATCGTGCCGCGAGACGGCCGCTACATCTCCGAGGGCGACGACCAGAGTCGCGCCCAGGTCACCATGATTGGCAACGACTTGGCCACCCAGCTCTTTCCCGGCGTTGATCCCATCGGGCACGAACTGATGGTCGAAGGCCGGCCCTTCCTGGTAGTCGGCATTGCGAAGACCGTCGGAACAGCCTTTGGCCAATCGCAAGATAATTTTGCGTATATCCCCATCCAGACGTATTTCAAGATGTATGGAACCAACGACACCATTTGGCTCAACATTCAGGCGCGTGGGGCCGAGTGGATGGAACGGACTCAGGAGGAAGCGCGCGTAATGATGCGCGCGCGGCGCCACCTCGCTCCCAACGAAAAAGATAACTTCGGCATTTTCGACCAGGCAACGCTGATGGAATTGTGGAAAAATCTGACCGGTGCGATCGCTACCGCCATGGTCGGCGTCGTTTCCGTGTTCCTGGTCATTGGCGGAGTGGTGATCATGAACGTGATGCTTGCTACTGTCACGGAGCGGACGCGAGAAATCGGCATCCGTAAGGCTCTCGGTGCCCGTCACAACGACATTCTCCTGCAATTCCTGCTCGAAGCCACGGTCATGGCCGCCGTGGGCGGAGCTATTGGGGTCGTGGTCGCCTACGGAATCGCAGCCCTTGCCACCGCAATGTCCATCCCTATGAACGTTTCCCTTTCCGCCGTTCTTCTTGCCGAAGTGATCTCCGCCGCCGTCGGCGTTTTCTTTGGTGTTTATCCGGCACGCCGTGCAGCAAGCCTGCAACCCATCGAAGCCTTGCGTCAGGAAGTGTGAGGGCCATGCATATTCCCGTGCGCATGAACATCGGCGAGAACGCTCAAATGGCGCTCACCACCCTGCGTGAGAATAAGATGCGCTCGTTTCTCACCATTCTGGGCGTAGTCATCGGCATTACCGCTGTTCTTTCCGTGGTGTCTATCCTTGTTGGTGTCGATGGAGACGTAAACGCCTATCTGTCCGACTACGGTTCCGAAACCCTTTTCATCTTCCGTTTCGATCCTGGCATCCACACCGGCAGGCTCACTCCGGACGAACGAGCGCGCAAACCGCTGACCTTGGGAGACGCCGAGGCTATCGGGCAATTGTGTCCTGCCGTGAAGGCTGTCACCGCCAGTGTCTATCCGCGATGGACGGATGAAGGGCCCGGCACCGGGCCGGTCACGGCGCGTTATCTCAGCAGGGAAGTCTCGGGGATTGATTACAACGGGACGCTTCCCTCCAATGAAGAGGTTTTTAATTCTAGGCCCAGAACCGGGCGGTTCTTCAGCGATGCGGAGAATATGCACCGTGCCGATGTCGCGGTCATCGGCCCTGACATTGCCAAGACTCTCTACCCCGACATGGAACCACTCGGGAAACCTATTCTCATCAGCGGAATTTCTTACGAAGTCATTGGTGTTCTGGAACCGCGCAAGGGCCAACTCGTCAAGGATCAATCCGCGGATAAAGCCGTGATGGTTCCTTATCGTACGTATCATAAGCACATTCCGCAGGACGACGAAAACATGATCGGCGCGGTCGCTTACCCGGGCCGCATGTCGGAAGCCGAGGACCAAATCCGCGGCGTGCTGCGCCGCCGTAGAAACGTGCCTTACAGCAAGCCCGATAATTTTGGAATTTCCAGCGCCCAGCAAATCGCGGACCAGTTTCGTCAGATTACGGCTTCCGTTGCAACCCTGATTTTTGCCGTCAGCTCCATTGGACTTCTTGTCGGCGGTGTTGGCGTCATGAACATCATGCTGATGTCCGTCACGCAGCGGACCCGCGAGATCGGCGTGCGCAAGGCCATCGGCGCGCGCCGCCGTGACGTCATCTGGCAATTTCTCACCGAAGCCATGGTGCTCACCGGTGCGGGAGGTGTCATCGGCGTGCTGCTTGGCGGCGCCATCAGTCTGCTTATCAATCTTGCGGTGCCCACTCTGCCCTCGTCCATTCCACTCTGGTCCATTGTGCTCGCCGTGGGCGTCTCCATGGGTGTCGGCTTAGTTTTCGGAATGTACCCCGCCATCAAGGCCGCCCGCCTCGACCCCGTCGAAGCCCTGCGCTACGAATAATCCGCTTGCCTTAATATCCCTCTGAATGGATCCCTAGAAGGGAAGCGCCGCCCCCAGCGAGAAAGGCAGTCAGCGCTTCGCGGTGCAATTGGTGAGCTTTGCTCAAGAGCGCCGTGAATTCGGTTCGAGTTCGCAGCGAATCAAGCCACGGGTCGTGCAACATGGCCTGATGGCAGAAAAAACCGTTATCGATGGCCCGGGAAAGCGTTTCCAATGCTTGGGCTTCGTGACGCAAGTAAGCGAGTTGCCGGCCAAGATAATACATTCCTTCCGGATCGCGGAATGTGGCCTGCATCAGCTCTTCACTCACAGCCAGGCTCTCCTTGTGTTTGCCTTCCAACAGCGTCCGCAAGGAAGTTAGGTACAGTTTTCCGAGGCGCCAGGGCTTGTCCAGTTCTCGTTGCCGCAGCATGGTCACGGCTTCCTCAACGCGTCCGGTCATGCCGAGAACCAGCGCCGTCCCGTACCCGTAGTCGCCTCCGGAATTTTCGAGCGCCCGCTCATAATCTCCCAGCATGAAGTACGTGTGCATCACGCTCGTCGGAATCAACGGATCCAGGCGCCGGGCTTCCTGATGAGCTATCAGTGCGGGCCGCAAGAGCCCGCAATAGCGGCACACATGCCCCAGCCCGGCAAAGAGCTCCCCATCGCTTCTTCGTTGTTGAGCTCGGCCGAGGAGCCGTTTCAACGCCTCCAGCGAGCGGCCCTGGTCTATCTGAACATGGGTATATAAGTTGTGTGCGAGCGTTAAATTGGGATTCAGTCGCAGTGCCGTCTGAAACGCCTCATCGGCTGCGCCCAGGCCCTCAAGCGAACCCACCGTGTATTTATCGCAGAGCCAGCGGGCCCGGCCCAGCCTCGCCCAAGCCGGCGCGTACGATGGGTCCAAACTGACGCAGCGCTCATACATCTCGATGGCCCCGGGAAGATTTTCCCATTGTCTGCCGAATTCGTTCGCCTGCAAAAAAATCTGGTAAACCGTTGGGCTGGCGGGGCGGTCTTTTTGCAGTGACTGGTGTTCCTGGACGGTCAGGGAGGGCAGAATAGACTCGACGACGCGGCGTACCAGGTCGTCATGAAGCTCCAGCAGTTCGTGAGTCGTTGCCTGCGAGGAATGCGACCAGAGAAGCGTTCCGCTCGGTGCTTCCGCCAGCTGCGTTGTAATCCGCAATTGCGTGCCGACGTTGAGCAGCGCTCCAGTCAGTACAACGTCGACTTCCGCTTCGCGTGCGATTTTCTGCAGGTCGGGCGCATCGCCGGAATACCGCGCCGCCACAATAGACGAGCGCACTACCAGGTTTTCCAGGCCGGCCAGCGAAACCGTTATCGCCTCGGGCAAGCTGTACGCCAGAAACTGGATCTCTTCGCTTGGCCGCAACATCCGGAATGGCAGCACGATCATTCGCCGTAATGGGCGTGCCCGCGCGTTCGTCTCGATTCCATCCATCTGTAGCGTGGCGCGCAAATCGGCGCCCATCGCTTCCGCACTCGCATACCGGTCCTGCGGCTCGCGCGATAGTGAGCGATGAACGATCCGGCCCATTGCCGCTATGGCAGGCGATCCGCTCAGCGCGGGCGGTGAACCCTCGAGAACGGCATGCGCTACTTCACCGAAAGTTTCGCCTGAGAACGGCGGCTGGCCGGTCAACATTTCGAACAAAACCACGCCCAGGGAAAAGAGATCCGATCGCGCGTCAACCGGCCGGTTGCGGAACTGTTCCGGTGATGCGTACTTGGGAGTCCCAAGAAAGATTCCAGCCGCTGTCGCGTCGCCAAGAGTCGCTGCGGTTTCATCATTGGCATTTAACGCCACGTGCTTCGCAATCCCGAAGTCCAGCAGCTTTGTTCCCCCACTCGAAAGCACGATGTTGCTCGGTTTCAGGTCACGGTGGACGATTCCTATCTTGTGAAACGCTTCCAGGGCGGATAGCACCGACAGCGCGATCTGGCCGGCCTCCTGAGCGGGCAGGGAACCGCGCTCGAGGCGTCGTGCAAGAGAATCTCCCTCAATGAACTCCATCACCAGGACCAAACGGTCCTGCTCTTCGGTTATGTCGTAAATTCGGCAGGCATTCGGATGAGCCACTTGCGCAGCCGCCCGCGCTTCTTGCCAGAAGCGGCGCCGGCGGTTTGTGTCTCCTTCGAATTCGCGAATTACCTTGAGCGCCACGACCCGCTCCAGCCGCTGGTCCTCGGCCTTGTACACCACGCCCATTCCGCCTTCGCCAACCACGGAGAGGACTCGGTAGGGCCCGATGCATTCGGGAATTTCAGAGATTGCCATTTTGATATGCCGCGCCTAGCATACCCAACTCACTCGCCGCCCGCTACCTTGGTACCCATCGTTCGAATCCGCCCTGCATCTCACTTGCGCCGCTGCGCGATTCCACGCTTCCCTCGAACCCTGCCAGGCGTGTCGCACTGTGATCCGGCGCGATGTGCGTCAAGCAACGGTTTCTGCTAAATTGGATTGGCTGTTTGTATCGTCGGAGAGGTGGCCGAGCGGTTTAAGGCGCACGCTTGGAAAGCGTGTGTAGGTTAACCCCTACCGTGGGTTCGAATCCCACCCTCTCCGCCAAAAAGCCGATCCCTAGGGGTACATGATCCTCCGCACAGTCGAGCAGGTCCGCAGAGTCTTCCTTATGATTGCCGGATTCACCTTGCTGCTGGCGGGCGGCGTTATGCTGGTCACTCCCGGACCGGGATTGCTAGTGATTTTTCTTGGGTTGGGTTTGCTGGCTGCGGAATTTGTCTGGGCGCGCCGCTTGATGGACCGTCTCAAGCGGGAAGGCGGGCGATTGGCTGACCGCTTTGCGCCGAGCAAGAAATGAAAATGCCATCCCCGACTGGGAAAATAGCAGAATGCATGTTTTGTGGAGGGCGCTTTGCAAAATGCCAAGTCGCGGACAGCGGCAAACTGGTCCGGAAAATGGGCGCTCATCACCGGCGCCAGTGCCGGGATTGGTGTGGCCCTCGCTGAAGAATTAGCATCGGGCGCAACAAACCTCGTCCTGACAGCCCGCCGGAAAGATCGCCTCAAGGAATTGGCTCGCAAGCTGACCACTGCTCATAAAGTCCACGCCGAAGTGTTCCCGGCAGATTTGGCGGATTCGAATGCCCCTGAAAATATTTTCGCCTTCACCAAGGAAAAAGGAATTGAGATCGAGCTGCTGATCAACAATGCCGGCTATGGCCAATACGGCGAATTCCATTCGATCAACAAGCAACGATTACTCGACATGGTTCAGGTGAATTGCCACGCGGTAGTCCATCTGACCCGGATGTATTTGCCGGAAATGGTCGCGCGCCGCCGTGGCGATATTCTGATCCTGGCTTCGACCGCTTCTTTTCAGGCCGTTCCGTATATTTCCACGTACGCGGCCACGAAAGCGTTCGACCTGCTTTTCGCCGAAGGCCTCGCGGAAGAGATGAAGCCTTACGGAATCCGTGTTTGCGCGCTTTGCCCCGGCTCGACCGAGTCTGAGTTTCACGTCGTTTCCGGCCAGGAAAAATTCAGACGTAGGACCGAAACCGCTGAAAAGGTTGCGCGCACGGGACTGCAGGCTTTGGCTGCGGGCAAAAGTTACGTCATTTCTGGTCTTGGGAATTATCTTGGCGCGCAAAGCCAACGCCTGGTCCCCCGCCATCTTGTGACCAAAATCGCCGCCAGCATGTTCAAGCCCGAGACCCAATAAAAGCCCTTTCCCAGGCCATCTAATAGTTGCGATTGGATATTCTCAGGTGATCCGTAGCGGCGTGATTGCCGCGACACCCGGAAGCCCCCGCTCGCGTCTAACCGACTGGGAAAACAGGGACTTTCAGGCATTCGCCGCGAGTACCTGCTTCAGGTGGGAACTTTTCCATGGCGGGACAGGAAGTGATAGTTGAGAGCCGCCAGAACGTCTTACCAGGAGAGATGAGGATCGCCGAGCAAGACAGAGACGACGTTCTGTTGCGGCGGGCCGCCAGGGGCGATGAGGAGGCTTTCACCCTCCTATACCGGCGGCACCAGGCGGCCATGTACCGTTTTGCGCTGCGCATGACAGGCAACACCTGGGCCGCGGAAGAGATTGTGCAGGACGTGTTCATGACTCTGATGCGCGATCCGAAAAAGTACGACGCCGCGCGGGGAGCGCTCGGTGCGTTCCTGTATGGAGTGGCGCGCAACCGCGTGATGAAACACCGGGAACGTTTGCCGCGGGAAATTCCACTGGAAGAGAAAAACGAAGACGGCACGGGCGGAGGAATTGTTCTGCAAGATGCGTCCACTCCAGCAATGTGGGCGGAAAAGCGCGAACGCATGCAGCAGGTGCGGGCCGCCGTGCTGGATTTGCCGGTGGAGTTTCGCGAAGCCGTGGTGCTGTGCGAACTGGAAGAAATGAGTTACGAGGAAGCCGCGCAAATGGCCGGATGCCCGATCGGGACGATTCGTTCGCGGCTGCATCGCGGGCGGGCTTTGCTGATGGCCAAGCTGGAGATGTTTCGCGACGTGCCGCGTCGCGCGAGCGCGGCGCGATGAAGAAGGCTTTGAGATTTGGTTGCCGTTTTATAGCTTCAATGAGCAACGGATGTGCGAGATGAACTGCGAAGAATTTGAAGTGATCGGGTTGGACGCGGAGCGCGACTCCACCTTGAGCGAAGTGGAGCACGTGGCTGCGCGTGAGCACGCGAATACCTGCTCGCGATGCGCCGCATTGCAGGAGTCGTGGCAGGCGGCAGGAGTTGATCTGCGCGCGTTCGCGGAAGATACGGCGATGGCTCAAGCGCCTGCGCGCGTGGAGATGCGTTTGCGCCAGGAGTTTCGCACGCAGCACGTAACATTCAAGGTTCGACGCGCCGCCGTGGTAGCGGCGTGGGCGCTGGCCGCCGCGGCTGTCTTCGCCGGAGTCGTGACCTGGCGCAATTGGCTCCACGGCCGGCAGGAAGTGGCTGCGAAGCATCTGGATTCCGCGCCGGCTGCAAGAATTTCTCCTGAGAATAATTCCAGTGCCGGAGCGAATCACGAAAACGCTGCAGAGCTTACGAATGGAATGCCGCCGCTGAATTCTGCGGGAGCCGACAGTTCCGAGATACTTGTGGCTGACAATGAATTGAGCGGCTTTACGTTTCTGCCCGGAACCCTTGCCCTGGATGCCGATGACGCCGCCATCCTGCGCGTGCGCATGCAGCGCGGCGCGCTGGGTGCGCTGGGCCTGCCAGTCAACGAAGAGCGAGCCAATGAATGGATCCAGGTGGATTTGCTCGTTGGGGATGATGGATTGCCACAAGCGGTGCGACTGCCGCGATAAATGTTCTTGGGGTGCGGGCGCTTTCGGGGCGCCTCGGAAGGGAGCACGCAAATGGTGGCATCGGTTTTTTGGAAGAGAATAAGGCACGCAGCTGAAACGGACCAGAAAGAGCGCGAGAAACTGGTTACGGCGTGGGTCGCGCAGTTGAAAAAGGGATTGGCCGCGATTGCCATCGCGAAGAGTTCGCAACAGTTCGGGAGAGAAGAGGAGACGAAATAATGAATCGAAGAGTATTCACAAACCTGCTTCTCGCTGTAACGCTGGCAGGATCCACTGGTTCGTTGTGGGCGCAGGAGGGCCCACCACCTCCCCCGGAGGCGGGTCTGGTGGTGCGCGGAGGAGAGCCCGGCGTATTCATGCAGATGGGCGACGGCGTTGAATTGCTGGGATTTGAAGGATTGCACGGCGGCCAAGTGGTAACCGGCGCGCCCTTCAGCGCGGTAGCCGTTCAGGAATCGAACCAGACTCTCGCGGACGGGAATCACATTTCTCGCAAATCGCAGGTGAACCTTTTCCGCGACAGCCAGGGACGATTTCGCAAGGAGGTAACGCTGTCGGGATTTGGCCCGCTGGCGGCGTCCGGGCAGCCGAAGTCGTTCGTGGTAATCAATGATCCGGTCGCGAACGCAAGCTTCGTGCTGCATCCCGAAACCAAAGCTGCGGAGAAAATGGGCCGCCCGGTTCACGGAATGAAGGGACCGATGAAGGGCGACATTAAGGGGAAAATGGCGGCTCGCGAGCAAGAGGAAATTGCTTCCGGCAATCTCAAAAAAGAAGATTTGGGCACGCAGACGATTGCGGGAGTCAGCGCACAAGGAACGCGCCTGACGCGCACGATTCCCGCAGGACAAATCGGAAACGAAAAACCGATCGTCATCGTGCGAGAGACGTGGTTCTCCAACGATTTGCAGATGGTGGTCATGAGCAAGCGGACGAATCCGTGGAGCGGCGAATCGACGTACACACTGACGAACATTCAGCGGACGGAGCCGTCTGCTTCGCTCTTTGCCGTGCCATCGGACTACACGGTAACGGCCGGCAAAAACAGAAGGTTCATCCAGAACTTCAAAGGCGGGCCGGGCGCACCTCCTCCTCCGCCTCCCGCAGACAACTGAATTCCTTTGACTGCAAGGCAGTCAATCGCTTTAGGCGACTGCAAGGCAGTCGACTCGATCTTCTCTCCTGAAGACGGCGCGCCCTTTTCGCGGCTACCCCCATCGCTGCGGGAAGGGCGTAGCCGTTTCTGGAAGTAAGTTGGAGCCACAGGTCCGGGGGTCTCGGAAGTGTGGCAAGGAAGGACTTGCGATAGGGCGTTTTCGGAAGTGTGGCAACGGCTGGACTTACGGGCGAATTTTCGAATCTGTGGCAAGGAAAGAACTTAAGGGATACGGTACGTTGGGAGGGCCCCTCCCCCACCACCTTTTTGTAAAGAAGCTGTGAAG
>MNDE01000055.1 GCA_001914785.1 Acidobacteria bacterium 13_2_20CM_57_17 | reverse complement strand
AATCTTTTCTGGAAACTCGGTTTTGCCTTTTTCGCCCTGCTGATCGCGGTCCTGCTCCCCGTCGATTTCTATGCCGAGCGCGCGCTGCGGCGCGACTACGAGCGTGCCGGGTTCGAGGAGCTTGCCGCCATTGCACGCATCGCGCTCGCGAACCCGCCGCAGACTTCATCGCTCTCTCCATCTAACTCAGAGGCTTCCACAGTTCTTCGTGGCTGGGTTGCAAAAATGGCGGCAAGCAACGTCCGCGTCACTGTCATTAACGCCGACGGGCAGGTGTTAGCAGATTCGCAATCCGACCCTTCAACGATGGAAAACCATGCGGGCCGCCCCGAGATTCGCGATGCCTTTGCAAAAGGCGATGGCCAGTCCATCCGCCACAGTGTCACGATCAATAGGAATCTGCTCTATTATGCAGTTCGCTTGTCCTCGGCTGGAGCCGCACCCGTGGTCCTGCGTTTTGCCCTGCCCTTGCAAACCGTGGATCAAGTGATCGGGGACTTCCGCCGGCGTCTCTGGCTTGCGTCGCTGGTCATGTTGATCGTTACGGGTACAGCATCTCTGCTCATCTCGCGGTCCTTCTCCGATCGCGTGGATCGGCTCACAAAATTTTCTTTCCGCGTGGCGGAAGGCGATTTTCACCCTATCGAAGCGGATCGCTCGGGCGACGCTCTCGATTCACTGGCAGTCTCTCTCAACCAGACTGCCGCCCAGCTCGATCAGACCATTCGAACGCTGACTGAAGAGCGCAACCTTTCTTCCGCGATTCTCGGAAGCATGGTGGAAGGCGTTGCCGTCGTGAATGCTTCCGAGCGTCTGCTCTTTTCAAATGCAGGCTTCGCCGAAATCCTGAACCTCGACGTGCCGCCGCAATCCGGCAGCGCGCTCGTGGAAATCGTGCGCCAGACCGAATTGATCGAGGCAGTGCGCGGCGTCTTGAAGGGCGAGCCCCGCGTCGAAACCGAAATCGTCACCGGCACTTTGCGCCAGCGTTTTTTCGCGGCCACGGTCGCATCGGTCCGCGCCGCGGAAACTTCCGGCGCGGTCATCGTGCTGCATGACATCACCGAGCTGCGCAAACTCGAACGCGTGCGCCGCGATTTTGTTGCCAACGTTTCCCACGAACTCCGGACACCGCTCACCGCGATTCAGGGTTTTGCGGAAACGCTACTTGCCGGCGCGATCGACGATCCCCCAAATCGCCTCCGCTTCCTCGAAATCATTCTCGAACACTCCCGGCGCCTCGCGCGCCTCACGGAAGACTTGCTCATGCTCTCGAAAATGGATGCCGATCGGCTCGAGCTGGAGATTCGCCGTCTCGGTGTTTCCCAATTCGTCGAGAGCTGCATCGAAACTACCCAGCGCCCAGCAGCCGAAAAAAATCTCCGCATCTCTCTTAACCTGCAGCAACAATTGCCCGACATCGCCGCGGATCGCCGCCGCCTCGCCGAAGTGCTCCAGAATTTGCTCGACAACGCCATGCAGTACACTCCCTCTGGCGGCCAAATCATGATCAGCGCTTCTGCGAACGGCACCGAAGTAATCTTCACGGTTTCCGACACCGGCATCGGCATCCCGCGAGCGGATCAATCCCGCATCTTCGAGCGTTTCTACCGCGTTGACGTTGCGCGCTCCCGCGAAGTCGGCGGCACCGGCCTGGGGCTTTCCATTGCCAAACATCTTGTGGAAGTCCACGGCGGCCGCATTTGGGTCGAAAGCGAAGTGGGCCAGGGTTCACAGTTCCATTTCACCGTGCCCATATTCGACGCGGAACGAGCCGCCGTCCGCCCTGCGCGCTAATGCATCCGGAGGAATTACGACGAAAAGTTCAGCCGCCATCTAAATCCCTTCTTTTGCACCATTTTCACAATTGTGTGAACAAGCTGTAACCATTTCCGGCGCAGAATTTTGCGTACGAGGGGAAGTATGCCTTCCCTTCCAAGAGGAGACCAATGGGAGCAACCGCTGGACTCACGGAAGTCGTGCTTTACGACACCTTGGTGAACTATCTCGTTTCTATGGCGCGTACCGTTGAAGGGGCCATGAACCGCGCCCTTGACGCCATCGTCAGTCTTGAGAATCCACGCACCAGTGTTCTCCCCGGCGAAGTGTTCCTCCTCGAGCCCCGCATCAATGAAATGGAAATTGTCATCGATGAGCATGCGATCCGGCTGCTCCGTCGCGGCTCGTTTTCGGATGACGAGATGCGGCTCATTGTCGCCGCCCTGAAAATCACCAATGACCTCGAGCGCATCGGCGATATCGCGGTGAATCTCGCCGAGCGGGTCGTCTCCCTCCGCGAAATGCAGGGCGCGCAGATTCCCGAGGAACTGGCCCCGATGGCCTCCGCGGTGCGCGCCATGGTCAGCAAAAGTCTCGGCGCGCTCATTTTCCGCAACGTGGAGATGGCCACCCAGGTTCTCGAAAGTGACGATGTGGTCGATCAATACCGAGACCGCATTTTCGAGAAGTTGCTCCAGCACATGACTCAGGAGCCCAAGCTGGTGAGCCCTGGCATGCAATTCATTCTTGCCACGCGTCACCTCGAGCGTATCGCGGACCATGCCACCAACATTGCCGAAGACATCATCTTCTGGGTCCGCGGACTTGACGTCCGTCACGGCCGCGGTCTGGAAGTCCGCCCCAGCCAGAGTGAACAGACCGATTCAGCACCCGCTCCGGATTCTGCCATCACCGAGAATTCACACGTCCTTCATTCAGGCGTGACTCCGGCCTGCAACACTGAGCGCGCTTGATCTTCACGTAAGGTCCTACCTCGGGGACCGGTGCACCCCTGGCTCCGGTCCCCATCTCCTCCCTCTTCGATAGTTGACCGTTCGACTCCGCTCAGGGCAGGCAGCCGCTGAGTTTATCGCTTGACCCAAATCGTTCTCGCCTACACGACTGCAGGCCTGAGATAAGCCTCGAATCTGGGTCCTGATCGCTACTTGACAGCGCCGACGGTAAAGCCGGCAATGAAACGGTCAAGGAACAGGTTGTACATAAACGCGATGGGAAGACTGGCGATCAGGCAGGCCGCCATCAGCGCTCCCCAGTAGTAGACATCTCCGCGAACTAAAAAGATGGGGATGCCCGTCCCGATCATCTGATTCGATTCGGAAGAGATGAACGTCAAAGCATAGACAAATTCCTGGGTTACCAGGGTAAACGTGAAGATCACCACGGTGAGAATTCCCGACACGGAAATGGGAATCACCAGTTTGACAAAAGCACCGAAGCGCGTGAGCCCGTCCACCATCGCCGCGTCTTCCAGCTCCTTGGGGATCGACTTGAAGAAACCCATCAGAAGCCAAATGGAAAAGGGCACGGTGAATGTGGGGTAGACGAGAATCAGCGCCCACAAGGAGTCTTGCAGGCCGAGGTATGCCACAACCCTGGAAAGTGGAATGAAGAGCAAGGTCGGCGGGACGAGATAGGTAAGAAAGATGCCGATGCCGAGGCGCTCTCCCCAGCGCCCCGAAAGCCTGGCCAGTGAGTAGGCAGCAGGAACGGCCAGCACCAAGGTGATGGCAACAACGACGACACCGACGAACGCGGTGTTGCCCAGCCAGCGGACGAATCTGGTTTCTGTGAAAAGGAACTTCACATGATCAAGAGTAGGCTTGGTATTAAAAAGGAAGGGGTTGTTCTCCATCGTGTAAAGATCGAGATTCTGCTTGAAGCTAGTGATCAACATCCAATAGAAAGGGAAAGCCAGCAAGATCGTAAAAGTGGTCAGCACGAGAACGTGGACGAGCTTGCCCCAGAAGCGCCGGGAAATTCCTTTGGCCATCAGTTCACCTCAGCCCGATGCGCCACGCGCAGCATGAAATAGGCAATAATCACCAGCAAAGGAACAAGGAAGAGCGAAATCGCGGCGCCTGCGGCAAGGTCGCTGCCCTGAATGCCCAATGCAAAAGCCAGCGAAGGCAGGGTCTGCGTGGAGTCGAACGGCCCGCCAGCAGTAAGGATGTAGACCACGGTCATGTCCGTAAAAGTGAAGATAAGGCCAAAGAGCACGGCAACGCTGATGATCGGCCGCATCATGGGGATAACAATCTGGAGTTGCGTGCGCCAGAAGCCGGCGCCATCAACCGCGGCGGCCTCCGGAATGTCCTTGGGGATAGCCGTGCGCCCCGCAAGCAAGATGACCGTGGAGAAGGGCATAAGACGCCAACTGTGTACCAAGAGCACGGAAGCGATGGCGAGCCGAGGCTCCCCAAGCCACATGGGAGCGCTAAAGGGCTTGTAAATGTGCACGGCCACGAGGGCCCAGGTGATCACGCTGTAAATCGAATCAAGGATCCATTTCCAGCCGATGGCGCCGAGCGCGATGGGCGCAACCCAGGGCAGAAGAATCAGAAAACGGATCAAGCCGCGGCCGCGGAAGGTCTTTTCCAGGGAAATGGCTAGAATATTGGCGCCGACGGTCACGACAATTTGCGAGCAGATGGTGAAGATAAACGAATTGCGGATAGCGACACGAAAACTGGGGCTTTGCAAGATGCTGCGGAAATTTTCCAGGCCAACAAAATGCATTTCGGCGTTGCCGATCCGGGCGTCGCTGAAGGCATAAAAGATAGCAAGAAAAAATGGTCCGCCGACGAGCAGCAAGATGTAGAGAACCGCGGGTGAAAACATGGCAGCGCCCAGCAACGGGCTCTGCGCCGCACCGATGGACTTTATTTTGTTGCTAGCTAGTGCCACGAGACGACCCTCGGCGCGACGCGCTTTTCGGAAGAGCGGTCGAAAAATTTCAGGTAAGACTGCGGCACGGCGAAGTCATACATGCAGCCCAACTGGAGATTCTGCGCAGAGGAAAGGCGCGAGAAGACTTTCTTCCCCTCAAGCTTCTCCCCGACCAAGGTGCCGGAAACAATCCACTCCGAACCCAAGTATTCGATATTTTCAACCTTGAAGCGGAACGGAACCGCGGCATCGGAAATCGTGGGCGCGGGACGGAAATGCTCCGGGCGGAACCCCACGATTACGTCCCCAAGCTCGGCGAGGTTCATCGGCGGCGAGCCAAGGAAAGTGGCGACAAAAGTGTCAGCGGGATTGTCATAGACATCAGTGGGAGTGCCGAGCTGCCGAACCACACCTTTATTGAGCACCATGACCCGGTCGCCCATCGCCATGGCTTCCACCTGATCGTGCGTAACGTAGATCGTTGTCGTACCGACGCGGCGATGAAAACGCTCAAGCTCTTCACGCGCGGAGGCGCGGAGCTTGGCGTCGAGGTTGGAGAGGGGCTCGTCGAGAAGAAAGACGGCCGGTTCGCGGACGATCGCGCGGGCCAGAGCGACCCTCTGCCGCTCACCACCCGAGAGCTCGCGCGGCTTCCGATCGAGAAGCGCACCAATGCCGAGAAGTGACGCCGCCCATTCGACCTTTTCCTTATGGAGTTCTTTTTTTACATTTTGCGCCTTCAGCGGAAAGGCAATGTTTTTGTAAACCGAGAGATGTGGATAGAGCGCATAGCTCTGGAAGACCATGGCGATGCGGCGTTCGCGCGGCGAGAGGTCATTGACGACCTGGCCGCCGATGAGGATTTCGCCAGAAGTGGGCGTTTCCAGCCCGGCGATCATTCGCAAAAGCGTCGTTTTTCCCGATCCTGAGGGCCCGAGGAAAACCAAGAACTCGCCTTCGCGAGTCTCGAGGTTCACGTGGTTGACGGCTCCGAGTTGTCCTTCCTTGAATACCTTTGTCAGATCGCGTGTCTCAACGACAGCCATCGGTTTTCCGCCCTGTTATTTCCATCTGGCAAAGATACGCTTGTATTCCTCTTCGGCAGCCTTGGCTGCATTCTCCGGGGTCTCGTCGCCGCGCGCTACTTTGGCGAACATCGTGGGAATGACCCACGCTTTGAAAGCCTCGTCAATGGCGGCGGTGCCGTAACCGGGATAACCGACGTTCGTGGCCCATTCGAGAACGTTGCCGAGGACTTTGTATTTGTCCGGGGGACTGGCCCGCGGATCATTGGAGATTTCCTGTTTGAGGTTAGGTACGGTGCTGGGGAAGCACGGAAAATTGTAAAACTGGCCGGCGATAAAAGAGTCATGGAAGGCGTCAATGAAATCGATCAGGAATTGCTGTGCGCCGTCTTTGTTTTCGGCGAAGTCCCAGATGAGATAGCAGTCCATGACATGCTCGGCGGCGATGCGGCGCGCTGGTCCTTTCGGTGCCGCGCAGATCATGATCTTGCTGTCAATTGGCAGATGTTCGCGTTCGGACTGGCGAGTGATGGAGATGGCGTTCGCGACGTAAGAAACGCGCCCGGCGAGCATGGCCTGGTTGTTGGATGGCGGAGTCCATGTGAATACCTCGGGTGTTTCCGATTCCTGATAGAGCGCCTTCATGAACTTCAAGGCTTCGATGGTCTCCTTGGAATTGATGGTGACCTTGCCAGCTTCATCCTGCTCGGCCCCGCCAAAGGACCAAAGTAGTGCGCGCATGGCCATGCTGGTATCGAGTTCTTGTGAGAGCCCCAACCCGCAGGGATGGGCCGTCTTGTCTCGGATTTTCTTGGCCCCGACCCGCAGATCGTCGTAAGTATCCGGGCCATTCGGGAAGCCCGCGTCGGTCCACCAGTCCTTGTGCCAGTTGCCGGGATCAGGCACGTAGGAATCGGAAAAAGCGAAGTAGCGGTTGGTTTTTGGATTGTAGGTGGACTTATGCGCTAGATCGATCTTCTTGCCGTGCTTCTTCTCCACTTCCTGGTATACATGCGACATGTCAATCGTTTGCTTTTCGTAGGCCGCGGGCGGGGAAAGAAGCATGAACAGGTCGTGGCCCTTTCGCGCTGAGGCCTCAGAGGCCGCCTTGGCCGCAAGGTCCACAAGGTTGATGTGGTCGACGATGACATTCGTATCGTGTTTTTGTCCCCATTGTTTGCAGAAGGTCCCGTCGAACCAGGTGTCGTACGCTGGGACGAAATGGCTCCACTGAAGAATTTTCAGCGTTTTTTGTTCGGCTGCTGCTCGTTCCGGGAACAAAAAGAATGGGCCGGAGCCCACGCCGGTCGCCAAAGCGCCGCTCCCGGTCAACTTGATAAAGTCTCTGCGTGAAAGCCCTTCCTGTTTTCTCTTCGCCATCTTGTTACCCTCCCAGGAACAGATGGGCCCGGACAAGCTCACTTCGAGAAAAGAAGGTGCTTGCCCGAACCGATGATGCTACCGCGCAGGCGCGCGAGTCAATTCCTTGAAACTGCTGCGGCGTAGCGTTTCTGCGGGACGGAAATGCCTGCAACATCCGTCCCGCAGAACGCGTGCCCCGCTCAGTCTGTTACCAAATGGGAGATGTTTTCCTCCCGCTGACCTTCGGTTCGCTCAGAATGTGAAGATCGTTCCGAACTCGTTGCGCCATGAGTGGGCCTGAGTCGCCGGAAGGCCCCGGAAGGTCTTCCCGCCGTGGTTTGCGGCTCGCGTGTCGATGTAACTCACTTCGTCGATGATGGACATCCAGGCGTTCACTTTGTAGGTGAGGGACGCGGTGTCGAGGTCGGTGCGGGCCAGCCCGTTTCCTTTGCGGCTGTCCCTGGCGATTGCGCGGTCCGTGCCATAGGCAACGTGCAGCATCCAGCCTGCATTGTGGCCGCTCGGGTTGGCGTGGAAGATTCGCGACAGCGGGAAGCTCAGCTCGGAGAAGCCACCTTCACCGCGGATGGGACGGAGACTAGCAATGGTGATGGGACTGCCGTTGCAGTTCAGCGGCGCGACAGTTCCGCCGGCGCAACCGAACGGAATACTGCGACCGCTAAAGCTCAACGCCGCATTCGCCGCCCCAAGAGAAGTCGTCCCGTTCAGATCGGCGAAGACATCGTTGAGTTGCCCGCCGAAGGGGAACCGCATATCGTCACCGCTGTAGTACTTCGTCACCCAGGTAACCCACGGTGTTGGCAGTTGTGCCTCCGCCGTCCAGATGTTCTGAGGATTACCCACCTGGACGCCCTGTGGGAATGTGGTAAGAACGGAGCACGGAGGTGTGGCACAACCAGTGGTCCCGGCAATGACGTTGTTCGGGAGCGCGGAGGCGGGGAGGATTTCATTCATCCGCGCATGGTGGCCACTGACGATGAGTTGCGCCGGTGCAACAGCCTGCCAGCTATGCGAGAGCGGGAATTGCAAAACGATCCGCGACTCCAAGGCAGGTTGGTTGCTTTCCGCGCCTACCCGGTCGCCGAACCGCGCGCGCTGCTCGTCGGTCAGACCCGCTGAGCCGGCTACGGGGAGCACGATGGCGAACTCAGGTTGGATCTTCAGGTCGCCACTGTGAAATTGAACGCCCGTACGGAACATGGGAACGCGCTCCCAGAGAGCGCCCATGCCGATAGCCGTCCCGGTCGTCTCGTACAGGGCTGGCAGGCTCGAAGAATAGAGGGCCCAATCCTGGCCGAACTCCGCGAACCATGGCAGGCTTCCACGCAGCTTGGTGTCGAGCCGCGCCCATGCGAGCCGTGTTCGGAATTGGCCGTTCCGGACGGAGCTGATGTTTACGCTGTTTGCATTTGTAAAATCACCTTCATAATCTGCTTCGACCCTGCCAGTGAGCACCAGGTTTGAGTTTTTTGGAACCCATTCGAACTGGCTGCCTACGCGAAAGCTGCGCGCCTTCACATGGAATTGCGGGTCGGATGTGGGCCCCGTGTCGCCGAGCAGCAGCGGAAGCGGAAAGTCGTTGCTGCCGAATGTGGCGCCCCCGCTCGAAGCCGTGTCTTCGACCGCGCTGGCTTTGAAGAACCCGTACAACTTCATACTCGCCCCACTACCCAGCTTGATATCAGGTATCAGCCCGCCTTGCTTTGGCACGTCAATCGGCAAGACGCGCAGTGGCGTCATCGCGGGGACTACTTTCGGTTCTTCGGGCGGTGGCGTCCTGGCGGGGGCGACACTCGCCACGTTCACATTGTTGACAGGCACGCGATATGTCTGGTCGTAATCGGCTTGGGAGATTACGCCCTTCATGAGGAGCAGCTTGGCAAGCCGCTGGTCGGCATCGCTGGCAGACGATGCCTGAGCGAGTTGCGTCACCTCGTCGGCGGTTAGGATTCCCTTGGCTTGGAGCATGCGCACCAGCGGATTCACGGCAGGCGTATCGCCCGTCCGCTGTTGCGCAAGTGCGGTTTGACTCCATGCCACGGTTACGAGCGAACACACCAGCAGAAACATCAGGATTCGAAATGGTCTTATTCGCATCTGGATTTATCCCCCTGAAGACTCGCAATGGGAGTGCGAGTCAGATCATCTAAACGTAGGGCCCAAAACACCCCCTACATATCTACCCACCCGCCGATTGTCAAGAAATCCTTCTTGAGTGACAATCCATACTACTGATGCAAGGTCTTCATAATCTGGAGCTTGACCCAAATCGTTCTCGCCTATACGATTTCCTCACCGAAATTGGTCCCTCCTCGTGGTGCAGAGAGGAAGCCGCCCTTTGGAGATTGCCGATGACTTGGTTTGTTTTACAACGTGCCAGCGGACGAGTCGCGACTCGAACATCCTTTTCTCGGCCCCTCTCGACCTCCACGCGTTGTTGTTAACATTCCAAGAGTTCCGCAACCTCTGATACGTCAATGGTTTCCCGTGAGTTCCCAGCGATTGTTACAGGATATTCACATTCAGTTGACGTAGTTGTAAGACGGGGCCTTTACCTTCTGGCGCGGGGTGGTACGCATTCTTTTCGGTACTAGGTTGAATTTTGCTCCAAAGAGAGAGGAAATGAAAAAACTAGCAGCTCTTACACTATCGATGTTCCTCGTTTCCGGAACTGCTTTTGCCGATACTCCGAAAGACGCCGACGCGCAACCGGCCAAGGGGGCTCAACCGGCGAAGTCCAAAGCGGCCAAGAAGGCTGAGAGCTCCAATGCAGCCATCGCGGCACAGCTGGAAGAGCTTCGCCAGACCATGCAATCGCAACAGGAGCAGCTTCAGATGCTGAAGGAGGAGCTCGCCAAGCGCGATCGCCAGATTGACGAAGCCCGCGAAGCCGCGGCAGCTGCCAACGCTCGCGCGGCCGAAGCCAGCACCAAGGCTGCCGAAGCGGTCAATACCACCGCCGAGGTGAAGTCCACTGCTGTTTCTCTCAACTCCACGGTCAGCGACTTGAAGGCTAGCAACGAAGCCCTCAAGACCACCGTGGCCACGGAGCAAGCCGCCGCCCAAAAGGCGGAGGAAACCGGCCCGTCCACCATCAAGTTCAAGGGAGTTAATCTAACGCCCATGGCATGGATTGAGGCGGCTACCGTTAGCCGCACTCGCGCTACGAGCGCCGACATCAATACGCCGTTTACCGGTATCCCGTACCCTGGCCAAGCGATTGGAAAAGTGACGGAGAACAACTTCACGGCACGGCAGTCACGTCTCATGCTCTTGGCCGACACCAAAATTGGCAGCGCCAAAGTGAATATGTATTACGAGGGCGATTTCCTCGGCGCCGGCGTGACCTCCAACAACCGCCAGAGCAACAGCTATGTCTTTCGTCAGCGGCAGTTGTGGGTCAACGCTAAATTTGACAGTGGCTTCTATGTCTCAGCCGGTCAAATGTGGAGCTTGGTCACGGAGAGCAAGAAAGGCATTGAGAATCGCCAGGAAGCCTTCCCCCTGATGGTCGATCCGCAGTATATCGTCGGCTGGGCTTGGCAGCGCGCCTACCAATTCCGCGTCGCTCAGAACTGGGACAAGTTCGCCGTCGGCTTCTCCATCGAAGGACCGCAGACTACCATTGGTGGTCGTAACTTCAACAACAACTTCTTCATCAATGCGCCCGGCGCGGGCGGGGGGCTCTACAACTTTGTCGACACCAGCGGCTATAGCCTGAATCGAGCGCCCGATTTCCTCTTCAAGGTTGCTGCGGATCCTGGTTGGGGCCATTATGAAGTGGTAGGCATCCTGAGCAGTTTCCGGAACCGTGTTTATCCTTGCGGTGCCCTCAGTATCGCTCTTCCAGCCGGTTGCGCTACCAACGCTTCCGTTACCGGGGCCTTCAACGATTCGAGATTGGGCGGGGGCGCTGGCGCGACCGCTCGTCTTCCCCTCTTTGCCAAAAAACTGGAACTCGCGTTGCACGCCCAGGGCGGCGACGGAATCGGTCGGTACAGTTCCGCTCAATTACCGGACCTGACCGCCCGGCCCGATGGCACTCTGGCCCCCATTCACTCTTATGCCTGGCTGGGGACTCTCGAAGCTCATCCCAATCCCAAAGTCGACGTTTTCTCCTACTTTGGTGGTGAATATGCCGCCAGGACGTCCTTTGTCCTCACCAACACCGCGGGAAATCCCTTTGCGGTCGGTTACGGCAGCCCTCTCTTCAACAACTCCGGTTGCAATACCGAGACTCCGCCAGCTGCCTCAGGAACGTCTACGCCTACGGCCCCCGGTGCGTTGGCTGGATGCGCCGGTGACATCCACCATATCGTCGAAGGCACACTCGGCTTCTGGCACAAGATCTACAATGGACCCAAGGGTCGCGTGCAATGGGGTCTGACTTACTCCTACATCACCAAATACGGCTGGTCTAGCAATAACACCAATCCCGCCGCCTTTTCCGGGACCGCAGCACAAACGGCGCCAGGCGCAGGTGGCGGGAGCGTCCGCCCGCACGCCGTCGACAATATGGTCTGGACCTCTTTCCGCTATTACTTGCCGTAATTCCAGCTGGGCAATGTGCGGCTCGTCCCTCCCCTGGGGACGGAAAAAGGGCAGCCCCTCACCGGGCTGCCCTTTCTTATTTTTCACGACGCTCGCCCCGGTCTAAATCCATCATCGGTAAAACCTTAAAGTGCCTTTGCCGACTCTCGTTGCTCCTCGATTCAATCAACAATGAACCGGTTTGTAACAATGCCGTAACAATCGAAAGACATACTCTGTAAACCCCGGAAAAAGACGGATGATTCCACACGGAGATAAAGCATGAAGCGAATCGCAGGAATGCTCTTGGTAGTTCTCGCCGTAGCCGGTGTTCTGTGGGCGGACAGCGCGCTCTCGATCACTGGTGCCGGCGCGACGTTTCCTTACCCCATGTATTCCAAATGGTTTGACGAATACCACAAGAAGAACTCCAATCTTGAAATCAACTATCAATCCATCGGTTCCGGCGGCGGCATCAAGCAGGTCACGGAAGGCACCGTGGATTTTGGCGCCACCGATGGCCCGATGAACGACGATCAGCTCAAGGCCTATCAGGATAAACACGGCTTTGGGATTCTGCATTTCCCAACGGTCCTGGGTGCGGACGTGCCTGCTTACAACATTCCTGGCATAACTGCAGAGCTCAATTTCACCCAGGATGCTATCGCAGGGATATTCTTGGGCAAGATTACGAAATGGAACGATCCCGCGATTTCGGGTCCGAACAAAGGAGTGAACCTCCCCGCAAACGAAATCGTCGTAGTGCATCGCTCGGAAGGCAGCGGTACAACCTACATCTGGACCGACTATCTTTCAAAAGTCAGCGAAGAGTGGAAAACCAAAGTCGGCAAGGGCGCGTCCGTCAATTGGCCCGTGGGTCTGGGCGCCAAGGGCAATGAAAGCGTTGCCGGCACGATCAAGAACACGCCCAATTCTTTTGGCTACGTCGAATTGATCTACGCGATCCAGAACAACATGCCTTATGGCCGCGTGAGAAACTCCTCAGGCGTTTTCGTCAAGGCAGACCTTGCCAGCGTTACTGCCGCGGCCGCTGGCGCTTCAAAGAACATGCCGGACGATTTCCGCGTTTCCATTACGGACGCTCCTGGCAAGACGGCTTATCCTATCTCCAGTTTTACGTGGCTGCTAGTTCCCGCTAAGTTCTCCGACGCCACCAAGCGCGACGCCATCAAGGGCTTCGTGAAGTGGATGCTGGCGGATGGGCAGAACTATACTGAGGCCCTATCCTACGCAAAGCTTCCGAAGGAAGTCGTCGTAAAGGAACTGAAGGCCCTGAACAGCGTCCAGTAACGTGGCCACAACGACCACCATCGTTCCGAGCGCGGGCCCTGTTGCGGGCTCGCGCTCGTTTCTTTCCCGGCTCCGCGAAGGTGATGAAATCGCCCGCATGATCACCTTTTTGTTCGCGGCCTCCGTCGTTCTCGTCACCGTGCTGCTCGTCTTCGAATTGTGGCAAGGTTCCGTTCTTGCCCGACACAAGTTTGGCTTCAATTTTTTCCACACCTCGGTCTGGGATCCCATCTTCGAACAGTTCGGCGCTCTGCCTTTCATTTACGGCACGCTCGTCACCGCAGCGGTAGCTCTGTTGATCGCCGTGCCCCTCGGTATCGGCGCCGCCATTTTTCTTGCTGAGCTGGCCCCTGCAAGAGTTTCGGACACGCTCGAGTTTTTTATCGATCTTCTCGCCGCCGTCCCCAGCGTCATCTACGGCGTGCTCGGCGTCTTCATCGTCGTTCCGTTGATGCGTCAATACGTTCAGCCGGCCCTTAAGCACTCGCTCGGCTTCCTCCCACTGTTCCAAGGTCCGGCCTACGGCGTCGGCTTTCTGACCGCGGGCATAGTGCTCGCCATCATGGTCATCCCCTATATCATTTCCGTTTCCCGCGAAGTGCTTCTCTCCGTCCCGCGCGACCAGCGCGAAGCCGCACTCTCTCTCGGCGCCACGCGCTGGGAATCCACGTGGAAAGTAGTCGTTCCCTTTGCCCGCGCGGGCATTTTTGGTTCTATTTTTCTGGCCCTTGCCCGAGCGCTTGGCGAAACTATGGCCGTCACCATGGTGATTGGCAACACTCCCACGATCAGCGCTTCTCTCCTTTCTCCCGGATATTCCATTGCCGCCGTCATCGCCAATGAATTCACCGAAGCCACCGGCGAGCTTCATACCCAATCTTTGATCGAGCTTGGCTTGGTGCTCTTCCTCCTGACCTTCCTTCTCAACGGCTTTGCGCGCCTGCTGATTGTCACCACTTCCCGGCGCGGCAGCGGGATGGGCAACGTATGAGTCCGCGTCTTCGCTGGCGCAAATTTGTGAGCGGCTTCATGCTGACCATGACCGGCGTGTGCGCTCTGGTCGCCGTTTCCGTCCTTTTCCTCATCCTTGGGTATCTCGCTATTCATGGCGGAGCTTCCGTCAACTGGAATTTCTTCACCAAATTGCCCGTTCCCGTCGGTGAAACCGGCGGCGGCATGGCCAACGCCATCCTCGGCAGCGCCAAGATGCTTCTGCTTGCTACCCTCTTTGGTGTTCCCATCGGATTTTTTGGCGCCATCTATCTCGCCGAATTCAGCGGCAGCACCACCGCTTTTTTTGTCCGTTATGCTGCGGACTTGCTCAACGGCGTGCCCTCCATCGTCATCGGCATTTTTGCTTACGGCCTTGTTGTTCACCCTTTCAAGCAATACTCCACGCTCGCTGGCGGTTTCGCTCTCGGCCTGATGATGATCCCCATCACGCTTCGCAGCACCGAAGAATTTCTTCGCGGCGTCCCGAACCCTTTGCGCGAAGCCGCCATGGCTCTCGGCGCCAGTAAATGGAAGACCATCGCCACCGTCATCGTGCCTGCCGCTTATCGCGGCATTCTCACTGCCATCCTCTTGGCTTTCGCCCGCGTTGCCGGTGAAACCGCCCCGCTCCTCTTTACCGCTCTTGGTAACCAATTCTGGAGCCCTGGCTGGACTCATCCCACGGCTTCCCTGCCGGTGATGATCTATACTTATGCCCTCGCTCCGTACGATGATTGGCATCG
Source organism: Acidobacteria bacterium 13_2_20CM_57_17 (assembly GCA_001914785.1). Lineage (GTDB taxonomy): Bacteria > Acidobacteriota > Terriglobia > Acidiferrales > UBA7541 > Acidiferrum. Next base: position 19,905 of record MNDE01000055.1, on the reverse strand, counting down.
TCAGGCTTGGGCCGCGGGGCTTGTCTTGCTTGTTTTGATTCTCGTCATTAACATCGTTGCTCGGGCGATCCTTTCCCGGGGCATTGCGGTCCCGAGGTCTTAACCTATGCAAGCTTCTGTGAGGCCAGCTTTGTCCGTGAACCTACCCCCCATCGCCACCAGCGCATTGGCGCGTGAGACGCCGGAAGCCCTCGCCATGCGCATGACCATTTCCAAGCTTGATTTCTTTTACGGCCCCAAGCAGACCCTTTTCGATGTCAGCATGGGCATCGCCGTCAACAAGGTCACCTCTCTCATCGGCCCTTCCGGCTGCGGCAAGTCCACTCTCCTTCGTACCCTCAACCGCATGTACGAAACCATCCGCGGTGCGCGCCTCCGTGGCGAAATCCTTCTCGACGGCCAGAGCATACTCGCCCAGGACGTCACCGCGCTTCGCCGCCGCGTCGGCATGGTTTTCCAGCGCCCCAATCCTTTCCCCAAGTCCATTTTCGACAACGTGGCCTACGGCCTGAAGATCAACGGCTCGAAGCTCCCCATCTCCGACGCCGTCGAAAAAAGCCTGCGGCACGCTGCGCTCTGGGATGAAGTGAAGGACCATCTCCACAAGTCCGCCTACGAACTTTCCGGCGGCCAGCAGCAGCGCTTGTGCATCGCCCGCGCTCTCGCCGTCGAACCCGAAGTCCTTCTCCTCGACGAGCCTTGTTCCGCGCTCGATCCCATCAGCACCGCAAAAATCGAAGAGCTGCTCGTGCAGTTGAAAGACATCTGCACGATCACCATCGTCACCCACAATATGCAGCAGGCCGCCCGCGTCAGTGACTTTACCGCTTTCCTGCTCACTGGCCAGCTCATCGAGTTCAGTCCCACGCCGCAGCTCTTCACGACTCCCGGTGATCCGCGCACGGAGGCGTACATCACCGGCCGCTTCGGCTGACGTTTTTTCTTGTTTGTCATTTCGAGCGGAGCGCGCTTTTCGCGCTCCGTTCGGTTTCGCGGAGCGAGGAATCTGCTTTTGGGCCTGAGAATTACGGGAAGGGTTCATGGAACGCCACTTCGAAAAAGATCTGAACGAGTTGAAAGAGCGCCTGCTCTGGATGGGCAGCCTCGCGGAGCGCGCCGTTCACCAGTCCGTTCATGCCGTTTTGGAAACCGATGAACAGCTCGCCAAGCGCGTCCTCGAGGAAGAAGACGCCATCAACGAGCTTCAGATGGAAGTTGACGACCGCGTCGTCCAGCTTCTCGCCCTGCACCAGTTGATGGCCACTGATCTCCGCTTCGTCCTGGCCGTCTCCCGCATCAACAATGATCTGGAGCGCATCGGCGATCAAGCCGTCAACATCGCGCAAGGGGCGCTCCGCGTCCTCCGCCACCCGCGCGTCAAGCCCTACGTCGATCTGCCCCGCATGAGCGAGCTCGTCGAGGAAATGGTTCGCAACGCTCTCAACGCCGTCGTCCGCCGCGACGTCGAGCTCGCGCAAAGCGTCCTCGCCACCGACGATCAGGTGGACCACTACCGCGATCAGATTTTCCGCGAATTACTTACCTACATGATGGGCGATTCCAGCGTCGTCTTTCCCGCGTTCGAATTGATCCTCGTCGCCAAAAACCTCGAGCGCATCGGCGACCATGCCACCAACATCGCCGAAGACGTCATCTACCTCGTCCAGGGGCAGGACATCCGCCACAACATCGCCGACCGCCGCTAGCACCGTCCATTGCGGATGCTCCTACTAATCATCGCGCCGCCGTCGGCTGCGATGGCAATAGCGCCGTTTCAGGTTTGCAGACCGTCTATTCGATGACTCCGAACGAATACAGCTTTCCGGAAGTCATCGAGCCGCCCTGCACCGTCTGGCCGCTCGCGCCGCCGCCTGTTCCTCCGACAGATCCCGACCCCGGAGGAAGGAAGCCATATTCGCCTTTCTTTAACCCCGTAAGCGCGATCTTGAAAGTTCGCGTTGCTATCTTCTGAAAATCAAATTTGATCGCATCCTTGTCGATGCCGCTGGAGGAGTGATACACGCCGCCGGTTACCGCTCGGAATTCGCGACGGTCGCCCTTTTGGTCCAGCTTGAGCAGCATGTATTCGGACGGTGTCACGCCTTCGGCGCACTTGATTACAAACTCGATTGGCGTGCCAAGCTGGAGCTTGCTCTTCGGGCCGCTGACTGTGGCGTTTACGTGTCCCTTCGTGAAGCCCCCGGTAAGCATGCTCTTGCCCACTCCGCCGGACTTCCAGCTCACAGGTTCGGCGTACACTTCGGCCAGCGATCCCTTCAGCTTCGTATATACGCCCATGTCTTCCGGAACGTCCGGGTTTGATGCCGCCGCAGGCGCCGCGGCCACAGCAGTTGGCTTTTCTACTTCCGATTTTTTCTTCGTGGCTGCCAACATCGAAGAAATCACCTTTTCGCTCACGCCCACGGTTTTGAGCGCCATCAAAGCTTGCACCGACGTGTCAAAATTCGTCGCCGCAGAATCGATAGCTGCAATCGTTGTGGACTCGTCGAAGCCGCCTTTCACCATCTGTACGACGTCGTCGTTGGTGAGTGGTTTATTCGACTGGGAAAAAGCTGCTCCCGCGGCTAGTAGCAACACCGCGGCAAGCGCCAAAGCAAATTTTGCACGCATGGTTATCCTCCGTGAAGAAATCCTCCGCAATCGCGGAGGTGCAAATCTCGGATGTCGCTGGTCCCTGGATAGAGTGTGGTTCGTTGTGAAGCTTCAAGCGCGGTAACCGTTCAGGCGCATCCCTCGCCTGGGCATCCGCTTGTTGGGCAGGAGTCTATTGGAAGCGCTGCAAATCAGCAAGCACTTAAATCGTCTGCGGTACCGAGCTGTCACGGATTCGGACTAGCTGGCCCTTCCAGATTCTTTGGTGTGGCCAGAATCGGCGCCAGCACGTTCACCTTGCGAACGCCATGCGTGAACGCCGTGAACTCTTCGCCCTTCCCAACCGTCACGTTTTTCTCCTGCTGCAGTTCGTCTCCGGAGACCGCGCTGCCCCCCCGCAGCGGCAATCGCTGGCCATCGACAGCCAGCACGTCCGTCAAACTCCAATCCAGCCTCGCGGCTTCGCCCGTGCGCGAGCGATCGTTGGAGCCCAGCAGCCTTCCCCGTACCCTCGCACCCTTAGCGATCACCCTCAACCCTCGAATCCGCACCTCTTCGAGAACCTCAAAGTAGATAACGTACCCCGGCTGCTGAACGCTGGAGTTCAGATCCTCCGATAAACCCACCTGGAGTGGTGTGCTGTCTGGGATCACCACCGCAATGTGGCCTTTCGTGGCAGGCGGCAGCTCCGGCGCCTTCATCATTGCCAGCACAATGTGATATGGCACATTCGCCGCTTTCAGGGTCTCCAGCCCTGCGCTGGACTTGTCAAACTTGCACGGCGAATTGTGAATTCGCGAAACGACTGCGAGCGGCGTCATGCCGCTGCCCAGCATCTCGATGATGTCCTGATTGGTCAGCAACCGGTCCGGAATGTCGTCGGCTTTGTCTTGCGCCCCCGCAATCGAAGCGGCGATGGAGAGGGCCAGCACAACGAAAATGCAGCGCCCGCTTGTGCCTGAGAATAATTTCCCTCGATGGGCCAAAGCGGTTCCCCTAGTCTTCAAGAACTTTACACCATTCCCGCGCCCGCGATCCCAGTGTTATACTTCGCCCGTCAAACGTTCCCATCGGGAATTCCTCGGGCAACGGGCCAGTTTGAATTTTCTTGATCGTGACAATCGGGGTCAGAATTCAAACTGACCAGCTGCGATTCCCCGCTGAGGTGCCTCATGTTTTCCATACCATTGTTCTCGAGATCCTGTTTCGCTTTGGTTTTAGCTTTAGCGGCTGCATTGGCTCCGCAAACGAGTCCCCAGCCTCAAGCGGCCGCGCAGCCGCAGTCCGCCATTCCCGATACTCCGGCAGGCCACACCTTCAAAGCCTGGCTCGACGCCTTTAACAGCGGTGACCGCGCCCAATTGGACGCTTACTTCCATAAGTACGATCCTGGCAAGCCCGTGGACCAGGAGATGCACTTCCGCGGCATGACCGGCGGCTTCGACCTGCTCCAAATCGTCAAGAGCGAACCGCTGCGCCTCGAATTCCTCGTCAAGGAGCGCCGCAGCGAAACATCCGCCATCGGCAAGTTGGAAGTGAAAGAAGGCGATCCCGCCCAGGTCGTCGGCTTTGGAGTGCGCGCCGTTCCTCCCGGCACCAAGCTGTCGGATTTGAACTACAAGATTGACGCCGCCACGCGAACGCGCGTCATTGACGGCGCCATCGCCCAGCTTAATGAGTTCTACGTCTTTGCGGAAACGGCGAAAAAGATGGCAGACGCTGTCAAAGCAAAACAGAAAAAAGGCGACTACGATTCCATCACCGACGGCGATGCCTTCGCCAAAATGCTCACCGACAATTTCCAGGAAGTAAGCCATGACAAGCATCTCCGCATGAACTTCAGCCCCGCGCCTCTGCCGGACCGTCCCGATGGCCCGCCCAATGCCGAGGACCGCGCCCGTTACCGCAAGGACATGAAACGCATGAACTGCGGCTTCGAAAAGGTGGAGATCCTCTCCGGCAACGTCGGCTACCTCAAGTTCAATTTTTTCGCTGACCCGGACGTGTGCGGGCCCACCGCTGTTGCCGCCATGAATTTCCTCGCTAACGTCGATGCCATCATTTTCGACTTGCGCGAAAACGGCGGCGGCGATCCCAAAATGATCGCCTTCCTCTCCACCTACCTTTTCTCAGAGCCCACTCACCTGAACGACATCTGGGAGCGCAAAGATGATTCCACGCATCAGTATTGGACTTTGCCCTACGTGTCCGGCAAGCGTTTGGACGGCAAGCCCGCCTATGTGCTCACGTCCAAGCAAACTTTCTCCGGCGCCGAGGAGTTCAGCTACAACCTCAAGAATTTGAAGCGCGCCACCCTCATCGGCGAAACCACTGGAGGCGGCGCCCATCCCGTCTCCGGTCACCGTATTGACGCCCATTTCATGATCGGAGTTCCCTTCGCCCGCGCCATCAATCCCATCAGCAAAACCAATTGGGAAGGAACCGGCGTCGAACCCGACGTAAAAGTTCCCGCCCCCGACGCCCTAACCACCGCCCAAAAACTCGCCGCCGAAAAACTGAGCTCGAAAGAGCCCAGCGGTCACGAATAGCCAGGCAGTTGCAGTTGGACAGGCATTCTTGCCTGTCTCTTAGCCAGGCAAGTTGACGGACCTCCAGGCGTGCGTGGCGCAGACGCTCGCAGGGTACCGCACCCCACGGTTCTCAGGGTGCTGGTCTTGCCTCTATTTTTGCTTCGACCTGCATTACCGTTGTGATATAATACCCCTGTTGAAAATTGTGCCTCGCCACCCAGCGGGGCGTTTCTGTTTTAGGACCATGTTCGTAGCGCCGGCACCCTTGCCGGCGTTCTTGTTTTTGGTGGGATAGGCTTCAGCCTGTCCTCTTTTTTACTCAGCATCCAAAACTCAACTCTAAGGAGACTTTTATGTCCTCTCTCAAAGCAGTCGGCCGTTCTACGGCCGCACGTAAAGTTGGCCGTCTTACGGCCACAAATAAAACCGACCGCGTGTCCTTGTGTACCTTCACTTTCTCGGATGGCCGCCGTTGCCGCACCCCTCGTGTCCGCAACAACGCCCATTTCTGCTTCTACCACGCCCAAAAAGAAGCCCGCGCCGGCACCACGCAAAAACTCGGCAAAGACCTGGCCTACTTCTTCTCTGGCGACTACCTCTCCGCCTGCGATCTCAGCACCGCCCTGGCACGCCTCATTCCCGCCGTCGTCCGTGGCGATGTAAAACCCAGAGCCGCCCGCACCGTTGCCTACCTGGCCCAAACTCTCATGCAGTCCATCCACATCTCGCAACACGAATACATCAACGCTTTCGGCTCCGACGGCTGGCGCCAATCCATCCGCAATTCCGTCAAAGGCAACACCGACTACCTCTACCCGCCCGCCCCCAAACCCGACCAACCCCAACAACCCGACCCCGCCCCACCGCCCGTGAATTGTCATTCCGCTGCTGTAGCTCAGGCCTTCAGGCCTGAGGAACCTGCTTTTTCCTCTTCTCCCTCCCCATCTCCAACTTCATCCCACGCGTCTCATCCAATGCCCGCAACAATAACTGCCCCCATCCCCCCTGTTTTTTGTAAGTGTTGCATGTAAAGGACTTATAATTTGTGTAAGTAGTTTAGAATGAACAGTTACGGGGAGGCGTGTGTAAATGTTGATTCTAAACGGGTTTGCCGTCGATGAGGAGACGGCAGTTGTGGTCGAAGTGAAGCGCGTGGGCGTCCCTGTTTGGTGCGGGTTGCGAAGCGGATGGGCGGGTCCGCAGTGGCACGTTGGGCCGAGCGGCTAATGTGGTCGACGGATCGGATTGTTAACTAGAAATCGCACCGCGAGCCTGTAGCTCACCCCTTCAGGGTGAGGCCTTTCTCAGTTCTACTCAGGGGCTCGCCGAAAGCAGCCGCACGCCGCCGGCATTCAACAGCGCCAGCAGCGTCAGCACTCCCAACAAGGAGATGGCGCTTCCCAGCGTTCGATCCGGAGTCCGCACAAACCGCACCGTGATGCGCTCCGTCCCGGTACCGAGCGCCACGATCATCTCGCAGTTGGTTTCCGCATGCTGCGGTGTCACAGGCCTGCGGTTCACTTCCACGTGCCACGCCGGATAGTCCAGCAGTCGCAGCGCCACTCGCAGCGGCTCGCTCGAGACCACTCGCACGACGCGTTCTTCCGCGGTCCAGCGCTCGATACGAATCTCGGCTTCCGGCGCGTGTCCTCCGGATTCCTCGGCGGGCAGAACCTGCACTCGCGCCGACTTTTCCGGCAAGTTCGTATGATCGTCGCCCACGGGATCGTATTCGTCGGTGCCCTCGAAACCCTGGTCGTTCGCAACCGCTTCCTGGAGTGATGGAATGTCATCGGAATCCCACCACGTTTTCTTGACGAGCACCGTCGCCGTTCCGCAAACCGCGATAAGCACAAGCGCAAACCAGATCCAACGCACGCGCTGCCGCATCATCGCGGCCGCTGAAAAATACGCATACGGCACCGCCACAATGGCCATCCACCTCCACGGAAATTGCACGAATCGCAGCTTCGGAAGGTACAGCCAAAGAAACGAACTCTGCCTGGTCATCAGAATCGCTGCCGCCGCGCAAAGCACCAGCAACATGCGCCAAAGTTTCTTTCTGTCGTCGCTTTCTTGTCCCTGCATAGTCCTTTGCAGTGCCGCAATCGCCGCGATTCCTGTCATCACCAGCAGCAGGACCACAACACTCGACGCGATCCAATTGAATACGTTGTGTTCCGGATCGTTGCCCATCGTGTAGAGAAAATTGTCGGCGGGTTGCAGGCCCAAGGAAAGCACTTGCCCGATATTCACCCAGCGCTGTTCGTAAGCCGCCGGCACTAGGTAAAAGCTCGCCAATCCAAAGCCCAGCGCCAATCCGCCCGCGCCGCGCCACAACGGCTGCATCGATTTCTTTTCAAGCGCAGCCCACGCAAAAATGAGCGCCACGCTGTAGCTCGTGATCACCGCCGCAGGCGCATTGGAAAGCCACACCGCCGCGAACGCCAATGCGAAAAACGCCATCGCCCGCGAAAAGGATCGCCGCCGATTCTCCACGAGTCCGCAAAGCTGTAATCCCGTCAGCACAACCAACGGCATCAGCGCGCATGCCAGCTGCTCCGAAAAGTCGCTGCGCATGTAAACGACCAGCAGCGCATACGGATTTGCCGCGTAACACGCTGCTCCAAAAAGGGCCGCATTCCTTGGCAAAAATCGCCGCGCCAGCGCGAACGAACAAATTCCCGCCAAGGTCTGCGCGATGACGATGAAGAATCCCGGCACCGCACTCCATGGAACCACAAAGCTGAGCGCGGCCCCCAGCATCCACGAAAGCGGCGGATAAAAAATAAATCGCGGCTCGCCGAATCCGTGGTTCGCCCACTCCGTCCACCGCGGGGAAAAAATCCCTTCTTTCCACTGCCCCGCGGCGTCCAGCCACGAGGCCGCGTGAAACCCGAAGTCGTGGCCGGAGGCGTTGCCCAGCCAGAAAAAGGGCGCAATCACCAGCAGCGCGGTTCCCATCGAAACGCCCAGCGCGATCAGCCACTCGCGCAATCCCGCGGCCTTCATTTTGTCTGGAAGTTCGGCGGAAGATGTCATGCAGTGTTCATGCCATTGGTAGTGTTAAAGGAACGCGCTGCCGTGCTGCAAAGTCGAATGTCGCCAGCTAGGAGGATCACATTCGCTGGTCGATATTTATGGATTAATCGCAGCAGTGGATTTCTTTTCTTCTGCTTTCGGCTCGGGCGTCTTGGGTTCCTCCTGTTTTTCGCCCCAGATGTATTGCGCGAACCACTTTTCGTTTTCTTCCATCACCGCGCGCTGCTGCTTCGGTTTCGTGATCCCGTGGCCGAATCCTTTGTACACCACCATCTTCACCGGCACGCCGTGGTCTTCCAGCGCTTGCCGCAGTTCGTAGGCATTGGGGATCGGGACGCGGCGGTCATTTTCGCCATGCTGGATCAGCGTCGGCGTTTTCGCCTTCGCGATGTAGCTGATTGGCGAAGTTTTTTTGTAAATTTCCGGATCATCCCACGGCGTCGCGTGCAGATACTGGCGCGTAAACGGAGTGATGTCCGTGTTCGCGTAGTAGGTCATCCAGTCGGAAATCCCCGCGCCTACGGAAACGGCCTTGAAACGGTCGCTCGATGCCGTGATGAACGCGGAAATGTAGCCACCCTGGCTCCAGCCCATCGAGCCGATGCGATCTTTGTCCACCCAGCCTTTGGCGATCAGCGCGTCCACTCCGGAAATTACGTCGGCATAATCTCCGACGCCGAGATTGCGCACGTTCAGCGCGCGGAATTTTTCGCCGTAGCCCGCCGAACCGCGGTAATTCGGCCGCAGCACCAGCGCTCCTTTTGCTACAAAGCGCTCGGTTGGATAGTAGCGGTCCGCGTTCACGATGGGCTGATCCACTCCCGTGGGCCCGCCGTGAATCACCACCAGTAACGGATATTTTTTCCCCGGATCGAAATTGGCCGGTTTGTAAGCGACTCCCTCAATCGTGGTGCCGTCCGCCGATTTCCAGGAAATCACTTCCCGGCGCGCCAGCGTGAAACCCTTGAGCTGATCGCCCATGTCCGTCAGTTTCTTGCCTTCCCACGGCGCGACTTTCGAGGAGTAGATTTCCGCATATTGGTTTTCGAGTGCGGCCCGGTACGCGGCCACTTTGTAATCCTGCGAAAACGAAAACGAAAAAGATGATAGGTGATCCGGCGCGCTCAGTTTGTCAATTGCTTTTGTCGCGGGATTGAGCCGGAAAAGATGCGCATAGGTTTTCTGTTCGGCGGCGAAATAAATTCCGTCCGGTCCCCAGCCGATGAGCCCGGGATCTTCGTCGAACGCTTCCGTCAAAATCTGCGGCGTTCCGCCTTCCGCGGGCACCACGGCGATTTTTACATTCGTGTAGTAGAAGAATTTCGCGCCTGCCGCAGTCTCGAACGCAATCTTCTTTCCATCGGGCGACCATTTCGGATTTGTGTCCGGCCCCGGCGTGTCCACAATTTTCTTTACGGATTTATCTGCAATTTTCACCACGTAAATATCTTCGGAAAAAGAGGAAATCAGGTCCGAGTCTTTCTGCGCGCTGAATGCGATGCGCGTCCCATCAGGAGACCACGCGAAACTCCCTACGCTGAACGCATCTCCTTCCGTAAGGCGCTTTGCTTCGGGCGCGGCGTTCGCCGAGTCGTCCGGAAGATCGATGATCCAGAGATGCGCCATCTGGTAATCGGAGTGAACCACGGAATATTCGCCGTATTTTTCTTTGCGGTCCTTCAGCGTTTTTGGTTCCGGGTCCGACATCGAAAAAGCGATGCGCCTGGAATCCGGTGCCCAATCGAAAGCATTCACATCATTTTCAGTCTTGGTAATTTGCTGCGCCTCGCCGCCGTCCGCGGAAATAACGTAGAGTTGTTTCTTGCCTTCCGGCGTGTCCTTGATTTGTCCGGGCCGGTCGGAAATAAACGCGATCCATTTTCCGTCCGGCGACCACGCGGCATTGGTGCTCGATTTTTTCGCCGAAGTCAGCGCGTGCGATTCGCCGGTTGCAACGTCCACAATCCATAAGTTCCTGTCGAACGCGTTGTCCTCCCAATTGGCCTTCTGCACTTCGTAAACCACGCGCTTCCCATCCGGCGAAATTTTTGGACTGAACGCGTTTTTCCATTCGAGTGACTGATCAATTGTGGGCGTCGTGGAAGCCGCAGCCTTCGCGGCTTTCCCTGTTTCCTGTGCTCCCGCGGAAAACGCAAACAACCCGCAGGTTGCCATCGCAATAGGAATCAAAGACACCTTGCGCATCGCCCGATACCTCCATTTATTGCGAGAGACGTGAACTCAGTCTTTGCGGTTCCAGAGGAAGAACCCCATGAAAAGGACAATTCCCACAATAGCGAACCCCAAGTAGACGTGCCATCCGTGCAGCATCGTCGCGGACACAATCGCGCCCAAGGCGGACAGGATCAGCAAGAGGGCAGCCCTGCCCTTCGTGAGTCTCTTTTGTTCGACCACTCGCGCTTCACTTCTCGCCGTCGCGAAGCCCACTCTGCATCGCTGCGGCGTTTTTTCCCGGCCTTAAGCTCTCGCCAACTCTCGGCGCAGGTACACGATCCCCAAAACCCGGCACGCAGACAATAGCCTTCCTCCAGAAAAAGTCAAGGATTTGAGCAGCCGCCCGGACCAGTTTTTCTTGCTACAATAACGAGGGCCCGCTCACCGAGTCTTCCCAGCCGCTGCGTTTTACAGTGGAAGTTCCGTTGGGTGGTCAGAGACCAGCCCCGAAACTTTTTGATCCGGACTGGGTTTGTAACCAGGCCCGCTGAAAATTCGTCGAAGCTCAAACGCGCTATGTTCCTTTTGGCTCACGTTCGAAGGCTCTTGCCTCCTCTCCCGCGCGACTACATACGCCGCCGCCGCGCTGTGCGCCGGATCACCAACGTTTTGTTAATCGCTACTCTGAGTTTGATTTTCGCATATTTCATCACGCGTCCCACAGGTGGCACGGGTTTCCGCGCCCGGAATCTGCCCGCGAATCGTATTCCCGCGCCGACTCCCGCGATACATCCCCCGGCCTCTCCTCCGCCCTCTGCTCCAGTTGCAGCTTCGAGTGACGCGAATGGTTACAAGCTGGAACCAGGTCCGTACGCCGTCTCTGAAGCCGAAGACCTCGTCTTGCACGATGCGAAGCGTGGCAAAGAATTGCACGTGCGAATTTTTTATCCCAATCCTGCCGGGAAGTACCCCGTCATTGTCTTTTCGCACGGGGCCGGCGGCTCGCGGAATTGCTGTGATGGACTGACGCGCCACTGGGCGAGCTACGGCTACGTGACCATTCAGCCCACTCATGATGACTCCGCGGTGCAGCGGCGCAACCAAGGCGAAGAAAACATCCGCTTCCTGCAGGCGGTACGCGACGCGCTGAAAAAACGTGCTCTTTGGGAGAGCCGTCCGCTGGATGTTTCTTACCTCCTGGATGCGCTACCCTTGGCCGGGAAGCGCGTGCCTGGGCTCCTGGGAAAGATTGATGGCGACCGTATCGGCGTCGGCGGCCATTCCATGGGTTCGTACACCACGGAAGCCGTCGCCGGCGCGCTCGTGGATCTTCCCGGCCAGCCCGGCAGGAATTTTGCCGATCCTCGTGTTAAAGCAGCCCTTTGCCTTTCGCCACAAGGGCCCGGCCAATTCGGTTTGAACGAACATTCGTTCGACAAGATTTCATTGCCGTATATGGGCATGACCGGATCGCTCGACAGCCTTGGCCCGGTAGCGAGCCCTGCATGGCACAAAACTCCCTTCGAGCGCAGCCAGCCCGGCGACAAATATCACCTGTTTATGGAAGGCGCGAACCACATGTCTTTCATCACGCCAAGCACTCTCGCTCCTGGTCGCGCTGAGCAAGGCGGAAATATTTTTGACTACACCAATTCCGCGTCCCTTGCTTTCTGGGACGCGTATTTGAAGGGCGACGCGCACGCCAAGCAATATCTCCAATCGGACACGCTGGAAAAATCCAGCCGCGGCGCGGTCAAAGTTTCCCGCCGCTGATCACTTTCCAGAATTCGAACGATTGGCGCTCCTCGTCTTTGCACAGTCACACCAGCTTTTTCCACATTCGCTACGCTGTTTTTCCACAGTTTTGCGTAAGGGGTCCTTTCGTACTATTGACCGTGTTACTACTGGTTTCAGAGACTGAGTACAGGATGGCTCGCTACTCCGCCTTTCTCGGGCGCCGCGTGGAGGTGCAATATCGCGCCGGCGATATTCTTCTGCCGGCTTCCGGCACTTTCGTGGCCGATTCCGGCCGTTCCATTTTCCTCGAACAGAATTTAGACCAGCGCGGCCAGCACAGGCATTTCCGCTGGGAAATCCCTTATCAGTATCTTGTGCGCATTGTGGAGAAGCCCGATTCCGGGTCCTCTGCAAATGCCACTTCTGCCGCGGTAGCCTCCAAAGCTGCACTCGAAGCTCCCGTCGAGTCCGACATCGCCGAAAAGCCTCTCAGCGCCTCCGCTGCGGCTTCCGCTGGTGGCGCGCCGGGTATCCTTCCGCTCTCTCACCGTCCTAAAACTGCCTGATTCGTTCGCCTGACCGGCTCGAAAGATTCCCGGCTCTACTTTCCAGTTGGGATTCGGCTACAATCGTGTCCTCTTTTTTGAGAAATGCGCAGGCTTGTATTACGCTCGCCAATTCAAGGAGGCCTTCTTTGGAATCATCCGCTGGCAAAAAAATTGGGTTAATCGGACTTGGCTTGATGGGCCGCCCCATGGGCATGAATCTCATCAAGGCTGGGTACTCTCTCACCGTATGGAACCGAACTGCTTCGCGCGCCGATGAATTGGTGGCCATGGGAGCGAAACTCGCAAAGTCCCCGCAGGAAGTTGCCGCCGCTGCCGACTTTCTTCTCACGATAGTCAGCGATCCTCCCGCGCTGGAAGAAGTTTTGTGGGGTTCGAATGGCGCGATGCAAGCGGTCAAGCGCGGCAGCATTTATGTGGACTCCAGCACCGTCTCGTCTGCGCTGGCGCGCAAGATCGCCGCGGCCTGCGCGGAACGAGGGGTGCGTTTTCTGGATGCACCGGTCACAGGCGGCGACTGGGGCGCAAAAAAAGGCGAGCTGCTTTTCATGATTGGCGGCGATGCCGGTACGTTGAAGGAGGCGGAGCCCATCCTGGGCGTAATGGGGAAGAAATGGTTTCACCTGGGCCCCAACGGAGCCGGCCAAACCGTCAAGGTGGCGATGAACTTGATTCTCGCGCTGCAGGTGGACGCGCTCGCGGAAGCTCTGGCTCTCGTCACCCGCGCGGGCATTCAAGGCGAGAAACTTGTGGAGGTCATGCAATCCAGCATGGCGCGCTCCGGTGTACTCGATGTGAAAGCACCTAATCTTCTCAAGGGAGAATATGTTCCGAGTTTCCCGCTGCGCCTCATGCACAAGGATCTCGGCCTTGCGCTTGACCTCGCCAATCAGCTTGGCGTGGCGTTGCCTGCTACGGCCGCCGCGCGCGAAACCTACAATTACGTCAAAGGAGCCGCCAAGGAAGACCTGGATTACTCCGCAGTGATGAGATTCTGGAAGAGTTGACACAGGCCCTGTGGCGCATTCGAATCGAACGGGACTGCCGCACCGCCTTGCGTGACCTAGTCGCCGTGAAATCTTACCGTCAAGGTGAGGTGAATCGCCACGGGCCGACCATCCAACCGGGCAGGATCATATTTCCATTGTTTTATGGCGTCCATGGCCGCTTGCCGCAGAATCGGCGGGCCGGACACGGCTTTCAAATTGGTGACATTGCCGTCTGCATCAATGAGCGCGTCCACGGTGACGTCCCCCGCTGCATGGCTCGATCGGGCGATCTGCGGATACACGGGCTGCACGGACTTGAGGAGGCGCGCCGGCTGAACCTGGCCGCCAATAGGCGGCGACACGGGAAGCGGCTGCGGCACCGCGTGACTGGTAAGAATGTTTGTCATCGGCGCTTCCGTGGTCATCTGCAACTCATCACGAACTACCGGGGCTGCGAGAGAGGCAGAATTCGCAGCCGAACTATTCGCATTGGGCCGGTTTGCTTCGGGCACAATCAAGGTGAATTTGTGACGCGTCGCAGACTTCGCTGTGGCAGCGGGTTGCTTTGGGCGGCTATCACTTTTTACAGACGCACCAGAAGAAGGCAACGGGGATTTGTAGGAGGCTTGCGTCGTTTCATCGCTGGGGCCGTTATTAACAAACCACAAGAGCCACCGCCGGTTGTTGGCGTCCAAGACTTCCACCAGGAACGGGCGCGGATTCCCAGCCGCCGAGCCGTTTTCGACTCCAGTAGTTTCGCCCTTGCCGGCAGCCGGACTCGGGGTTTGATCGACCGCCTGATTTCTTCGGACAAGCCGAGGCAGAGTCGTTCCGATACCGACAATCACCACCGCGGCCGCCACGCCAATCATTGCACCCATCCACTGAGTTCGGCGCATACGCGGAATTGGGCGAGAAGTCTTTGGCTGCTCCTTTTCTTCCTCTTCGAAGATCCTGGAGTAGGCCTCGAACGTGGTTGCTTCGAGAATCTTTGCTACGAGAGGAGAGGATGTATCTACGACTGGCGCACGGGAGACTGCATAGCCGATGTCGAGCGGCGACTGGCTCTCGTCTACCTTGAGGATTGCTTCAGCAGGAGGCGGCAGAGGCTCGAGCGGCGTTGACAGTGCAACTGGCGCTTCCTTTTTCATGTTGGTGTTTGCGGGAACGGGATCAGCTGAGGCTTCGATGGAAAGCCACTTGCGAATCTGGTCGCGGCTGTTTTCCGCTAGATTGGCAAACTGCACCCCAGCAATCCTTTCAAAATCGAGCGTCCATCGGACGTCGCCCTCCGCCTGGAACGATTCCTTGATGGTCGCGCCGCCAAACGAAGCCGGTGAAAGGCCTATTGCTTCGAACTTAAAGTTGATCCGCTTGCCGTCAGACGGGGCCTGATAGAATTCAAAGCGCATTCCAGTTTCGTTCAAGTCAATCAGCTTGCCCCAATTGTCCTGACCGAAGTAGGTAAGAACCACCCATTTGAGGGGTTCCCTTGAAAGGGCGCGCCGCTCACTGGCCTGCTTTTCAAAATTCTGAATTGCCGATGAGATGGACATAATTTAATTTCCCGCCGTGGGAAGCGCCAACGCGCTCGAGAGTCCCAACACTCTTCGGGGTGAGCGCTCGCCTGGCATCTCTTTGTTGTCGATTCGTTTGCCAGACATCAGTAACTCGCCTGCGCCGTTTCCTGCAGTTGCTGCCACACACCAGGCAGTTTGACTTCGGTGCGGCTGGATTGATCAAAAAGAACGAATTCCTGGAGGTTCGCCAGCCGCTGCTTCACAAATTCCCTGAGCTTGTCTATATAGGCGGGGTTGTCTTCGGAAGGCCAAGCGAATGTCTGCGTGATTTCAATGGCCAGACGCGCATGTTGCCTGGCCGGCAGAAACACCGGGTAGCTCAGCCGCACCGGCTCTTGCTGGCTGAGACTTCCATCGGCTTCCAGCCTGCTCAGGACCACGAATCCTGGGCCAGCGTCCAGGCGAAAATCGGAATCCGTGTTGTTCTCCAGATCGTAGGATAGAGTCAACGTGGAGTGAGTTTTGTCGGTCTCTCTGAGCTGGCTTGCCACGTAGGTCGCCCTGATGGCCTCTCGGTTCCAGGACTTGTTGGCGGTATCGCCAGGCGGGGTTTTGAGCGCCGCCGTGCGCGTCAAGAAAAAGATAACCAGGACAAGTCCCACCGCCGCCGAGCAGGCGATAGCATAGAAGCTTCTTTTCGACACTGTGCCCCCGAGATGCCTTCCAGAATCGAAACTCGCGGAAGCTCCTGGCGGTCCTCGCACAAGAGACCTGGTTGGCTATGAATCCGTAACATTTCCCCGGCGCACAGACAAGAAAGGAAAAGCTGCAACTTACATTCAGGTATTTTCCCTAGGAAATTTTGACCGACAAGAAAGGTTCGACGGCCAAGGCGCCCATTGGGGGCAGGCTGGCCGTCTGTTAGAGTCCTCGCTTGGAGGCCATTCATGAGCGCCCCAGACCCAGGCAAGATTCAAAAGTTTCGCGAGATGCTTCATCAGGAATGGACCGGCGTCCGGCGCCCCTCAGCGGCCTTCAACGTCTCTATGGAGGAGCGGCTGTTGTTCACGGACCGGGGGTACTCAGGAATCGCCGCGCCGGCCCAGGGCCCATTTTCCCGGGCCGCTGTAAGCCAGAATCAGCAAGCCGCCCATGATCGCCAGATTCTTGCGGAAGTGCGTTTCCTGCATGGCGGCCATCATTTCGCTCGATGCCCAGTAGTTGTGGAACAGAATCGTCACCGCAGTCGTGTACCAGAACATGACAAACGCCGCGATGCGCGCCTGGTATCCGGTCACGAGACATAGCGAACCTGCCACTTCAATGACCATCGCTACAGCGAGCAGCAGCGGAATCATCGGCAAATGTCTGGTGCTCATGTACGCCACATTTCCGGACCAGCCAAATATCTTTCCGATCCCGCTGGTCGCGAAGATGTACGTCATCATCAAGCGTCCGAGCAGAGGAACAACGGGGTTATTGAGATTCATAACGTCGGCTCCATTTTGCGGGCTTGACATAAACTATGTCGTGCAACGACATAGACGAGCATTATCGCGTTGCGTGAGCAGGGTATCCTGATGATTCCCGAAGCCGCGTTCCAGTGCCAATTCCAGGGGAAGGCATCCCCTTTTGAAATGTACTAATAGTTCTAGTACACTTGTCAAAGGGTGCTCAGCGCTCTACTTCAGGGCTTGACGAGAAGCCTGTCCACGGCTACAGACTGAGTAAGCAGGCCACCCTGCGAATCGAGGAGGCGCATGGCCCGCCGACGTTTTCTGGGAAACATATCCACACTCGTGGTTCTGGCCGCTGTTTACTTCGCGGCGGGAAAACTTGGGCTAAAACTCGCCCACGTGAACGCCAGCGCGACCGCCATTTGGCCCAGCACGGGCATCTCCCTCGCAGCTTTCCTTATCCTGGGTTACCGCGTCTGGCCCGCCATCCTGGCGGGAGCTTTCCTGGTGAATTTGACCACGGCTGGTTCTGCAGTTACGTCGCTGGCCATTGCGGCGGGAAACACGCTCGAAGGAGTGGTCGGCAGCTATCTGGTGACGCGATTTGCCGCCGGGAAGCAAGCGTTTCAACGAGCCCAGGATATATTCAAGTTTGCGGTTTTGGCGGGAATGGTCAGCCCGATGATTAGCGCAACGGTGGGCGTCACCACGCTGGCCGTGGCAGGACTCGCAAGCTGGAAAATTTACGGCTCGATCTGGTCAACATGGTGGCTAGGGGATGCCGCTGGCGCCGTAGTCGTGACTCCCCTGGTTCTCCTCTGGTGGGAGAATCCTCGTGTGCATTGGAGCCGCAGGCAGATCACGGAGCTCGCATTGCTGTTTTTGGGATTATTTTCCACGGGCTGGATTGTGTTCGGAGGCCGTTTTGATTTTTCGGTGAAAAATTATCCGTTGGAATACCTTTGCATTCCTTTCCTGGTCTGGGCGGCGTTCCGCTTCGGCCGCCGAAAGGCGGTGACTGCCATCTTTGCCCTGGCAGCGATCGCCACCTGGGGAACGGCTCACGGATTTGGCCCGTTTGCAAGGGAGTCACAAAATACGTCGCTGTTGTTGTTGCAATCCTTTGTCGGCGTCATGGCCGTAACTTCCATGGCGCTTGCCGCCGAATTCACCGAGCACAAACGCGCCGCTGAATACGTGCGGCAATTGGTGGTCACCGACCCGCTCACGGGGCTCGCCAACTACCGGCGGCTGCTTGACGCCCTGGACTCGGAAATCAAGCGCTATGAACGCACCGCGCGGTCGTTTGCCATCGTGGTTGCCGATTTGGATGGGCTGAAGAAGATCAATGACACTTACGGTCATCTCGTGGGGACCGAAGCCATCTGCCGGCTGGCAAACATTCTTCGCATTCACTGCCGTGCCGTCGACATTGCCGCTCGCTACGGCGGAGACGAATTCGTGCTGGTTCTCCCCGAAGCAGACGGCCAGGCGGCTCAACGTGTCGCCAATCGAATCGCCGAGCGCCTCAGCACGGATGGCGACGAGCCGCCGGTCACGGTAAGCACCGGCATCGCGGTATATCCGCACGACGGCAAGACCATCGCTGACCTTTTCGGCGCGGCTGACCGGGCCCTGTATCTTAAGAAGGGCTCGTCTAAAAAGAGAGACTTTCACCAGCTCACTGGACAGTAAGGCCAAATCGCGACGGTTTGTTTTTCTCTTCGCTCCTCGAACTTCTTTGCCTCGACTCACAGTAGAATCGTTTCATGGCCATCGCACTCGTCGCCCAGCCGTGGTGGGTGAATTTCATCATTCTGATTCCGCCGCTTGCGTGGTTCTCGTGGCGTCGCGGAGGCGTGGCCGTCACGGTGCGGCAGTTAGCAATCAGTGGCGTGTTTGCGGCAGCGTTCGGATTTCTGGAAGCTGTGGTCGTCGTCTATCTGCGCGCTGCCACGGGCTTGCTCCCCGGATATCAGGGAACACTCGCGGACGTTGTTCGCATGTCAGGACAGTATTACGTTCAATCCCAAGCGATTACGCAATTCCCGAATAGTCTTCTCACGCTCGAAGTCCTTCGCGAAGCCGCTACAATCGTTATGTTGTTCACCGTTGCTTTACTCACTTCTGCTAACTCCAGAGCCCGCGCCGCCGTTTTCCTTTGGACCTTCGCCACTTGGGACATCGTGTACTACGCCGCTCTTTGGGCCACGGTACGCTGGCCTCTTTCGGTCAAGGATCCGGATGTGCTCTTCCTGATTCCAGTTCCCTGGCTTTCGCCGGTGTGGTTTCCCCTTCTGGTGAGTGCTCTCACCATAATCGCCGTTCTCTTCTCCCGCGTGTCACAGCCTAAAACTTGATCGGGCGACGGCACGCAAGAGGCTTTCAAAAAGTGCGCGGAAAATCTCGCCACGCACGG
Source organism: Acidobacteria bacterium 13_2_20CM_57_17 (assembly GCA_001914785.1). Lineage (GTDB taxonomy): Bacteria > Acidobacteriota > Terriglobia > Acidiferrales > UBA7541 > Acidiferrum. Next base: position 856 of record MNDE01000055.1, on the reverse strand, counting down.
CATTCTCCCTGCATCAAAGAAATGCCATGCGGCGCAAAGCTCATCGCAGTACCACAATTCGCAAAGCCCATCCTTGGGGCGTGCCGCCCTGGAGCGTTGATTTCCGTCCTGCCCCGAGCTCTCTTCCGGATCAAGTGGACTTCGCGATTGTTGGCGGCGGCTTCTCCGGCCTTTCCGCAGCGGCGTGGTTGCGCCGGTTTGCTCCCGGGAAGTCCGTTCTGGTGCTGGAGTCTGCTTGGCTCGGCGATGGCGCCAGCGGCCGCACGGGCGGCATGGCGCTTTCAGAAACCGCTGCTGGACAGCTCCCCGGACTCGGTGACGTGCTCGCCGGCTACAAGAAAATTCTCGACGCTCTGCGCATTGACTCGCGGCTGACGCTTCCCGGCGTCTGGGAGCTCGGCCGTTCCGCTTCGGCAGGGGATTCGCCGATTTCGTGGAACGACTCCGGCGAACTAAAAGTCGTCCGCCTTGTGTCCGGTGGCACGGTGGACCCAGGCAGGGTCGTCGCAGGCCTTGCGCGCGCAGCGGAGAACGCCGGCGCTCAAATCGTCGAGCGCGCCGAAGTTCGTTCGCTGGACTTCGCGAATCCGGTGCGCCTTCGCGTGCGCCATGAATTCCGCGACCGCATTCAGCAAAAAGAAATTCGCGCTGGGCAGGTCCTTCTCGCGACCAACGCGTTGTCTCTGAAACTGTCTGGCCTGCGCGCGGCTGCCGCGCCGAAACTCACCTTTGCGCTGGCCACTGCGCCGCTTTCCGCCGCGCAGCTCAAAGCCATCGGCCTCGGGTCGCGCCGCCCGTTTTACACCGTCGATTTGCCTTATTTGTGGGGACGTTTGCTCGAATCAAACGGCGTCAT
>MNDE01000129.1 GCA_001914785.1 Acidobacteria bacterium 13_2_20CM_57_17 | reverse complement strand
TACCCGTTCCGTCTTCCGACGTGCTTTTCCAATGAGCATTTCCGTTCTCGATCGAAAAATGCTCATCCACTGGCGCTTTCAGGTAATCGTTCCCCGTGATATCGGTGCGCGACGGCATCCCTTTGGCGCCGATCAGGTAGTGCGCCGATATCTTTGGACCCCGCCCCCGATCGTTAAACTCAAACGTGCTGTCAATCCGGCCGTTCGCGCCGAAAACATCCACTTCGCTTCCTTGAGTCTTTCCGTTGGACACGATCGAGTAGCGCAGCGTTTCTTGCGCAATGGCCACAGAAGTCCAGAATGGAGCAGCCAAGCAAGCGAAAAACAGAAAAGCTGGAAGTCGTTTTCGGATCATCATGATGCGCGCATTCTCCCACCAATCGTTTTTTCCAGCCAGCGTGAATTTCCACGTTGGAACGCTGGCATTCTTTGAGAAATGTCCTGGGAAAGAACTCCTTGACTTTCCCCGCTCGCTGTGGTACTATATCTAACGGGTAAACCTGTGGGACTTCTCCGATGCGGCGGCTTGTCTGCCGCTTTTTTTTATTTGTAATTGACCCCTGTGGAGGGAGTAACCATCCTGACCGGCATTCTTGCACAATTCTGGTGCAACGTAAGTCCATTTAGAATCAACACTTCTGAAAGTGTATCAAAACAAGCGACTTTAACCCCCTGTGGAATGAACACTTGATGAAAAACAGCCGGGTGGGGGGAGCGGCCCTCCGCAAATCTAACAAGGCTCAATCTTCAAGCGTTGGCAGGGTTTTCAGCACTTCCGCCGCTCGCGGCCGGTGCGTCACCGGATCATCTTTGCGGATTTTCCCATCCCGGAACACCAGCACTCGTTTCGCGAATTGCGCGATGTCGTGCTCGTGCGTAACCAGCACAATCGTCAGGCCTTTGTCGTTCAAATCCTGAAAGACTTCCATGATCTCCACCGACGTGCGGCTATCCAAATTCCCAGTAGGTTCGTCGGCGAGCAGAATTGCAGGACGATTTACCAAAGCGCGCGCAACGGCCACTCTCTGTTGCTGCCCTCCGGACATTTGCGACGGAAAGTGCTCCATGCGGTCCGCCAGCCCGACCAACGCAAGCGCCTCCACAGCGCGTTTCCGGCTCTCCGCCTTGTCGATCTTTGCGTACAGCGTCGGCAATTCCGTGTTTTCCAGCGCCGTGGTGCGCGCCAGAAGGTTGAACCCTTGAAAAACAAATCCGATCTTCTGGTTCCGGATCTGCGCCAGCGCCCGCTTGTCGTGCTTCGAGACGTCGATTCCTTCCAGCAGATAGCGTCCGGAACTGGGGCGGTCCAGGCACCCCAACATATTCATGAACGTCGATTTCCCGCTTCCGCTCGCTCCCATGATGGCCACGAATTCACCGCGCTGAATTTCCAGGCTCACTCCGCGCAAAGCGTGCACGCGTGTTTCGCCCAACTCGTAATATTTGTGAACATCTTCCACGCGAATGACCGCGTTGCCGGCAAGGTCGTCGGTCTTTTTCAATTCGGTCTGGTTAGCGGTCTGCATGGAATGGAATTTGGAGGGACGGATATCCACGCACGCAAGCTCTTAACGCCGTACCCCTGGCCCTCCCGGCGCCGTGGATTTTGGCATTACGGAGCGGATGATCATTTCATCGCCTTCTTTCAATTCGCCTTTCACGAATCCCGCAATTTCCGTATACGAATGGTCTGTAATTCCCAGAGCGACCTTCACCGGCTCCATGCTGTTATCCGCGCGAAGTTTCCAAACCACAGCGCTATCGGAGCGCTGCGCACGTGGCGAATTTTGCGCTGCTCCACTCGACGGACTGATGCGTTCCGCCGCCACGGCCTCGTCGCTCGCCGTTTTCCTCTCTCCAGGAGGCTCAATTCCGTATTGCCTGTACAACGCGAGAATTTCTTCAGGCGACATCGGCGGCTTGTAACGCAGCGCCGTGTTGGGCAGCTTCAAGACGTTCTGAACCGTGGCCACTGGAATCGTCACGTACGCTGTCATTCCTGGAAATAATTTCAATTCCGGATTGGCGAATTCGACGATGGTGTCGTAGGTGACGACGTTTTGCACCGTCGTCGCGTTCATGCGCACCTGCTTCACCACGCCATGAAAGGTTTCTTTCGGAAAGGCGTCCACCTTGAACGTGACTGGCTTTCCTACTTTGATGTTGCCGACGTCAGACTCGTCCGTCTTGGCGTAGACCAGCATTTTCGTCAGGTCTTGCGCGATGGTAAAAATTGTCGGGGCTTGCAACGACGCAGCGACCGTCTGTCCGACATCCACGTTTCGTGCCACCACGGTTCCGTCAATCGGTGAGCGAATCACCGTGTAGTTCAAATTCGTCTGCGCTACGGCTACCGCCGCCTCTTTCTGGCAGACCTGCGCCTCGGCCTGCGTGACGTTGGCAACGGCTCCGCCCACTGTCGCATTCGCGGAATCATAATTCGCCTTGGCCAAATCTAGTTGCTGTTGGCTCAGGATGCCATCTTTGAACAAACCGGCCGTACGGTCATAGTCGGCTTTGGTCTGAACCAGCGACGCTTTCGCTTTTTCCAGGTTCGCGCGCGCCGCCACCAGATTTGCCTTCGCGTTTTCCAAATCGGCTGTGGCCTGCAGCAGAGCTCCCTTGAACAATGCGGGATCGATCAGCGCCACAATGTCGCCCTTGCGCACGCGCGAATTAAAATCAACGTAGAGCTTTGAAATCGTCCCAGACACTTGCGAGCCAACCTGCACGGTGATCACGGCATTGATCATTCCGGTGGCTTCCACCACGTCGCGGATCTCGCCCTTTTCCACCTTGGCCGTGAAATGTTGCGGCGCGTTATTGTGATTCAGGCCGAACGCTGCAAACACTCCTGCGACGACAACAACTCCACCCAGAATGAGCCACTTGCTCTTTATTTTCATTTCCCGTCCTGGAAGTTACGCACCGTATGTTTCATTCGTACCGCAGAGCCTCAATGGGATCGAGCAAAGAGGCTTTTCGCGCGGGGTAATATCCGAAAAAAACTCCCACTGCCACAGAAAACAGCGCCGCCACAATCACCGCTTCAATGGACATCTGCATGGGCCACTGTAGTGTCTTGCCAACCAGAATGGAGCCGACAATTCCGAAAAGGACACCCGCGGCGCCTCCGACCAGGCTGAGCATTACAGATTCCCCCAGGAACTGCAGTTGAATGGCTTCTTCCGTGGCGCCCACCGCGACGCGCACTCCAATTTCCCGCGTGCGCTCCGTTACCGAAACGAGCATGACGTTCATGATTCCAATTCCACCGACGATGAGCGAAATCGAAGCGATAGCGATTAGGAGAACGGTGAGGGTCTTGCTGGCTTCCAGTTGCGCCTGAATGATGTCTTCCGGATTCCGGATATTGAAATCATCTTCCTCTTCCGGACGCAGGTGGTGGCGATCGCGCAACAGCGCTGCTGCTTCCTGGCCGGCGATCTTCACCGCGTCCTGCGAAACCGCCGAACACAGAATGTCGTCCAGCCACGTGATTCCCTTGATTTTTTTCTGCGCGGTCGTATACGGAAGAATGATGGTGTCGTCCTGGTCTTGCCCGGAAACGGAAAGCCCCTTGGGCAAAAGCGTGCCGACGACTTTGCAAGGCAGATCCTTTACGCGGATCACTTTTCCAATCGGATCTTCCACGCCAAAAAGTTGATCGCGCACGGTACGCCCGATGACGCAAACGTCCGCGGCGCGATCTGTGTCGTCCTGTGAAAACGCGGCGCCCTGATCGATGTACCACCGTTTGATGTCGAAGTATTCCGGAGAAACGCCACGGTAGCTTGTAAACCAGTTCTGATTGCCATAAATAATTTGAACCGAAGCGTCGACGTTGGGTGAAACGCTCTTGATCAAGGGGATTTGATTCTTGATGGCAATCGCGTCGGCCAGCACCAGCGACTTTGTCCCGTGTGTTCCCGTGCGAACGCCGTTGACGGCGCGCCCTCCCGCCTCAATCCATACAAAATTGTCGCCCAAATTGTTGAGCTGCTGCTCGACCCGCGCCTGCCCCGCTTTTCCTATGGCCACGACGCAAATGACCGCCGCAATCCCGATGGTGATGCCCAGGACCGTCAGGATGCTGCGCATTTTATTCCGGAGCAATGCCACAAGGGCCGATCGCAGCAGCGCCGCGTAATTCAAATCTCCTCCTTCTCTTTGCCCCCAACAACTCTGGGCATTCCAACCTAAACGGAGGATAAACCTATGCCATTCAGGCCAGCTCCCTCCTTAATTTTTCCATGAATCAGGATTCATAACCAGTGGCGGTGGATACGGGCTGAGTTTCCGATGATCCGGCTGCACTGTTCTTTTTACCTCCCTACGTAAGATTGCGATCGCAATGGCAAATAGCTGGTTCAGGCTTTTGGCGTGGTCGCCATGTTCGATTCAGGCACAGGCATGTCCCAAAAGCGACCGAAGCTATCGGAATGACAGATGAGCGAAGACAGGTAAGTGCTTTGCTGTCAAGCAGTACTGGCCTGCCTGCTCGGACGCCGACGTGCGGAGCTTCCAGCGGATTAGTGCGCAGAGGAGGAAGGAATGGCAAATCTCTGGCAAGACTTGCGATTCGCGTTGCGCATATTGGCGAAAAACCCCGGCTTCACCCTGATTGCGGTCTTGACGCTTGCTTTGGGAATAGGAGCCAATACCGCGATCTTCAGTGTCCTGGACTCGGTTTTGCTGCGCTCGCTTCCCGTGTCACATCCCGAACAACTCGTCGTTCTCTCGGATCCAGACGAGCATGGTTCCAGCTTTGGAAGTGAGGGCGGCGACCGCTCTCTTCTCGCCTACTCGGAGTTCGAATACTTCCGGGATCACAACGAGGTCTTCTCAGAAATCTTCGCCGCCGACAGCCAGCTTCCCGAGCGGGAAGTCACCATCCCTGATTCCTCGTTCAAGACAGGCGCGCAAAAAGAATCCGCTCGCATCCGCCTTGTCAGCGGAGATTACTTCGCCACGCTTGGAGTAACTCCCGCCGCCGGCACGTTCTTCACGCGCGACGTGGACCGCGCCAGGGGCGGATCACCGATTGCGGTCCTCAGCTACGCGTTCTGGAAGCGGCGCTTTGGTCTTGATCCGCTGGCGCTGGGCAAAACAATACAGATTCGCCAAACGTCATTCCAAATTGTGGGCGTCACTCCTCCGGGATTCTTCGGAGAGACCATCGGGGCGTTCCCCGACCTGTGGGTTCCAATGATTATGCAGGACTCCATCTACCCGGGACGCGATCTCCTCACCCCGTCGAAAGACCTGACCAACATGCACATTTGGCTTCAAGTGATGGCCCGGCTAAAGCCCGGGATCACGCCGGAACAGGGCAAGGCTAGCATCAATGTCGTATTCAAGGGCCTGCTGGAATCCAAGGTCGGCGTCTCGATCTCGGCGGAGGAGCGCCGTCATTCTCTCGATCAGCGCATCAATTTGCAGCGAGCAGCGCGCGGTTCATCCGTGCTGCGCGAACATTTTGGCGAGCCGCTGAAGATCTTGATGGCCATGGTGGGATTCGTGCTTCTCATCGCGTGCGCCAACGTAGCAAACCTCCTGCTCGCTCGTGGGGCGGGCCGACAAAGGGAATTTGCCCTGCGCATCGCCATTGGCGCCGGGCGAGCACGCTTGATCAGGCAACTACTGACGGAGGGCCTGCTCATCGCCGTGACCGGCGCCGCCGCGGGTTTGTTGCTAGCGCAGTGGACCGACGCGCTTCTGCTGCGGATGGTTTCCGGCGCGTCATCCGGACCTCCAAGCATCCACCTCGAGCTGCAGCCTGACGCCCGTGTGCTCGGTTTCACAGTGGGCGTGGCGCTGCTCACAGCCATCCTGTTTGCTTTGATTCCTTCCTTGAACTCGACGCGACTCGATCTCACGCCGGTCCTGAAGTCAGCTCCAACCGGTATGTCCAGCGAGTCATCGCACCGGCGATTTCCTGCAGGAAGAATGCTGGTAGTCACTCAAGTGGCTGTTTCCGTGATTCTCCTGGTCTCTGCTGGCCTATTTGTCCGCAGCCTCTCCAAACTCGGGCAGGTAAACCTTGGTTACAACCGCGAAAACCTGCTCATTTTCCGGGTCGATGCCGCTCCTGGAGGTTACAAAGGCGGGGCGATTCCCCGCTTCCAACTCGATTTGCTCAGAAGGATTTCGGCGATCCCCGGTCTGCGCGGTGCCACCGTTTCCAAGGACGGCCTCTTCAGCGGCTCGGAATCGGCGGATCCGATCGCTGTGGAAGGCTATACGCCCAAGCCTGATGAGGAAATGCATTCGCGCATGGATCATGTCGGCCCGGGATATTTCTCCACGCTTGGAATTCCCATCTTGATGGGGCGCGAAATTGAAGCGCAGGACGCTCCCGGCGGCATTCGCGCAGCGGTCGTAAACCAGACTTTCGCGCATCGCTTCTTTCCCAATACCAATCCCATAGGCAAGCAGGTCCGCGATACCTATTCCGGTAACCCCGCGGAGATGGTCGTTGTGGGCGTCGCAGCGGACGCCAAGTACAACGATTTGCGAGAGAAAGCCTTGCCTCGCATTTACGCTCCCCTTGCCAATCCGATGTGGGAAAATCCTGCCGCTTTCTATGAGATTCGCACGTATGCCGATCCTCAAGCCGTGACTGCCGCGCTTCGCCAAGTTGTCCAGGAAGCAGATCCGACGCTTCCGCCCATCGAGGTGCACACGATGTCCGGGCTAGTCGACGACTCCTTGCAAACGGATCGCTTCATCGAGCAATTGGCCGGGGCCTTCAGCCTTTTGGCTCTGGCCCTCGCAGCCATCGGCCTCTACGGCCTGATGGCCTACACAGTATCCCGTCGGACAAGGGACATCGGAATTCGCCTGGCGCTTGGCGCTGAGCCGGAGAATATTCTTTGGCAGGTTCTTCGCGAGACCCTGGCGCTCGTGTTGATGGGCATCGCCATTGGCGTGCCTTGCGCGCTGGGCGGAACTTATCTGATGCGCAGCATGCTATTTGGGCTAGGCTTTGCGGACCCCGTCGCAATTCTGCTTGCGGCAGCGTTGCTGACCATTGTTGCCGCGTTTGCGGGCTTTCTGCCGGCGTGGCGCGCTTCTCACGTGGATCCGATGGTCGCACTAAGATACGAGTGAACCTTTGCAATTCGGCGCTGTGACCAAGCGTTCAGCCACTGCATGTGGAGGCTGCTTCCTTGGTTTCCTGCTGGCCTAACGTCGAGCGCTTCCAGGATTCATAACCGGAGGGCAGCCGCTCTGGTATGATTTGGTTTGGGACCCATGCGGCCTGAACGCATTCCTCTGTTTCCGCTGAACGTCGTCCTCCTTCCAGGCGCGGAACTGCCCCTGCATATTTTCGAGCCGCGTTACCGTCAAATGGTCAAAGACTGCCTGGAAGAAAAGTACGAATTCGGCATGCTCCTTTCCTTGGACAAGGGAGTCGCGCGCGTCGGCTGCACCGCTGAAATCGTGCAGGTCACAAAGCGCTACCAAGACGGCCGGATGGACATTCTCACTGTCGGCCGCGTTCCATTCCGCGTCGTAGAACTTTTTGCCGAGGACCCTCTATTGGAAGGCCAGGTGGATTATCTGGAGGACCGGGAATCGCCGGCCAGCCCCGGCATCCAGCGCCAACTCGTGGAACTCTTCGAGACTTGCCACACGCTCATTTTCGATGACTATCCGAAGAATCTTGAGGGCGCCTCGACCGAGGATTTTTCTTATCTCGTTGCGGCCACGTTGCCAATGGATTTATTGTGGAAGCAGCAGATACTCGAGCTGCGGTCAGAAGCGGACCGCCAGGAGCGGCTAGTCGCGTACCTTCGCGAGTGGGCGCCGCATCTACAGAAGAAAGAGGCCAAGCGCCAGCGAGCCGGAGGAAACGGACACGGATTAAATTAATTTCAGACGAGCCAGCCCAGCCGGCTCGCGGAACGGATACCCATGACGGGAAGCACATCCATGCATTCTTCAGGACATTCCAAACCGCGAACGCTGGGCGAGCTAAAAGGCATTCCGGATTTTGATCCGGGCGGCGCATGCCGCTCCGTCAAGAATGAACTCCGCCGGAATTTGCTCCGGTCCATCGAAAAGGGCGAGACCCTCTTCCCGGGCGTCCACGGGTATGAAGATACGGTTGTTCCGCAAATCGTGAATGCCCTGCTCTCACGCCACAATTTCATTCTTCTCGGCCTGCGCGGCCAGGCCAAAAGCCGCATTCTGCGTGGCTTGGTCAATCTGCTCGATCCGGAAATGCCAGTCGTCGCGGGCTGCGAAATCAATGATGATCCGTTCAAGCCCATCTGCCGCGCGTGCCGCGAAAAAATCGCCGGCGAAGGCGATAATACTCCCATCGCTTGGATGCCTCGCGAAAATCGCTTTGTCGAGAAACTTGCAACGCCCGACGTAACCATGGCCGACATTATCGGCGATGTGGATCCCATCCGCGCGGCTCGCGGCGGCCGCGACCTCTCCGACGAGCTCACCATCCACTACGGCCTTCTCCCGCGCGCCAACCGCGGCATCTTTGCCATTAACGAACTTCCTGACCTAGCCGGAAAAATTCAAGTCGGCCTCTTCAACATCATGCAGGAAGGCGACATTCAGATTAAGGGCTATCCGCTGCGGCTGCCGCTCGACGTGCTCATCGTCTTCACCGCCAATCCCGAGGATTACACCGCGCGTGGCAAAATTATCACCCCGCTCAAAGACCGGATTGGCGCCGAAATTCGCACGCACTACCCCGCAACCATCGAGGAAGGAATGACCATCACCGCGCAGGAAGCCTGGGTAGGCCGCGATTCCGGAAAGAAGATTGACGTGCCACCTTACCTTCGGCAAGTGGTGGAAGAAATCGCTTTCCAAGCGCGCGAGGACAAGCGCGTGGATCGCCGCTCCGGCGTCAGCCAGCGCCTGCCCATCACGACTCTGGAGAGTCTCGTCAGCAGCGCCGAACAGCGAGCGGCGCGCAACGGCGAAAACTCCGTCGTCGCGCGCGTCGCCGACGTTTACGCCGCCCTTCCCGCCATCACCGGCAAGATGGAGCTCGAATACGAGGGCGAACTCAAGGGCGCGGACACTATCGCGCACGAACTCATTCGCACCGCCGTCGGCCGTGTTTTCAGCAAACATTTCACCGACATCAACTTCCAGTCCGTCATTCAGTGGTTCGAATTAGGCGGCGAGCTCAAGCTTCCCGATCTGGCGACGACGAGTGAGCGATGTCAGCAGCTTTCGAAAATTCAGGGTCTGATGGAACACGTCGGCAGACTGGGCGTTTCCGATCGCAAGGACGCCGGCGCCGCCGCAGCTGCGGCTGAAATGATTCTTGAAGGCTTGTGGGCGCACCGCCGCATCGGACGCAGCGAAGAGCGCGGCTTCTACGCGGAAAAACCGCGGCAACCCGACCAGCGCGAGCGTGAAGGACCGCCACGTCCACCGCGCCGACAGTTCAATTGACGACCCAATGATTAATAGGCGCGAATCATGAAATTCATCCGCTACGGCAAATACGTCGGCGAACCAGCTGACGCTGTCGACCTGAAAGAACTCATCAAACGGCTGGGCGATTTCTTTCTCCAGAGCGGGTTTGAGTCGCAATTCTACGGCGTCTCGCAGATGGATCCCGAACGTTCCATGGAAGCCCTCCGCGAGGCCATTCTGCGTGCGCTCCAGGAAGGCGACCTCCTCCCCGAAGACGCCATGAGCGAAGAGTTGCGGAAAATGCTGCAAGATCCCGCGGCCATGAACAGCCAGGCGGTGAAGGACCTTCTCGACAAACTTACCGAGCGCCTCACCAACGAAGGATTCATCAATCCGCGGCGGCCGCCGCAAGTCACGCCGCCACCGAACACTTCCGCACGCGGCCAGCTCGGCCAGCCGCACGAACGCCAGCCCGAGGCGCGCTTCGAAATCACCGATAAGACCATCGATTTTCTCGGCTTCAAGACCTTGCAGGACTTGCTCGGCTCCCTTGGCCGCAGCAGCTTTGGCCGCCACGACACTCGCGACCTCGCCACCGGCGTCGAATCCGGCGGCGTCTCACGCCCTTACGAATTCGGCGACACGCTCAACATGGACATCAGCGCGACGTTGTTTAACGCAGTCCGACGCGAAGGCGCCAAAGTTCCCATCGAGATGACGTACTCCGACCTGATGGTCCACCAGTGCGAATACCACAGCTCCTGCGCAACGGTAGTGCTTCTCGATTGCAGTCATAGCATGATTCTCTACGGCGAAGACCGCTTCACTCCCGCGAAGCGCGTGGCCATGGCGCTGTCCCATCTGATTCGGACGCAATATCCCGGCGACACTCTCAGCCTGGTTCTTTTTCACGATTCCGCCGAAGAAGTTCCCCTTGGCGAACTCGCGCGCGTCCAAGTCGGCCCGTATTACACCAACACGCGCGAAGGCCTGCGCATGGCCCAGCGCATCCTCCTCCGCCAGAAAAAAGACATGCGTCAAATCATCATGATCACCGACGGCAAGCCTTCGGCGCTCACCCTCGAGGACGGCCGCATTTACAAGAACGCTTTTGGCCTCGATCCCTTTGTCGTCGGCCAGACCCTCGAAGAAGTGAACAAATGCAAGCGCGCGGGCATCATGATCAACACTTTCATGCTCGCCAGCGACTATTCGCTCGTCCACTTCGTCCAGAAAATCACCGAAATGTGCCGCGGCAAAGCCTACTTCACAACGCCCTACACGCTTGGCCAGTACCTCCTGATGGACTACATGTCGCGAAAGACCAAGCAAATCCACTAAAATCACGCACGATGGACCTGCATCGTGCCAGTGCGTTCGCGTTCTTAATGGTTGATCTCCTTTAGTTCGGTCTGATATTAAGAACGATACGTCACTTTCTTTAACCTACACAGAGGTGTGAGTCAATGCCCTTCCAAATCGTACGTGAACCAATCGCAGGTCCTCTGAGCTTTGCGAGATCGGACGACGCTGCCATCCTGACGCAAGCCGCCGTCTTACTGGCGATCGGCGCCCAACTTCGCGGGGACAACAAACGCTTTCGAGTTGCCTCCGGTGGCCCTGCGGCCTCCGCGGCGATTCCGGACGAGGAACTGAAGCTGCTCGGACTTCCGCCTCTGGGAGAATCGCTCGGCAGGATCGACTCGGCACACAACCGCCAATTGCTTTTCAGCCGTTATAAGCTCCCCGTCCCGTCCCCAGCAGTTCTTACGGAAACAGTCATCGAGGACCTGAACGTTTTCGCGGACGTCGCCAAGACGCACTTCTCCGAAGGCTCGAGCAAATCCGCTATTGACCTGATGGAAATTTGTCTGAGACACCGAAACGAGTTAGTCCGCGTGTCCGCCGCCGCGGCTTACAGTGAACACAGCTCGGAATTGGATCGCCTCATTCGCATTCTGGACGCGGGTACGCATAGCACCGAGAATTTGGTCCGGAGCATCGCGGCTACGGCGCTCACTTTCGCGGCGCCCGACAACGCTCGCCTAAAAGAGATGCAGGGAATAGCACGCCAATCCGGGGCCACGGGCGCCGGACACACCACTATGCTTATCCACGGAACCTGGGCGCAAAACTCGCCCTGGTGGCAACCCGGAGGCGATTTCCATACTTATATTCTCCAATCGGTTCGCCCCGACCTGTATTCTAAGCAAGACCGTTTTGGCTGGTCGGGAGGCTACAGCGACGCTGCCCGAGCGCTTGCGGCTTCCGATCTTGTAACCTGGGTACAGAATCACAAGGAACAAGGCCTGGACCTGATCACTCACAGCCATGGAGGCAATATCGTCTTTCTCGCCACGCAGAACGGGCTGGATATGGGAGAGCTGATTCTGCTCAGTTGCCCCGTCCATGTGCCCAAGTACCAGCCGGACATGGCCCACATCCACAAGAAAGTGGTGTCCATCCGCGTCCATTTTGATCTTGTGATTCTTGCTGACCGCGGCGGACAGCGATTCAATTTTCCGGGCATCACCGAAAATGTTCTGCCCATTTGGTTCGACCACTTCGCCACGCACAATCCGGATGTCTGGAGACAGCACAACGTTCCAGCGATGATCTAGCGAAGGTGCTAAAATAATGATGTTATGTGGGTTCTTAAGGCCATTGGGCTTTTCCTTGCAGCTGCGGCGTGGCGTCTGACCAGTTCGCGACGCTTTGGCGCGTTGCTGATCCGCGCTCTTTCTGCTAAAAATGAAAATCTCAAGAATATCGCTGGGATCCTGATCGTCCGGGCCGGCAAAAACGCGGAGCCGCTTCTTCAGGATGCCTTGCACCGCAGGGAAAGCCTGCCCTTGACTCTGTCGTTGCTAGCCGACCTCGGCGACCGCATGGTTGAAAAGGAAATCCAGCCATTCAGCACGGATCAGGATCCCAAAGTCGCCGAAGCCGCGCGCCAGGCCCTGCGCGTGCTTGCTTCCAACCGCTGACGGATCGGCGAGACGCCCTTGTCCCCGCCCGGCATCGACAGCATCTGCTTCTCGACATACGCGCCAAATTTGAGGTATGAATTGAGTAGCCCTCCCAGCCCTCGGAGAGGTGCGCATGAGACGTTCTTTAATCGTTTTTTCTTTGGTGGTACTTTGTCCCTTTCCCAGCTCTGCGCAAGACCCCAACGATGCGCCGGCAGCGCAGCCTGAGCCATGGTACAGCCCCAAAAAATACAATCCGGTCAAATTGATCAAGCACAGCGCGAAGTCCGCAAACGATCAGTTGGCTTCGAATGGCGACTTGGAGGCCAAATTAACGCGCCAGTTGCAAGTCCAGGAAATCCTGCCGCAAGACAAGAGCCTGCAGGACGCCTGCTCGTCTTTCAGGGAACTCACCGAGTGTGTCGCATCCCTTCGCGTCAGCCACACTTTGCAGATTGAGTTCTCTTGTTTGAAATGGGATGTAACCGGAGCTAAGCCCAAGCCCGTCTCCGATTCCTGCGCTGGGCCGTCCGGTGGCAAAGCCATGGGCCTCACCAGGTCCATCGATCTGCTGAAATCGGATACCGACGCGAAATCCCAGGCGAGGGATGCTCTGCGGCGCGCCCGCGAAGACATCAAGGATGCCAGCGACTAGCTTAGAGACACCCTAATTGCCCAAATCGAAGAACTGGCCCATTTTGCGGAATTTCTCGTAGCGCGCGTCGAGCAGTTCCGGGACGGGTTGATTCGTCAACGCCACCAGTTGCCGGTCCAGGACCTCGTCCAAAAGCCTCGCCGCCGCTTCATGGTCGCTGTGTGCGCCGCCTTCCGGCTCCGCAACGATTTCATCTACGATGCCGAGCTCCTTCAAATCCTTTGCCGTAATCTTCATCGCGGCAGCCGCGGTCTCCGCTTTGGTTGAATCGCGCCAGATGATCGAAGCGCAACCTTCCGGTGAAATCACGGAGTAAAAACTATTCTCCAGAATATTGACTCGATCACCGACGGCAATCGCCAGCGCGCCTCCCGACCCACCCTCGCCCGTCACCGTGACAATCACAGGCACCGGCAGCCGCGCCATCTCGCGAAGATTTCGCGCAATCGCTTCGCCCTGTCCGCGTTCTTCCGCGTCGATTCCCGGGTACGCCCCGGGCGTATCGATAAAAGTGAAAATTGGCCGTCCGAATTTCGCCGCGAGTTGCATCACGCGCAACGCCTTGCGGTAACCTTCCGGCTTAGGCTGCCCGAAATTTCGCGCCAGCCGCTGCTTGGTGTCGCGGCCTTTTTGGTGTCCAACGATGGCGACGGGGCGACCGCGGAATTTCCCCAATCCCGTGATAATAGCCTTATCGTCGGCGTAGCCTCGGTCGCCGTGAAGCTCGATAAAATCCGTGAACAGCAAATTAATAAAATCCAGCGTGTAGGGGCGCTGTTGGTGACGGGCGACCTGCGCGCGCTGCCAAGGCCCCAGGTGCGAATAGAACTCGCGCCGCAATTCCGCGACTTGCTCACGAATACGTTCCACTTCCCTGTCGGCGTCGGCGTTGCCGGCCAGGTGGCGCAATTCCTCGACGTCTTTTTCCAGACGTTCGATTTCTTTCTGACGCTCAATTTCTTTTTGCTGTTCTGTGTCTTTCGAGTGCGCGGCAGACGGAGCGGCGGCCTTGTTTTTTTCTTTAGCTTTCATTCCGGCACCATTCGAACCGCGCGGTTGCCGCAGATTTCGCGGATTGCATCCACTAGCTCCGGCGATGTTTTCACACGCTGTTGCGCCTGCAGCACTGCCACGGAACCGTCCGACGAGCATAATTCAAAAACAACCTGGCAGGGCCCGGGCGAAGCGACAAGCAAATCTTCGAGACGGTCAAGGACCTCTTCGCTCAGCACTTGCATTTCGATGCGAACGCGAAGCTCGTTGGAACCTGAGCGTTCAGCGATTTCGTCCAGCCGCCGCGCTTCCTGCAAGGAAAGGCGCGTGCCTGCTTCCTCGACTTGTACGCGAACCTTCAGGAGCAGCGGATTGCCTGGTTTTAAGATGGCTTCAAGGCGCGCAAAGCTCTCTGGAAACGCGAGTAGTTCCTGAACGCCGGTCATATCCTGAACCGTGAAAATGGCCCAGCGCGCGCCTTTTTTCGAGCGCATCGGGCGCGAACCGACAATCAATGCGGCGACGGTGATCTCTTTTCCGTTTCGCTGATCTTCGACCTGATCGAGAGAAATCGTCTTCAAGTCCATCAGGCGCGAAGCATATTTCGCAAGCGGGTGGCCGGAGACGTAGAAGCCGAGCATGGCGTATTCGCTGGCGAGGCGTTCCTCCTCACTCCAGGGGGCAGCCTCACGCAATTCGAATGGCGTCGGTGCAGGAGCGGCAGCGGTACCGAACAAGCCGTGCTGACCGCATTCACGCGTCCGCGTAGCACGCTGCAGGGCGGCAACGGCGTCATCCACGGAAGCGAGCATGGATTCGCGCGGGCCGAGCGAATCCACGGCGCCTGATTTGATGAGGCTCTCAAAAACGCGCTTGTTCAAGAAGCGCGACTCGATGCGTTCGCAGAAATCGTAAAGCGACTTGAATTCTCCTTGATTCAGCCGCGATTCACGAATAGCTTTGGCGGTGTTCTCGCCAACATTCTTGATCGCGGCAAGGCCGAAGCGAATGGATTCGCCAACGGGAGTGAAGTACAGATCGCTCTCATTCACATCGGGCGGGAGAATGGAAATGCTCATTCCACGCGCTTCGTTGATGTACTTCACCACTTTTTCCGTGTTACCGGCTTCGGAAGTCAGAAGCGCACCCATGAACTCGACGGGATAATGCGTTTTCAGATAGGCCGTCTGGTAGGCGAGCAACGCGTACGCGCACGAATGTGATTTGTTGAAGCCGTAGCCGGCAAACTCTTCCATCAAATTGAAGATGCGCTCAGCTTTTTTCTCCGGGATTTTGTTGGCGGCGCATCCGGACATGAACTTGGCGCGCTGCGCGGCCATCTCTTCCTTCTTCTTCTTGCCCATCGCGCGGCGAAGGATGTCCGCCTCCCCAAGCGAAAAACTCGCCAAGCCATTGGCGATTTGCATCACCTGTTCCTGATAAAGAATGACGCCGTAAGTTTCCTCGAGAATGTCCTTCAACTGCGGGAGTTCGTAGCTGACCTTGGTCTTTCCCTGTTTGCGGTTGATGAAATCATCGATCATGCCGCCCTGGATAGGACCGGGACGGTACAACGCGTTGAGAGCGGTAAGATCTTCGATGCGGGTCGGTTGATAACGCCGGAGAATGTCACGCATGCCGTGCGATTCGAATTGGAAGATGGCGGTCGTATCTCCACGCGCAAAGAGCTTGTAAGTTTCGGCATCGTCCAGGACAAGGCTGTCGATGTCAATTTTCACGCCGCGATTCTGCTGAATCATGTGAACAGTGTCGTGGAGTACGGTCAGCGTCGTGAGGCCGAGAAAATCCATCTTTAGCAGGCCAATGCGCTCCAGCGCGTTCATGTCGTACTGCGTGGTGATTTCATCACGGTTTGACTTGTAGAGCGGCACGACATCCGTGAGCGGACGGGGCGAAATCACGACACCGGCAGCGTGAGTGGAGGCGTGGCGCGACAAGCCTTCGAGGCGCAACGCCACGGCCATCAAATCCTTCAGACGCTCATCGCTGTTGATGGCTGATTTGAGCTGAGGCGCTTCTTCCAGAGCGTCTTTAAGCTCGATGCCAAGGGTTGTAGGAATTAATTTCGCAAGGCGATCCACTTCCCCGTAAGGAATGTCCATGGCACGGCCAACGTCCTTGACCGCGGCCTTGGCAGCCATGGTTCCGAAAGTGATGATTTGCGCGACGTTTTCGCGGCCGTACTTTTGCGTGACGTATTCGATCAACTCGCCGCGTCGGCGCATGCAGAAGTCGATGTCGATATCAGGCATGGAAACGCGCTCAGGGTTCAGAAAACGCTCGAAGAGCAGGTTGTACTGGAGAGGATCGACATCCGTGATGCGCAATGCGTAACTAACCAAGCTGCCCGCCGCGGAACCGCGGCCGGGCCCGACGGGAACGTCCTGCGCGCGCGCGTAGTGAATAAAATCCCAGACGATCAGGAAGTAACCCTCATAGCGCATCTTCTTAATCATTTCGATTTCGGAGGTCAGCCGGCGCTCGTATTCGGCCAGCGAATTCCGCAGAAAACCCTGCTGCGCCAGGCGCTCGAGTTGTGGAACGCGTGCGGCGAATCCTTCGCGTACGACTGATTCGAAATAGCTCGCAGACGTATGCCCTTCCGGAACTTTGAACTCCGGAAACGGATTCGGG
>MNDE01000166.1 GCA_001914785.1 Acidobacteria bacterium 13_2_20CM_57_17 | reverse complement strand
TAGCATGCGGCGAGCGCCACCAGCGTCAGCAGCACTGCCACGGCGATTATTGTTAGCGGATCGTTGGCATGGACATCGTAGAGCATCGCGGACAAATATCTTGTCACTCCGAGCGCCACGCCGATGCCCACAGCAGCTCCAACAATCGCAAGCACAATTCCTTGCCGTAAGACCAGCTTCAGCACGCTTTCCGATTGTGCGCCCAGGGCCATGCGAATTCCGATTTCGCGGGTGCGCCGCGAAACTTCAAACGAAAGCAGTCCGTACAGTCCCACGCACGCCAGTACCAGCGCCAACAAGCCAAAGAAGCCGGATAGCCGCGCGACCAGCCGCTCCTGAAACAGCAAGCGGTCGATTTGTTCCGACTCCGTTTTCACGTCAAAGAGCGGCAAATTCGTGTTCACTTGCGCCACAACTTCGCGTATCGCGGGAAGAAGAGCTTGTGGATCGGCCGCCGTACGCAATTCAAAGGACGCTCCCCCAGCGCTCTGCGGCGTATAAATCATCGCGTGAATCTCCCGCCGCAGGCTGTTGTATTTCGCGTCGCGCACCACTCCGATGATTTCGTAACCGGAAAGCGCCGGGTGGTTCTCGGCCGCGTCTGCCTCGCCGAATTGTTTTCCGAGCGGATTTTCTTTTCCAAGATATTTTTGAACGAAAGCCTGATTCACAATCACCGGGGTCCGCGCTGAAGTTGGAATCATTCCGCTGTTTGCAGCGGACACCATGTAATCGGAAGCGTTGAAATCGCGACCAGCGAGAAAGGGAATGTGCATGGTCGCAAAGAAATTCGGCCCGACTGCAAGCGCATCCGCATCGGAACGTTGATCCTGCGGCGTTCCCGGCCAATGGAAGCCCATGATCCCCAGCCGGTCACTCAACAATGGCAGAACCGAGTAGCTCGCGGACTTCACGCCGGGCGTTTCGGCTAGACGCTCCTGCAGGTCGCGATAGAAGGCGTCCACCTGTGGGCCTTTGTACCCGATTAATGTAGGATCGATTCCGAAAACCAAGATATTGTGCGAATCGAATCCAACGTCGATGCTCCGCAGGTTCTGCAGGGTACGCACTAATAGGCCGGCGCCTACCAGAACGACGATTGCAAGCGCCACTTGCGCTACCACCAGCGCATTGCCAATGCTGAACCACTTTCTCCCCACATGTCCTGAACTAGCCGAGCTTCCCTCGCCATCCTTAAGGGCCGGCGTCAAATTGACGCGCACGCTGCGAAAAGTTGGCGCGATCCCGAAAAGAATTCCGGTCAGCAGCGTGATCGTCACGGTGAATCCGAGAACGCGAAGGTCAACACCGGTCGCGAATCCCAACGGACGCGTCTGATTGCTGGATACGAAGGAAATGATCGCGTGCGCTGCCCAGTACGCGAACAGAATCCCCAGCGCGCCGCCGAGCACCGAGAGCATTACGCTTTCTGTCAAAAGCTGCCGCACTACGCGTGCGCGGCCCGCGCCCAGGGCCAGCCGTACGGCCATTTCCTTTTGCCGCGCGGCTGCGCGAGCGAGCATCAGACCCGCAACATTCGCGCAAGCAATCAGCAGAATGATGCCTACAGCGAGCATCAGGACGTAGAGCGGATTGGAATACTGAGTGCGTGCGCCCGTCAGGCCGGATTGCGCCGGTACAAGCGTCACTTGCGGATTATCGGCGGCGGAGGATAATGTCTTCGGCTCGCTCCCCATTTCGGATGGATGCGGGCCTGCCAGCGTTGCTTCTTGCGGTGCTGGCATGATAATCGGCCTGTTGCCCGCGGATTGCGGCATCGGCGCGCTACCCGCTTCCCTCCGAGCCTGAACCGGACTCCCCGGTGCCTGCTGTACTAGTGCGCGCGCACTCGCCGGACCGTTGCCGCCAGCCGGCGGCGGCATAGCTCCTTGAAACGTTCGGTTGCTAACTACCCCGCGCCCGGCAGACGCTCCAGTTCGCATCGCGCTCTCGCCGCCATGGAAAAGCGGCACCGCACCGTGAAGCATTTCATTTCGGAACAGTCCGCTAACCGCCGCTTGCGCCTGCGCGACCGGTGTCTCCGGTTTGAGTCGGCCGATGATCGTGAGCCACCAGTCACCCACGTCGCTAGAGCGGTTTCGCCAAAACATCGGATCGGTAATGCGTTGCCCATCGGACAGCGGCAGCCAAACATCGTAATCACTGCCCGGAGTAATCCCGGTGAATCGCTGCTCGACGACGCCGATAATCGTGAAGGGAACGTTATTCAGTTCAAGTGTGCGCCCTATCACGTCGCGCGAGCCTCCGAAGGCGCTCTGCCAGTAGCCATAATTCAGTACTGCAACGGGTGCGGCGGACGGTTTGTCGTCCGCAGCGTCGAATAGCCGGCCTGCGGCGGCCTTCAGACCCATCGTGCGGAAGAAGTCCCCCGAAACGAGCTGGCCATTGGTAACAGTCGCTGGGCCGTTTCCGGTCAAATTCAACCGGCCGGAGTTGGCAAAAGCCGTCGTCGCCGCAAAGACATTTGTTTGTGCTATTTCGCGAAACATGGGCTCCGAGAACGAGCAGCCATAGGGATTTGCCCCAGGCATTACATTCATCGGGCAGTCTCCGGAAGTGTGGTACCCGTGAATGTTCGGAGCATTCCGCGCGCCCCATTTAAGTAGGACCAACTGCGAAGGATTCTCGACCGGCAGCGCGTGCAGCATTACCGAGTCGATCAAACTGAAAATAGCGGTGTTTGCGCCAATGCCCAATGCCAGCGTAAGAATGGCCACCGCCGCAAAGCCTGGAGATTTCGTGAGCATGCGAAGCCCGTAGCGAATGTCCTGCCAGAGCTGCTCTACCCAAACGAAGCTCCACACTTCGCGCGTCTCTTCCTTGACTCGCGTCACGTTGCCAAACTTCCTCACGGCCGCGTAGCGCGCTTCCTCCGGGGGCATGCCGCGCTCAATATTGTCCTGCGTCTCCTTTTCAATGTGGTCGCGGATATCCTGATCGAGGTCTTCCAACACGCGTTTGCGGTGGCTCATGATTTGCCTCCCTGCTTAGCCGGACGGAGAATCCGCGCGATCGCTCCGGCCAATTTGTCCCATTTGCCGGTCTCAAGCGTCAGTTGCTTCCTGCCTTTGGCAGTTAGACGATAAAACTTGGCCCGGCGATTGTTCTCTGAAGTGCCTTCTTCGAACGAAATCCACCCGCGCTTGATCAACCGGTGCAGCGCTGGATAAAGCGACCCCTGTTCTACTTGCAAGACATCGTCGGAATTGAATTCGATGGCCTTGGCGATGGCGTGGCCGTGCGCCGGCCCCAGCAGCAGCGTGCGAAGAATCAGCAGGTCCAATGTCCCTTGCAGCAGTTCAATGCGCTCTTTTTCTTCTTTAGCAGTCATTCTAGGTGGGAGAGTAATTCGCTTCTAGTAGAATGTCAAGGGGAACGATCCCTTTCCATTGGCCTTGGTTTGAACGTATGTCAACGAGGAGCAAGCGCCGCGAATCGCGACAATTTCAAATTTGCAATCTCTGCCACATCCGGGATTTCATCCAAATATACGAAATCACCAGACAGACTAGCCAGGCGATCGGCAAAGAAAGCCACACCAGTTCGACGGGCCAGGCTAGCGGGATAGCGATCAGGTAAGCGATGCCAAGCATCGTTCCCGTGAGGACCAGTTCGATGCCCAGCGCCGCGGCCGTGTCCCCCGTCCCGGTGACGGCGACGAACCACATTTCCCCGGGGATCACAATCAACATCGCCAGGGCTACCACGCGAAGGCTGGCGCTTCCATCCGAGAGAAGTACCCATTCCGGCGCGAACAATGTAAAGAACCAACGGGGCATCAGCAGGGCCAGCGCGAGAAACGGGAAGGTCGCCACCAGCGCGCCGCCGATTGCGTCACGAAGAAGCGCCCCGATTCGCTCCGGCTGATTTCTTCCCACGAACCGGCTGACCATGGAACAGGAAGTCTCCGCGAATCCTTCCGTGGGAATCCAAAAGACCACGTAACACGTGTAAACGATGTTGGCGATCGCCAGCGCAGCTTCGCTCACTCGCTCGAAAATCAGGAAAAACGCCAGCCATCGCAGCGTCTCCAGCGAATTCTGCACCACGATGGGCATGGAGAGGCGGCCAAGCAACCGCAACGTTCTCCGCTCGAGGCCGTGAATGCGAAACAGTCTGTAATGCTTACTCTCGAAAGCACGCAACACATAAATCGTCAAGAAAAGAAACGCCACGGCCTCCGCAGCGAGCGACCCAAGCGCCGCTCCCCGCATGCCCATCGCCGGAAATCCAAGCTTTCCGTAGACAAGAACGTAGTTGAAGGAGATGTTGGTGCCCGCGAGGATAATCGCGGCCGGGATGAGCGCACGCGTTTTTCCCGAGCTTATGAGTAGTGCGCTATAAGCAAAACTCGTTCCGACAAAAAAGATGCCGTAAGCGGCGATCTGTAAATAGCTGTCGACGAGGCTCCCCATCGGCCCCATTTCGACAAACCACTTCCCCACAAGCGGCCAGAGGATTTTGAGCGCCGCCATGGCCCCAACGCAAATCAATGCGACTGCAAAGAATCCCTGGTTGAACGTGGCTCCCACTGCGTCCGGCCGTCGCTGGCCGGCGCGGCGTGACGCCAGGATCTGGATGGCTTCCGCCAATCCCAGCGGCACAACCAGGAACAGCAGTAGCACCGAGTCTGCGATCGCCAGCGCGCCGACTGCCTCCACTCCGACGCGTGCCAGAAAAATCGTATCAATCAGGTGCAGAAGGTTCTCGCTGGCCCCGGCCAAGATGACCGGCAGCGAGACCTTCCACACCACGCGGGAAAGCTTGCTCATGCTCATCGGGATACACCAGTATCGCTTCGATTCCCGGCGGGCTGGCTTTGGTCCCGCATCTCAATCCGTCAGGGCAATCTGATAAGCCTGCCGGTTGAGGTGCATGACCATGCATGAAAGCAGCGCGCCGCTCTTGTGATATTCGCTGAGATTGATGTAGCTGACTTCCAACGCAAATCTCGAGGCGATGTCCTCGAGCTTCCGGTTTTTCTGGATTTCGCGCTGGTAATCCTCGGTTCCCGGCTTCAGGTCGTAGAGGTGCGAGGAGTTCAACACGACTTTGGGCATGCGCACGGAATTGCAGATTCCTGAATACGCTTCGTCAACCGAGACATCGATGATGTTGGTGAACTTCTCGAGCTCTGCGATCTCGTCCGGCTCGAGCAGTTCGGTGCAAACAATCGTGCTCTCCTTGGTGATCGGGAAAACCAGGCAGTCCAGGTGGTAGAGGTACGGGTCGGTTAGCCGCAGCTTGACGACGTGCATGTCAAAGTTTTTTTCCATCCACTCGTAGCTTTCGCGTTCGGAGCGGATACCGTAGCCGCCGGCGTAAACGTTGTCATACAGATGCTTGAGCTCGGCTTCGCCTTCGAACTTCGTCGGCGAAACCCACACGTTGTAGCCCATTTGCTGGAAGAATTCGACTCCCACTTGTGTCTCGCCGCGCCGCGGCTCGGAAGTAAAATTGGAAATGATGACGGTGTTCCTTCCGGCTACGTGCGCGAAAACGATTCCCAGATTTGCGGTGTAGACCTGGTCCTGCAGAGCCGCCGTTTGCGGAGTCGGCAGAATGTACACCAGCGCTTCACCGGCAAGATAACGATACAGCTCCAGAAACTGGACACAGGCCCGTTTGAAATTCGGGCATCGCCGGTCTCCGGGAAGGTCTTCCATCCAGGGATTGTTGGCAACCTCGGTCGAAAGTGAAAAGGGAAAGCTGAGAAGATACGAAGGCCGCTCGAGCTGCGTTGGATTCTTCCACGGCGGAACCGCTTCGGGCCGGCTGAGTCTGCCTTCGCTTGCGGGGATTGGGATTGAGGTGGTCAAGGCTGCGTTCGAGAGCGTGTTCACGGACTCATTCTCCTTTATACGAGCAAGATTTTACTGCAATGAGCTGGGGTGGCCCGGCTGGGGAGAAATCACAGTGCATCTGGCGCGCGCAGGTGGCGCCGCGTCAGCAGATGGATTTTTCGGTCACTCGAATCACGGGGTCGATTCCCGCTTCCACGTGGTCGCCGTCATTCTGCACTGGCTCGAATTCGAACCGTGAGGACAGCGGAACGATCAAATCGACTTGCGATCCGTAGCGGACTTGCGAGAATCGCTGGCCCTGCACGACCGGCTGGTTCTGCTTTAGCTTGAAGGGAACGATGCAATCGACGTCGTAGTCCGCAATCTGCAGCAAATAATACGGTTGCCCCAGATGCACGGAGTAGATGCGATTCAGAACCCGCTGGTTGTGATGCAGGTAATCCAGCGAATCGGAAGAAATTCGAAGCTCTTTCAAGATGCTTTTTTCCACGTCGAGCATCGGATGGTTGAACGTGTCGATGGGATCCATCTCGGCGTAAGAAACCGTCCCCGGGTAGGGAACGCGGTTGGTGTGCACGTCGAAAAAAGTCATGAAGATGCCGATCACCAGGCTCTCCGCACTGTAGCCCGGATCGCGCATCGCGTCCCGCAACGAATAAGGACGCCCCTTGATTTCCACAATGCATTCGCCGGGATGAACTTTCCGCTGGTAGAGAATGATTCCGTCGGCGGGTGAAAAAAAGTAGCTCAGATCCGAATATGTAGGACGGATAGGGTCACGAAAAAAGTGAAATTGGGAAACCCAGCTGATGGGTTTTTCGCAGTAGGGCCGAACATCCGTTTCCAGCCAGTCCTGGATTTTCTTCGCCATGCACGGTACTCCCTGCTGGGGGTACGCTAGTTTTGAATTTTCTTACTGGGGCCCGATTCCGCGCTAGTTTGCGCCAAGCCGTGGGCGCTATAAAATCAGGTATTTTCCTTCATCCTTGGTCGGGTGAATCCCCGACAAAAGGTGATTCTCTTTATAAGAGGCAATCAGACTGGCTACAACTATAGAGGCTTGTCGCCGCACACCGCGTTGCTTTGCCGCCATTACACTTTAAATCGAATTGTGCAAGCAGCGTGAACTCTTGGAGTTAGCGGTGGATATAAATTTGTGCGCGCCTGCGTATGAATAAAGTGTGAACGCCGCTTGAACAGAAGGAGGCCACGCAGGCCATGAATCCGAATCGCGTGCTCGTACGATTCCTGTGGACCGCGGTGATTTTTCTGGCGTTCATCGGGCTCGCGGTCGCTACGCGGCGGACGATTGTGCTGCTGAACCCGGCAGCGATGAGCTCCGCGAAGAACCCGGCAGTGCAGTTGGACGCTCATTTCGCGATTCACGCGATTCTGACTCTCTCGCACATTTTGCCGGCCATGCTTTTTATGGTGCTTGGACCGCTGCAATTCGTACGCGGGTTGCGCGCAAAATATCCGCAGGTTCACCGCAGGTCAGGACGAATTTTTCTGACCGCCAGCGCCGTCGTGGGAGTCACCGGGCTGACCATGGCGTTCGGAAAAACGATTGGCGGCATCGATGAAAAAGCGGCGATCACGCTGTTTGGAACTTTTTTCCTGATCGCACTGGCGAAAGCACTTTGGCATGCGCTACGCCGCGAGTTCGCGCAGCACCGCGAGTGGATGATCCGCGGCTACGCCATTGGGCTTGCTGTCGCGACCATCCGGCCGATCATGGGAACGTTCTTTGCTGCAGCGGTGCTGCGCGGGCACGCGCCGGAACCAAAAGAATTTTTCGGCACGGCGTTCTGGATCGGATTCACGCTGCAAACGATCGCGGCGGAAATTTGGATTAACTACACGCGGCCCGCAAATCTCCCTTCGATGGCATCGGCCGTCAACTAATCCGCGGCCGCGGGCCGAGTCAGCGCATTTGTGAGATCGGCGTGGAGCAAGCGATGGAAGAGATGTTCGCCGGCTTCGCGGCGGACAGAGAGGCGGCCCGCCACGTACGCGCGGGAAGCGAGCCCGCGCTGGACGGCGTCGCAGATGGCCTCGTCTTCTTCTTGCACTTTTTCGCTAACCTTGATGCTGGCCTTATTTTTTGCCAAAGCCTTCTTGCTGGTATCCGCGAAGTAGTAGTCGAAGATGACGGTGCATTTGTCCACGCCCATAGGCAGAACAAGATTGGTGTCCATCACGCCTTCGTAGGCGTTGATCATGAAGTTCGGATAAATCCAGAGATAGAACGCGCGGCCCTGGCGCGTGGCCGCAACACCTGACTCCGACTTGGCGCCCGAAGAGAGCGGGCTGGACTGCAAACAAGCGCGCTCGAAGTTTTCGATGGTGTACTTCGTGTACTCGATCACGCTGCTCAATCCTTTGTGCGCGTGCGGAACGTGGTAGCCGCCGTCGAGATAATTGTCCACGTAGACTTTCCAGTTGCAGTGCAGCGTGTAGACGCGGCGCTCGAAGTATTTTAGTTTTTTCTTTAACTGCAGCGGCGCGACCAGCTCCGGAACCTTTCCGAGGAATTCCAGGAGCGGTGCGGCGCGTCCGTCCAGATTGACGAAAACAAAATTCTCCCAGGTGTCCACCTTGACCGGCACGAGGCCGTTTTTTGCGCGATCGAAATCGCAAACGCCCTCGAACTCCACCATGCCTTTGAGCGCGCCATCGTTGCCGTACGTCCAGCCGTGGTACGGGCAACGAAACTGCTTTGCGGAGCCCTCTGCTTCGGTGACCACAGCGGCGGCATGATGCCGGCAGACATTGTAAAAGGCGCGCAATTGGCCGTCATCGCCGCGCGCGACGACGATAGGCTCTCCGGCGAGGTCCGCGGTGAAGAAGCTGCCTTTGTCCTTCACCTGATCGGCGCGGCCCACCATTTGCCAAGTTTTCGCGAACACGCTGTGCTGCTCGAGTTCGTGGATGCCGGCGTGGAAGTACCACGGGGAAGGAATCGTCCAGGCGTGATCCAGCGGATCACTCGGATTGTAGAGATTCAGCAGGTCTCGTACGTTTCGCTCCATGTGAAGCTCCAGGGTGCCTTGATTGTCATGTCATACCTCGAAACGCCGTTGGGGAGAAGGGCAAAGAGAGTACCCGGGGGTTTTCCCCCTTCGACTGAAAGTTTCCAATATCGGAACGTACGGAATGCCTCCCCCATCCCCCCACTGTTTTTGTAAAAGATTGAGGTGACAGAGGTTACGGGGTGGGGGCCGGCAAAAGGACTGAAGCGTAAGGGTTTAGGGGCAAGGGGATTAGAAATGTCGGGAATGCCTCCCCGCACCGTTTTTGAAACGATATGATTCCAAAGCAGTTATAGGGTCGGGGTCGGCAAATGATATGACAGGAAAGGGTTTAGGGAAAAGCAAGTAAGGACGCAAGGAGGTAGCGAGGGAGCAGACGGGGGAGGTTCCGGTAAAAGGGAAAGAATGCGGCCCAGGCTCAGTGCGATTCAACACACGCCAAAATAGCATAAAATTCGATGAGTGTCAAGTTATTTGTTGGGTATCATTCGAATGGAACGGGAAGGTGTTGAAAGGATGGTGGTTGAGGAATTGATGAACGGGTCGGCCACCCGTTGCCAAAGGCGCGTAGTTTACGTTCATCGGAGCAGAGCGAGAAACCCCTAACAGAGGAAGCGGAGAATCCAGGCGCAGGCTTATAGCAGGAAGGGCAGAAGAGGCGCAAATAATCTGTGTGTTCAAAGTTTTTCTCTCAGGTAATCACCCTAAGAAATGGAAAGGCAAAATTGACCACCGAATCTGTTACTCAAGTAACTGACCGTTTTCGACGAGCGTGTTAACCAGTCCGACTGGAGTGTGCTCAGCCACTCTGTTTGCCCACTTGATGGAGGCTGGCATGGAACTCAAACAGAAGCCCTGTTCGTACTCCTGGCGATCGCGACAATAGCAATTGTCTCTTCTACGGACCAAACACGCAATGTACTTTCCGTCTTCGCTAGCAGCTCAACCCCGGCGAATTCCTATCTCCAAGACGAACAAGGGACCAAAACATCGCCAACTGACAGCGCTATCGACAAGAACGCCGAAATGATGATGAAACAGGGCAGGAGAATCTTTCGATTCGACACGTTCGGGGACGAAGCCTGGTGGGGCGACACGCTAAAGCTTCACCAAGCCTTGGAAGGCGCAAAACTCGGTGGAGTCGGACCGGGAGTCAGCCCGAAGGCGGCCCTAGCCGTCGGGTTGAAGGTTGACGTGGACGCGCTTCCCTCTGGACTTGTGCAGGCACTTCAACACGGCCAGGCCAACTTAGACGACCCAGCGACCAAGCTTGCGCTGCTGAAGCTGAACTCTGTTGTCGGCGTAACGGGATTCTTCAATGAACAAGGAACCCTCCGGTCTATTGGTATTCAGTGTGCCTTTTGCCATTCGACGGTGAACGGCTCACTTGCGCCTGGAATCGGTCACAGGCTGGATGGATGGGCCAACCGTGACTTGAATGTAGGGGCGATTGTGGCATTGGCGCCGAACGTGAAGCCAATTGCTGACCTACTGGGAGTAGACGAAGCTACTGTACGCGCAGTGCTCAATAGCTGGGGTCCCGGCCACTTCGACGCCGAGCTACCGATGGACGGCAAAGCGTTTCGTCCCGATGGAAAGACAGGTGCTACCTTAATTCCGCCTGCCTTTGGTCTTGCGGGAGTGAACCTACATACCTGGACCGGCTGGGGTTCCGTAACATATTGGAATGCTTTTGTGGCAAACCTGGAAATGCATGGTAAAGGGACGTTCTTTGATCCATGGCTTGATGACGTCGCCAAGTTTGCGGTCGCTGCCCGCGCGGGCTTTGCCAACGCGCGCAATCAACCAGATCTAATCACCGCAAAATTGGGGCCGCTGCATTTCTATCAGCTCGGCATCCCTGCGCCGAAGCCACCGATGGGAAGCTTTGACGCTGACGCAGCGGCACGAGGGAAAGAGGTGTTCCATGGCCCCGCGAAGTGTGCCACTTGCCACGTCCCTCCGCTTTTTACAGAGCCCGGTTGGAATATGCATACGCCCGCGGAAGTGTGTGTGGATGATTTTCAAGCCAACCGCGCACCAGATAGCCGTTATCGCACGGCGCCCCTCAAGGGACTCTTCAGTCACGCAAAAGGCGGTTTCTACCACGACGGGCGATTTGCCACACTTGGGGAAGTCGTGAAACATTATGACGGCTGCATGAGTCTGGGGTTAGGCGAAGCGCAAGTGCACGACCTTGTTGAGTATTTGAAGTCGCTGTAAAGTAGAGGTCAGCGATGGGGAACGGAGTCTTGTCTGGTCTGGGTCAGACTCTCGGTCGTACCATTCGCGAGCGCCTCGGCTTACCGTCGTTCTTGGAACCATTTCCAGTCCACCCAGCCCACGCCAGATCGCGCCTTTGAGCTGGGAGTCGAATCCATGCCGGTGGATGCATTCCGTTTACCCACGCCGAATTCCCTGGGAGAGAACCGAAATGAATCCTGACAACGCTTCATCGTTAGCGGTAAGCGGCACAGGAGAATCAACGCCCCCACAAGAAAATCAACCATGGTTTATTTCCGATGATCTCGCCATATCTCAGGCGGCGGTTTCGTCCGCTCTTGTCACGGTGTTTCGCGGGAAGTTTTGCGACGCGATTCTGCCCAATCGGAAAGCAACCGCCTTCGAACGTAACGAAGTTCTCTATGAAATAGGCGGCCAGGACCGCACGTTTTTCTTTCTTCAGGCTGGCTTTGTAAAAGTAGGAACCATCACTTCCGAAGGCCGTGAGCTGATCTATGACGTGCGAAGCGGCAAAGATGTGGTTGGTGAACTATGTGTATCGGAGGGGCGACGTCCGGATCGCGCCGTGGCGCTTGAGCATACAGAAGCTGTCGCAGTACCGCGCGACGAAGTTATGGAAATACTTAGACAGCGGCCGGATCTGTTTTCGCGGCTAGTAGACGTTCTTGGGCGTGCACTGGTAGAAGCCTACGAGCAGGTCAACACGCTGGCCACCGACCATACAGTTGGACGAGTTGCGAAAACGTTACTGAGACTGGCGACGAAGATTGGCAGGCGGTCTGGTACGGCGGTTGAGATTCATAAGTACCTTACCCAGGAGGAACTTTCGCAGATGGTCGCCGCCCGGCGGGAAAGAGTCTCAACAGCGTTGAATTTTCTGCGGCGTCACGGAGCGGTGCATTACTTGCCTCACGGACACCTGAGCTTGGACATCAAAGTACTGGAAAGCCACGCCGCTTGAGCCACCCCCACGCCCGTCATCTAGCCCTGCCAAAGCCGCCGATTTTGCATGAGTAAGAACGATCTCAACTTGACACACGGGGGGACCCGGCGTACGGTGGGGCTAGATAGCAAGCAGAAATTTGCAGTCGCGCATGGCTCGGCGTAGAAGGGGTGTCCACCAACGCACGCGGAAAAAGGCCGGCCCTTATGTACAGCGTGTACGAAATATTCGAGGTCTTACCGGACGGCTCCACGTTGAAGTTCAGCCGTGTATCAGGCCTAGAATTTGCCAACTTGGCGCTTCAGGAGCTGGCGAAACGTACGAGGAACGAATGTTTTGTCGCGGATGCAAGAACGAAGCGAGTTGTGGCACAAGTGAATGTGTCTCCGGGAAAGTTGCGAGCGACCAAGCGGATTTTTCAAATCGCTTACGACGAGCAATTAGGTCTTCGAAGAGCTGAACTGCTAAGGTCACTCGGTTATGGCGTAATTTCGGTGATTGGTAATGATCCCGCAAGAGTTCTCTTAACTTCGATTCAGCATTACGACTTCTTTATGGTCGGGCATGCAGCACCTGAAGAGACCAGGACAGAAATGATTGACTGGATTAGGGTGAAATACCCAAGAGTCAAAATCCTTGCCTTGAACGCTCCCCATCAACAACTGTTGAATGCGGATTACAACGTCACAATCAACGGTCCGGAAAACTGGCTTCCGATCGTGACACAATATACCTGACTCCGCTGTAATCCCCCGTGAATTGAGGTATTTCCCTGATTCCGGTTCTTCACCATCGACGTAGCCTCAATTTTTGGCTTTGTTCTGTTAAACAGATGTAGGATCAAGGCACCAGCTCTCCTTCGCCCAACGATTATAGTGAGAGGCGAGAATATGTACCTGCAAACCGGCCTGAACCTTTGGCGTGATTTGTACAACGGCGCATTTTGCGAGACTGGTGACAAGACCGCTCGGCTGGTCAAGGTCAATCTGGCGATAAGCGTCTGCCTTTGGCGTCTAACGGCAATTTCACGGGACGGGTCATCAGAGTGCGAAAATATCTTGACTGCACTGGATGACCTGAAAATTCTCAAGGGCCTATACAGAAAATGTGCTTGAATCATGGCTTCTCCGACAAGCAATTTGTCTCGCAAGGAACTCGCTATAAAAGACCTCTTAACGGAGATCGCGAAAGCACTCGTGGACCATCCCGAGGGAGTGCAAGTCAGAGCGGTAGAAGGTTCCCACGTCACCGTCCTAGAATTGAAAACTCATCCGGAAGATTTGGGTAAAGTGATCGGGCGGGAGGGACGCATAGCCAAAGCGATTCGCACGCTCTTGGGCGCAGCCGGAATGAAATTACACAAGCGATTCACACTTGAGATTCTGGATTGAATGCCGTATCAATGACCGACAAAAGAGCGCAGACTGATCCAATGGACCACGATACTTTAACGACTACCGATGTTTGGAAGAAAAAACGAGACGATTTGAAAACCAAAAGAAACTCACTGTTCGAGAAATACTCAAAACATCCGCATGATGTTCACCTTGCGGTAGAAATCAAAACAATCGATGACGAAATTGCGGAGTGTACTCAGAAGATGGACCGGAAAGGTGGGCAGCTCATAAGCAAGAAATGAGAAGCACAACGTCGTTTCGGGCTAATGACGTACCCAATTTGTTCGGGTCTGGCAAGGCAAACGATCCGCTGCTCCCGTGAGTGCCCCAAAGAAGTGACGTTGGAGTCTAGCCCAAAGCTCATTTGCCTACGATTTGTAACCCAACGTCTCCCACCTGCTCTAACTCTGTTTTGCCGGTCCATACAACTTCGCACCGAACTGAATCCACGGGGTCATCCAAGACGAGTTCAACGAGTTGTCCGCGCCTCAGTCTGAAGTTACCACGCAATCTAAATCCCTCTTGGGACCTATCGACGATAAGACAGGGAAACATTTTCTGGATTCCACTGAGAGTGATGACAAGGCTGGCGCGCTTCTTCGTAACGATCCGGCTGGATCGGCGGCGTCCGTGGATAGGAGAGCTGGGCATTGATTTGCCCCTTGCTCCGGTTTACGGCCTGCGGTAATGGAGCGTGGGCTACTTTCCAGCGACGTAATTAGCGAACATCACCTCCACACCTTCGCGTGTAAGCTCCTCCCGAAAACCTTTGATTTCCTTGATGTCCCGTCCGTCCATCTTCGCGGAGTACACAAAACCGGACTTCCGGTCCCCCTCAATCTTGAAGGTCACGGTTTTGCCGCTCGGCGATTGCTTCGTCCAACTGTCAATCATTTCAAAAAACGCTCCGCCGTCTACGACGCCCGTTGTACCTGTTTGGCGACGGCGCGGTACACCTCGGGATAGCGCTAGCGCAATTGCCCGACAAGCGGGTGAATAATGCAATTGGGGGATGGGCAAAGTTCTAAGTCGTCGTTGAGGAATTAGGAGCTGCCAAGGGCTTCCTATCCGAAAGGACAGCGACAGCTCCGCCAGGAAGAAATACCTCCGCAGGGTCCTGGATGGACTTGCAGATTGACCAGCCGCGCGTCAGCATAGTGCAATGAAACACCGAAGAGAAAACAGGCGCGCTCCGCAGACTCATCCATCCGCTTCGGCAGTACCCCATTTCCGATGCGTATGAAGTGTTCTTGAAAGTGGGCGCTGACCCGGAAGTAGAGAAACTCCGTCGCAAGGTAGAACTCGGCAACAAAATGAAACACGTTCCCGCCTTGCATCTGGCCACTGCGATGGCTCTGCAGGGCATGACCAAGCAGGAGCTTGAAGCCCTGAAATTGCGGATTGAAAAGAAGAGAGTATAAGCGCCCGACCCCGTGAGCGGTGGCTGTCTGGTGTTCACTTTTGAACAGACAAACCCCGCCACGCTCTCGTAGCTTTCAAATCAGAGAGGGCGAACTGTTGCCTGCTACAGGACTTTTAGACAGAAGACATCCGCTCTGCTACAAACATCATTGCGAGATGACGGTTCGTGAGTCCTCCTCAAGCGAAGATGGGGTGCGCTACGCCTGCCAGGAACCTGATTGTTTCGTGACCTACAGCAGGTCGGATGGCTATTTCCTGAGTACGCAGAATCAATCCGTTCTCAAGCGATGCGCGATTCCTCCCCATCAGTACTGCGTGCATGACCGCTATCCGATGTACTTGCTCGAAGTGCAGCTGGAACAACCCGGCTTCCGCCTCTGGAGATGTCCCCATTGCAACATGAGCCGTTTGGGCGGCGAGCTGATGGACCACGATACGTCAACGGCTTCCGATGTGTTTGGAAGAAAAAACGGGACGATTTGAAAACCAAAAGAAACTCACTGTTCGAGAAATACTCACGGCATCCACAACCAGCGCACTGCTCTTAGCGAACGCCGACCCAAACCGATTATCGAGCCTACAGGGAATTTCGCAACGATTACAGGTCTTCTGCCGATTGACGGCTCAGTGTGTCGTGGGAAACTCTTGATAGCGCAAAGGACGCGCTGTGGGGCACCCTCTCCCCCGCGAGGGAGCCAGCGATGAATGGCAGGATTGAGAAACGCTTTCCTACGTCAGTTCCCGTCTATCTCGCAAGCCTAGATGAACCGCGCGCTCGGGAGCGAACATTTACTGAAAATATCAGTTCCCAGGGTGCGCGCGTAATCAGCCAGCGGTCCTGGCGGTCTGGTGAAGGGTCGCTTATTAGCCCTTTGACGGAGGAATTTCCACAGGTAGGAAGGGTGATTTATTGTGTGCCAAAAGCGGGGGATCGCTTTTGCGTGGGCGTAGAATTCCAGGGTCGCACGGTTAAATGGGGTGAGCAGGACGTGATTCCGTAAATCAATGAACGCCCTTGAACAGTTCGCTCGGATTCACCTTCAATGCCCGTGCGATTTTGCCGATGTTCGTCAGGCTGATATTTTGGTGACCGCGTTCAATTTCGCTCAATGTAGAAAATGTGCCTGAATTAATGGCTTCTATAAGCAATTTGTCAAGCAAGGAACCCGCTATAAAAGAGCTCGTAGCGGAGATTGCTAGAGCACTCGTGGACCATCCCGAGGGAGTGCAAGTCAGTGAGGTAGAAGGTTCTCAAGTCACGGTCCTAGAATTGAAAACTCATCGGGAAGATTTGGGCAAAGTGATCGGGCGGCAGGGGCGCATAGCGGAAGCGATTCGCACGCTATTGGGCGCAGCCGGAATGAAATTGCACAAGCGATTCACACTTGAGATTCTGGATGAAGATTGAAGGAGTTCTTCCAATCAAGGTGGACTACGAATCGGCCATTCCTCTCTCACTTCAAGTTTTCCTAATAAGCGCCACGCCCGGCGCTCGCTGCGGCAGTAGACGAGGCTCTGACTCTCGTGAGTTAGGTGCGTAGTTGGGCACCACTCATCGCAAAAGGTCCGCTCCCCACTTGCTGCTCCGATTATGATCGTTACAAGAAGCAAAAAAACATTGGAGGCCCCATGCGAACCTTCCTAGCGGCAACTCTCTTGATCGGACTCTTAGCGGTACTTCCTGCCAGCTCGCGGCAACCGCAGGCCAACCCAGCAGCCCAAGCCCCGACTGACGTGGCCAAGGCGTCGCCCAATTCGGCACAAGCTGACGTGGACAAGGGTAAAGACTCAACGATTGTCTTCTTCCGGGAGCATCACTTTACCGGGTCTGCGCTGAAGCCTTCCATATTTTTGGACGGCAAAGAAATGGACCGCCTTGTTAACGGCCGCTGGTTCTCAGTCCAGGCCCAACCGGGTAAACACGAACTTCAGTCCAGCGCCAAGAACGAACCGTCGACGGTAATCGAAACAGTGGCGGGCCAAACGACATACGTGCAGATGGTGATTCTAACGGGGAACTGGCGTGGAGGCGGAAGGCTTCTGCAGGTTGACGCCGGAGAAGCACAAAAAGTAATCGCCAAGCTGAAGCCGCTCCACGATTGAACGACAGGCATTTGATAAAGAGGTGCCGCACCTACGATGCTGGCAATTCTTTTTGTTACTTAGCCCAGCCCTTACAGGCTTGGGCTAACTTGTCGCGCGCCTACGGCGCTTATCTGTGGGTAACAGACGGGGTACAAACAGCCTGTCCGCCAATAGCCAGTCAACTTCAGGATGAAGCGACGGACAAATCGCATTCGATTGATCTGACTTCCACCGAATTGACCTGACCTGCAGCGAGTTTATCTTCTGTTTAGACTTGACGCGATAGCTTCTTCCGTGATGGAGAGCCAAGCTCTCCAAACAACCGCTAGGACATCCATAGAGTTGTTGGAATTTCTTCAATCGCAAGGGAGGGTTCGCATGAAGTCTTATCGTTTAGGGCGTCTTGCTGGTGGCATGCTGGTGATCTTACTGGGTACGTTCTCACTCTCGATGGCAGCCACGAACGGTTATCACCTGCTTAAGAAATACAGTTTCGGAGCGGCCGAGGGAAGCACGCGCGAGTACTTCGACTACATCACCGTCGATTCTGCCGCACGGCGCGTCTATCTTTCCCATGGCACGGAAATCAAGGTCATTGACGCCGACAGCGGCGTCCTCATCACCAACATTGCCGGTCTGAAGCAAACTCACGGGGTGGCCTTGGCCAGCGAGTTTGGCAAGGGCTTTATCAGCGATGGGGCTGAAGGCAAGGCGATCATTTTCGATCTGCAGACCTTCAAAGTGACCAGCGAAGCCAAAGCTGACAAGGATGCTGACAGCATCATTTATGATCCTTTCTCGAAGCGTGTCTTCGTCATGAATGGCGATCCCCACAGCTCCACGGTGATTGATGCCAAGAGCGGAAGCGTGGTGGGGACGATCGATCTTGGCGGCGGGCCCGAGTTTGCCGTCGCTGATGGTAAGGGAACGGTTTACGTCAATCTGGAAGACAAAAACGAACTTGTCGGCATTGATTCGCAGTCGCTAAAGATTAAATCGCGCTGGCCGCTCGCTCCCGCGGGAACGCCCACAGCCCTCGCCATGGACGTTCAGCACCACCGGCTCTTCAGCGCCGGCCGCAATCCTCAGATGCTCGTGGTGCTCGACTCCGACAGCGGGAAAGTCCTGCAGTCATTCCCGATCTCAGCTGGCGCGGATGCCGCGGCCTATGAACCCGAAACCGGGCTGGTTTTCGTCTCAACGCGCGACGGCATGGTCCATGTATTCCACGAAGACTCTTCCGACAAATTCAGCGAAGCTGAGACCATCAAGACCGAGTTCGGCGCAAAAACCATGGGGCTCGACACCAAGACCCACAACCTGTTCCTAGACACAGCGGACTTTGGTCCGGCTCCTGCTCCTACTGCGGATCGGCCGCACCCGTCACGCCCGCCGATTCAAGGGACGTTTCACGTGTTGGTTTACGGGCGGTGACGGATATTCCCATCCGATACAAAAGCGACATTGTATAGAACTGGAAATCGTTTAGCTGATGAAGTCGATACGACAGGGGAATATTTCGCTTTCAGCGAAGTCTTGGTGCGGAAGGAGGGATTTGAACCCCCACGGCCTTTCGGCCACAAGATCCTAAGTCTTGCGCGTCTGCCAGTTCCGCCACTCCCGCAGTGGTGGCTCTATTCTACAAGCTTGAGATGC
>MNDE01000084.1 GCA_001914785.1 Acidobacteria bacterium 13_2_20CM_57_17 | reverse complement strand
GGCGAATCGGTCGACGCTTTGGGGTAGTTCAACGCTTAGGAGTCGATCAGCCTGAGATCCTTCGCTGCGTAAACCTGTTCGGAACGCAAAAAACGCGCCCTTCGCTCAGGATGATAATTGCGCGAGTGAACTCAGTCGAAGGGGATGCGGGTCTTTTTGGAAATGTCTCGCAGCTCTTCGAGAACCGGCAAGACCAATGGCACACCATTCTCGCGGCGCCACTTTTCGGCCTCGCGTTCCGGATCGCCGGGAATGAGAGGTCCACTCCTGCCAGGAGCGGGCTTGGTCGCGTGAAAGACGCGGATGTAATCGTCAATCTGGCGCTTGAAGGAATCGCGGTCGATGAAGCCGTCGATTTGCATGGCGCCAAAGAAATGACCGATGCCATTGCCGACGCTACGACTGGGAATTTCCTGGCGAAGGGCAAAGGGCGGCGTGAAAGGCCCCCAATTCGCACCGCTGAGAACCCCGCACAAGACATCCACCATAATGGCGAGGCCGTAGCCTTTGTGTCCGCCGCGTTCGCGGTCGGAACCGAGCGGCAACAGCGCGCCGCCGTTGATCATGGCGTTTGGATCGGTCGTATCGCGGCCCTCGCTGTCGACGGCCCAACCTTCGGGAATTGGTTCTCCACGCCGACGGGCTATTTCGATTTTTCCGTAGGCCACGGCGCTTGTGGCCATGTCAATCACAATGGCCGGCTCTTGCTTGCCGGGGAACCCGATGGCGATGGGATTGGTGCCTAGCATACGCTCCGCGCCCCACAACGGCGCGACGAGCTTGGTGGAATTGGTCATGGCCCAGCCGATGAGGTTGCGTTCCAGCGCTTTCAGGACGTAATAACCGGCGATGCCGTAGTGATTGGTGTTCTGCACGCTGACCCAGCCGGAGCCGAAGCGTTCGGCCATGTCCATCGCGAAGCGGTTGGCGTGCGGACCGACGACAAGGCCGAGGCCATTGTCGCCATCGATCGTGGCTGTGGTGGGTGTAGAGCGCAGCACTTTGATTTCCGGCCGGGGATTGATGCGGCCCAAAGTGAGCATGTCGAAATAACTGTGGAGACGGGCGACGCCGTGGGAGTCGATGCCGCGCAGATCGGCGGCGGCGAGGACCTCGGCGGCCTGGGCGGCGTCGTGTTTGGGAACGCCGAAATGGAGAAACACTTGGTTGCTGAAATCGCGCAGCACTTCGAGGGGAAACAGTTTGGTCTCCACTTCGGCCATGTTTACTTTGCCTTTCTGGGGGCTACGCCGGAAGCGTCCGCCCACGGGTTTCCGCGCCAAATGGTATGAGGAGCAAGCCGATCGCAAAAGCGATAGACGTCAGCGCGACAGGGACTCCGAGGGATCCAAAGTGCTGAACGCCCGCGCCGACGAGAAAGGTGATTGCGGCGCCGCCAAATCGGGCAAAAGAAGTGGAAAAAGCAAAAGCGCTGGCGCGGCATTCGGTTGGGTACTGTTCAGGGAGCCAGAGCGTGTAGACGGCAAAATTCGCGCCGCCAAAACCAAGAAAGAAAAGGCAAACGAAAAACCAGGGTAGCGCGGGCGCTCCGAGATAGAAGACTTTTCCGAAGGTGAGCGCAATGAGGGTCGCCATCATCGCGAAGAAGAAAGCCAAAGCGCCGCGCCTGTCAAGCTTCTCCGCGAGCCAGGGCATCGCCAGGCAACCCAGAATCGTTGCAAAAGAAACAAGCATGGTGGCGCGTGAGGCGAGTTGCGCCGCCAACGGTCCGGCCTTCCCTGCGGCTTCGGCAAGCGCCGTGACCGCGGCGGGAACGTAGACGATTCCTGCCCAAAGGCCGCAAATCGAGGCCAGCATAAACAAGGAATTCAGAATGGTTCTGCGGCGCATGGCGCTCGAGAAAAGCGCCGCAAACGGTTGCCAGATCCGCCACGTTCGAATGACGCCTGCTTTTTCCTTCCAGCACGCAGGCTCCGTGACGCCATGGCGCACCCAAGCGAGGAGGAGAGCGGGGACTCCGCCGACGGCGAACATCGCGCGCCAGCCGAATTTACTTCCGATGATGAAGTTGGCCAGCGCCGCCAGAAAAACTCCGACGTAATACCCGGTGTGCATATACCCTGCCCCGGCGCGACGGCGGTCCTCGGGCCATTCTTCGGCGACGAAGGTGCCACCCATGGCCCATTCGCCGCCGATACCGATACCCGCGAGCAGGCGTAACACGGCGAGTTGCCAGACATTCGTGACCAAGGCGCTGAGAAACGTGAACACTGAATACCAGACGATGGTGAGCATCAGCGTTCGAACGCGGCCGAATTTGTCGCCGATGGGCCCCCAGAGGAAAGCGAGTCCCCAGCCGCAGAGAAACAGAGCGAAAAGCAATCCACCGTAATAGCCGACGTTGCCTTTTGTGGCAGCGATGCCAGAACGCGGGAGCAATTCTCGCAGAGAGGGCACGAGCACCAGGGCATAGATGAACGAGTCCATGCCATCGAGCGTCCAGCCTCCCCAGGAAGCCCAGAAGCCGCGAACTTGATTTCGCGTGAGCGGCGTCGCGCTGATGGTTTTTGCTTCGACGTGAATCCCCGCAGTGGACATGACAGCGGGGACTATATCAAAAGTGGCTAAGGGGGAAAGAGAAATCGGGGGGAAACGTGCGGCAAAGATTGGCGTGGAGAGGCTAGCGATAGCCGCGAATGAAAAAATAAATGGTCATCGCTGTTCCCACCAGGATGACGAAGGACTTGACCCAGGCTTGGGGGAGCCTTTGCGCAAAGTGGGCGCTGGAATATCCGCCGAGCAGAGAGCCGGCGGTCATGGCAATGGCTTGCGGCCAGACGATCGCGCTCGTAATGATGAAAGTGATGGTGGCGACGCCGTTGATGACTCCGCCGAGAATCACCTTGAGCTTATTCATCGCGTGGATGTCGGTCATGCCGAGCGCCGCGAGCATGGCCAGATTCATGATGCCGATACCGCCGCCGAAGTAGCCGCCGTAAACGGCGACGAGCAGCTCGAAGAGGGACGCCCCGGTAATCGCCGCGGTGGTGGCGTCATGCGAGATGCCCGCGGAAATCCGTCCGGTCAAATGTTTGCCGAAGGCAAAGAGCAATGTGGCGCCGAGCATCAGCCACGGAAGCACGCGCAAGAAGGTTTGTGCGGGGGTCTTGATGAGGAGAAATGCGCCGGCCAGGCCGCCGAGAATGCTGGTGAGGACCAGCGGCATCATCACACGCCGCCCAATATTCAGCTTCTGGGAATAAGCGCCGCCGCTCACGGTAGTGCCCACCCAGAGCGCGAGAGTGTTAGTGGCGTTGGCAGGGATGGGCGGAACGCCGGTAAACAAGAGGGCCGGAAAAGCCACGAAACTTCCACCGCCGGCGACGGCGTTGATTCCACCACCGAGGGCGCCGGCGAAAAAGAGGAAGATGGCGTTGTGCAGGTTCAAACGGAAGTTTTATCACGAATACGGTTCGTCCTCCAAAAGCCGCTCTTCCCCGCTCAATAGGGGCGGCATATCGTGAATCATCGTGAATCGTTGAGGCAGTCCGTCTCCTAAGCATCCCAAATTCGCGTTAAGTCATTTCTTGACAACGCGGGCCGACCCGTATATGAACGGGAGCATTCCAGAGCCCTTCCGCCACTGAAGGCCTTGGCTCGCACTCCAAAGGTGAAGTCAGGGAGGGATTCAAGGGAAGGGCAAGAGACGTCAGGTGCGCCGCGGCTTCGCTCCAGGGAGCGGTCGACCAGCGACGCACTGTCAGTACAAGGTCGGAGTTCATAGGAGGACGCATGGCCAGCCGTGCAGACACAATTCCGATGGGCGGTTCATCCCCATCCGGAATCTGGGGAGTGATTCTTGCCTCGTCCGTGGGAACGATGATCGAGTGGTATGACTTCTATATTTTCGGAAGTCTCGCCGCTGTCCTCTCCTTGAAATTCTATCCGCCGGGAAACGCCACCTTTGCGTACATCGCCTATCTCGCTACCTTCGCCGTTGGATTCATGGTGCGCCCGTTTGGGGCGCTCTTCTTCGGAAGAATAGGCGACCTGGTAGGCCGTAAGTATGCCTTCCTGGTCACGCTCACGGTGATGGGCTTTGGAACGTTTCTCATCGGCCTGATGCCCACTTTCGCCACGGCCGGCTGGCTTGCTCCTATTTCTCTGATCCTTATTCGTGTCTTCCAGGGACTCGCGTTGGGCGGGGAATATGGAGGCGCGGCGATTTATGTTGCGGAGCACGTTCCCGATAACAAGAGGGGCTACTGGACCAGCTATATTCAGATCACGGCTACGCTGGGTCTGTTTCTTTCCGTTATCACGGTGATCCTCCTTCAGTTCTACATGACGCCAGCAAATTTCCAGAGCTACGGTTGGCGCATTCCCTTCCTTGTTTCTGTCATCCTGGTCATGATCTCGCTTTACATCCGTCTTAAGATGAAGGAATCGCCCATTTTCTCCCAGATCAAGTCGACGGGCATGAGCTCGGCGAAGCCGCTTAAGGAAGCTTTCACGCAATGGCCAAACTTCAGACTCTTCCTGGTTTCACTGCTGGGGGCGACGGCGGGACAGGGGGTGGTCTGGTACACAGGCCAATACTACGCATTGTTCTATCTTCAGTCGATTTTGAGGGTGAGTCTGCGCACTGGCTTTGTCATCGTGGCACTCGCCATGCTCTTCGGCATGCCTTTCTTTACGGTTTTTGGAGCGCTTTCCGACAAAATAGGGCGCAAGAAGATCATCATGGCCGGTTGTCTGCTCGCGGTGGTCACTTATTACCCCATCTACCACGCTATGCAGAACGCGGCGGGCAATAACGTAGTAACGTTCAAGTCCCAAAGGAACGCAGTCACTGGCGCCCCGACTTTGACGCCTCTGACCATAGATGCAAGCGGGAAACAGGTTCCTGCTCCGGTTGCGCCGAATCCCAACGTGCCATTGCTGACGCTTCTGGTTTTCGTGCAGGTCCTCTACGTCACGATGGTTTACGGGCCCATCGCCGCCTATCTCGTGGAAGCATATCCGGCAAAGATTAGGTACTCGGCATTCTCGTTGCCATATCACATAGGTAACGGAGTCTTTGGCGGGCTGGTGCCGTTGGTAGGCATCTATATGTGTGAGGCCACCGGCAATATCTATGCGGGTCTGTGGTATCCGATGACTGTGGCCGCGGTAACGTTTGTGGTCGGGTCTATCTTCTTGAAGGAAACGCACGGACACCGGATCTGGGACGAAGTCGGCGGCCACCCAGCGCCGGCTTCTGGCGATTGACTCCCGCACGTGCGCGGTAGCATCATTTTTGGCAGGCAAGCTGAACGGGTATCTAGGCTTGCCTGCATCACGCTGTCCCTCGTTGTTGCGTAACAATCGAATTCATTCTTCGAAGGGGAGTTGCCGCCGTGGCCACCGCTCGACCAAAGCTCAATGCCAAAGAACCGAAGGGCAAGCAAAAGCTCACCGAAGCGCAAATCGCCGTCCACTGGAAGGAAGAAGAATACTTCCGCCCTCCCAAGGAATTCACCGCCCAGGCGAATCTTGCCGATCCTGCCTTAGTCAAGAAATTCAGCGAAAAGAATTTTCCGGAATGCTTCGATCACTACGCCTCCCTCCTTGATTGGGAAAAGCCCTGGCGCAAGACGCTCGACGCCAGCAATCCTCCTTTCTGGAAATGGTTCGTTGGGGGCAAGCTCAACGCCTGCTACAACTGCGTGGACCGCCACCTCGCGAAGCACAAGAACAAAGCGGCCTTGATCTTCGTTCCGGAACCGGAGACGGAGTCTCCCGTCGTCATCACCTACCAGGAACTGTACAAGCGCGTAAACGAAGTTGCCGCGATGCTTCGCGATTTCGCCGGACTGAAAACCGGCGACCGCGTCACCATTCACATGCCGATGATTCCGGAGTTGCCCATCACCATGCTGGCCTGCGCGCGGCTTGGCGTCGTGCATTCGGTAGTTTTCGGCGGATTCAGCGGCGAAGCCTGCGGACTGCGCGCTGCCGACTCCGGCAGCCGCGTACTCATTTATGCCGACGGCTACAGCCGCAATGGCAAGTGGGTGGATCACAAAGCCAGCGCGGACATCGCCGTGAAAACCGCGACGAAAGAGGGCCAGGAGATCGAAAAGGTTTTAGTGTGGAAGCGCCATCCCGGAAAATATTCTTCTGAAACGCCCATGATCATGGGCCGCGACTTTTTCGTCGATGAAGCGTTGAAAGAATATCGCAACCGCATCGTCGAGCCCGTCTCACAGGACGCCGAAGCTCCGCTCTTCCTGATGTACACCAGCGGCACCACCGGCAAGCCCAAGGGCTGCCAGCACCGCACCGGCGGTTATCTCGCTTACGTCACCGGCACGGCCAAGTATTACCAGGACATTCACCCCGAGGACGTTTATTGGTGTATGGCGGACATCGGCTGGATCACCGGGCACTCCTACATCGTCTACGGCCCGCTGGCGCTCGCTGCTACCAGCGTCCTCTACGAAGGCGTCCCGCAATATCCCGATGCTGGGCGTCCCTGGCGCATCGCGGAACGGCTGGACGTCAACATTTTTCACACTTCACCCACCGCCATCCGCATGCTGCGCAAAGCGGGCTTCCACGAGCCGAAAAATTA
Organism: Acidobacteria bacterium 13_2_20CM_57_17; assembly: GCA_001914785.1. Classification (GTDB taxonomy): domain Bacteria; phylum Acidobacteriota; class Terriglobia; order Acidiferrales; family UBA7541; genus Acidiferrum. Next base: position 1,579 of record MNDE01000084.1, on the reverse strand, counting down.
CAGCTACAAATTCAAGCATATGACCACGGTCGGCGAACCGATCGAGCCGGAAGTGTGGAAGTGGTATTACGACGTCGTTGGTAAAGGCAAAGCTGTCATCGTCGACACCTGGTGGCAGACGGAAACGGGCGGCTTTTTGTGCAGCACCAAGCCTGCTCTCGATCCCATGAAGCCCGGCAGCGCTGGCCCCGCGGTCCTCGGCATTTACCCGATCATTTGGGACGAAGAAGGCAAGGAAGTGAAGGCCGGCTCGGGCAATGCCGGCAACATCTGCATTCGCAATCCCTGGCCGGGCATTATGCAGACCATTTGGGGCGACCCGCAGAGATTCGTCAATCAGTATTACAAAAAGTACAACAAAAATCCGAAAAGCAAGAACTGGTGCGATTGGCCCTACTACGCCGCGGATGGGGCCGTGCTCTCCGCCGACGGTTACTATCGCATCCTCGGCCGCGTGGATGACGTCATCAATGTCGCCGGCCACCGCCTCGGCACCAAGGAAGTCGAATCCGCGTGCCTCACGATTGGGGAAGTTTCCGAAGCCGCCGTGGTTCCTGTGGTGGACGAAGTCAAAGGCCGCGTCCCCGTCGTCTACATTTCGCTGAAGCCAGGCGTTCCGACGACCAAAGCCATCCAGGACAAAGTCGTCTCCACGATTGAAACGATGATCGGCAAAATCGCGCGGCCGAAGACCGTCCACATCGTGCCGGACATGCCTAAGACGCGCTCTGGCAAAATCATGCGCCGTGTCCTCGCCGCCATCTCCAACCAGATGGACACCGGCGATATCACTACTCTAGCCAATCCCGACATCGTTGCCCAGATTCGCGAACAAGTCCAAGGCCGCAACGTCGGCCAACTGAAAGAAGGCCCCGAAGACATCAAGCGTTTCGGCGACGAACGCTAGGTCCGGTTTGCCTAAGAGCCGATTCCTTGCAAGTAGATTCTTTAGGAGTCTTCGCCATCAACTCTTTGCTATTCACTGTCAACCGCTCTGGCCAGGTAGGGTTTAGTATTCCTATTCCGCGCGCAGAGCGGCTGTGAGATCTAGCCGCGAGGCGCGCCAGGCTGGAACCAAGCATGCCGCGGCAGCCACCAATAACAGCATGACCATTACAGATACAAATACAGAGGGATCAAGCGGGCTGATTCCATACAACATGGAACGAATCAACTGCGCCGCACCGACACTGGCAGCCACGCCAAATGCGAGTCCGAAAAAGGCAGGGCGTAACCCATCCAGTAACACCAGGCTGAGCACTGTTTCCCGCTGCGCGCCGAGCGCGATGCGGATGCCAATTTCCGCGGTGCGCTGCGCAACGATGTAAGAAAGGACACCGAACAGTCCAACGGCGGCCAGCACCAGCGACAGCACGGCGAAGGCGAGCAGCAGCGTTGCGTCGAAACTGCTGTCCAGCGTGGATTTCCCAATGATCTGGTCCATGGTCAGGATGTCGGAGACAGCCAGCTCCCGGTCAAGCTGCTGAACGACTTGCTGGATGGGCAAAGCGAGCAAAGTCGCGTCACGGCTCGAACGTACGGCCAGCGTCGCATCAACGGGAACGCCCTGGTAAATGTT